>SLCY01000023.1 GCA_007125585.1 Bacteroidales bacterium
GGCACCAATGTGGTGGGTGGTGTAACGCCAGGCAAGGGTGGACAGCAGCATCTGGACAGGCCGGTGTTCAACAGCGTGGAGGAAGCGGTAAAACAGGCCGGAGCCAATGTAAGTGTTATTTTTGTCCCCCCTGCATTTGCGACAGATGCTATCATTGAAGCGGCCGAGGCCGGCATTGAAGTGATCGTGTGTATCACTGAAGGCATTCCTGTGCAAGACATGCTCATGATCAAGGAATACCTGAAAGGCAGGTCAGTACGCTTAATTGGTCCGAATTGTCCGGGTGTGATCACGCCGGAAGAGGCCAAGGTGGGTATCATGCCGGGCTTTATTCACAAAAAAGGTTCAATAGGCATTGTGTCACGTTCGGGAACCCTCACATACGAGGCCGTTGACCAGGTCACCAAGGTCGGTTTGGGGCAATCAACATGCATCGGCATCGGCGGTGACCCCATTCCCGGGACAACCATGAAAGAGGCGGTGGAGTTGCTGATGATGGACTCCGAAACCAAGGGCATCATCCTGATCGGTGAGATCGGTGGAGGGATGGAGGCCGAAGCTGCCCGTTACATCCGCGACCATGGCACCAAGCCGGTTGTGGGCTTCATTGCAGGAGCCACTGCACCCAAGGGACGCACAATGGGTCACGCAGGAGCCATTATCGGTGGCAAGGACGACACGGCAGATGCCAAAAAAGCCATACTCAAAGAATGCGGAGTGCATGTGGTGGACTCACCAGCGGACATCGGAACACGTATTAAAGAGGTATTTAGTAATCAGTAATTAGTATCGATATAACTACAGAATTATAACACTAATTACTAAATACTAAATACTAATTACTCTTCTTCCTCAATAGGCACGTACTGCAATGCACCAATATCCGTGCGTTCCGTCCGGTCGTTTCCCGCCAGGTCATAGGGGATCTCCATGGCAATGTCCGGATTGCCGGCCCCGATGGCGGGCGAATCTTCCGTGAGCCGGAAGTCATGGAAGTGGGTGTCATAGAATAAAGGGTTTTGGTTAACCAGCGTGCTGATAAAGTTCGGTGAGGATGTATCCATCCCGGTACGGATCAGGCAGTGATCAAAGGTAAACTCCTCACTCGTCCCTTCATACAGGTCAAAAGCGATCTCCTCCTGATTGTTCCCATACACAATGGTGTTCCCAAAATACAGCTGTTCAAAAGGGCGTACCCGGATGATCCCGTCAACATCCTCATAATAATTGTTGAAGAGCACGGATGCGGTGTTTCTGATGTCTGTCCTGTAGTAATTGGCAATGGTGGTATGCCTGAAATCATAATGTCCTCCAAGTGCCAAAAGGAGTGCATGTTCACCGCAATTGGCAACAAGAAGGTTCTCTGCCACCACATGTGAACCTTGCGCAAACAGGCCCGCCAGGCTCTTGTTCCTGATCTCGCTGTTCCTGATACGCAAGGTGGGATCTGTGGCGCTGCCCAGTGTGTCAACATGCAACCCGACAGTGCCGTTTTTTATGATGGCATGGTCTATGACATGGTCTTTACTGGTTGCCGTTAACCATATCCGGCCCCATTGTCCGGGCTGATTGCGGTAAAATGACTCGAGCCGGTCCCCCTGGAAGATCACCGGATGCTCAGCCGT
The DNA here is from genome assembly GCA_007125585.1 of Bacteroidales bacterium. Lineage (GTDB taxonomy): Bacteria > Bacteroidota > Bacteroidia > Bacteroidales > UBA7960 > PUPG01. The sequence continues at coordinate 1,626 of SLCY01000023.1, forward strand.
CCCCTCCACCTTCAGGCTGGAGCGCTGCAAAAAGACCAGGCTGGCATTATTGTGGAAGTGTATCCTGGCGCCCTCTTCCACCCGCAAAGTCACATCAGGTGCCACCACTGCCAAACCATAAACCACGTAAGGCAATTCAGAAGTCCACTCGGTATCCTCGACAATGATGTGATACTCCACCCCGTTGGGGTCTGTGTAGTTCGGATGGATGAAATTGGCATCCTGCCCCCATGCAACCAGTTTCACATCCTGTATGTTGCCGTTGGTGTTGAAAACGACACTGTCAACAATTGTCAGCGGCAGTTGCTGGTTGACAGGATCCACGGTGACCTCCACAAACACATGCAGGCTGTCATTTGCTTCAATCTCAATGTCATACAGTGCCGTTCCTGAATGTCCGTCAACGTTCATGCGGTAAAAGGACTGGCTGGCACCAGCCAGCGACACGGAAGAGAGGCGTACCCGCCTGTGGTGCGTATTGTACACCTTGAATGAGCGGGTGGCTGACCCAAGCGTGGTAAACACCGTATCGAACAATAATGAATCTTGTGAGAACGTCAGTTTTATCGATGGGTCGCTGTCAAATCCATCATCACGGCAAGACCAGAAAGTGGTAGCCGTCATCAGTAATGAGAAAAAAACGATCAAAAAACGAACATAATTCATACGTGCAACATTGACATATAAAAAGAAAACGAAGTCCCCTTTGCTATGGTATGAGAGGGGTAAAAAAAACAGCAAAAACCATTGTGGCAAACAAAATTAATGTAATTTTGCAGCCTAAAATACATTCACATGGCAAAAAAGAAAAAGAAGAAGGAAGACGACAGGAATATTGTAGCGGTAGAGACGGCCCTCAGCAAGTCGGAGCAGTTTATCGAGCGTAATCAGAACACCATTGTATATACTGTGGCCATCATTGTGATCCTCATTGCCGGCTATATCGGTTATACCCGTTTCATTTTGGAGCCCAGGGAAAAAGAAGGCCTGGCAGAGATGTTCATGGCAGAAAAATATTTTGAGCAGGGAGATTTTGAGCTGGCCCTGGAAGGCGATGGAGAATACCCTGGCTTTCTGGATATCCTTTCGGACTATCGAATGACCAAGGCCGCCAACCTCGCCCGCTACTATGCCGGTATCAGCCTCATTATGCTTGAGGAGTATGAGGAAGGCATTGAGCACCTGGATCGTTTTCGCAAGCGTGACCAGCTTCTTGGAGCCATGGCCTATGGTGCCATGGGCGATGCATACTGGGATATGGGCGACCTGGATCGTGCTGCCAGGTATTATCGTCGCGCTTACCGCTACGAGCCCAATAACCTCACCACCCCGGTTTTTCTGCTTAAGGCCGGTCTGTTGTATGAATACACTGGCGATTATGAAGAAGCCCTGGCACGTTACCGGAGGATCGACAGGGAATATCCTGACAGCAATGAGGGCCGTGATATAGAAAAATATATAGCACGGGCGAAAGCAAGCAAATGACCCCTGCCGATCGTTTTTCCTTTCGATAACTGTTTATTTCCAACACTTCAGGAGTATGGCGGCCAAACAAAAAAACCTTTCTTCATTGGAGGACCAGTCGTTTCCTGGTGGTCACGGCATGCGCATTGGCATTGTGGTTGCCAACTGGAACAGGGAGGTTACCGATGCTTTGCTGGAAGGGGCTGTCAATACACTTGTCGAACAAGGTGTTGCGGAAGAGGATATTGCTGTGCAAAGGGTGCCCGGAAGTTATGAGCTTCCCCAGGGCGCAGCCATGATGATCCATTCAACGACATTGGATGCCGTTATCTGCCTTGGCTGTGTTATACAGGGTGAGACCCGGCATTTTGAATTCATTGCCCAGGCGGTGGCGCATGGCTGTATGAACCTGGGCCTGGAAACCCTTACGCCTGTCATATTTGGCGTGTTAACCACCGATACTTTTGAACAAGCGCGTGACCGTGCCGGCGGCAAACACGGAAACAAAGGTGTCGAAGCTGCTGCCGCAGCCATTCAAATGGCAGCTTTTCAACATCTAACAGATCTGGGAGGGGATGAGCCGGGCGATCTGCAGTAACCAAACGCCCCGCATCATGCCAGGTGCCAAATGCCAGGCACAGTAAAGCAAAAGGGGCTGTCTTTTCGGAGATTCAACCAAATATATACTATGCCGCCAATGGACATGCGCATCGTTTTTATGGGAACACCCGGACTGGCATCCCACATGCTCCAGGCCATTAACGAAAATGGGTATAAGGTGGTAGCCGCTGTCACAGCACCTGACCGGCCTGCGGGCCGCGGGAGAAAGGTCCGGCGATCACCGGTCAAACAGTATGCCCTCGAAAACAATATCCCGGTATACCAGCCCGAAATCCTGAAAACACCCAGCTTTATCAGGGCACTTGAAGCACTCAAGCCCGATATTCAGGTGGTGGTGGCCTTCCGTATGCTGCCCGAAGCAGTCTGGTCACTGCCAGCAAAAGGCACCTTTAATCTGCATGCCTCCCTCCTGCCCGACTACCGGGGTGCAGCACCCATCAACCGGGTCATCATCAATGGTGAAAAGGAAACAGGCGTGACCACCTTCCTGATAGACAACAAATTAGATACGGGGAATATACTTTTCAGAAAAATAATCCCGCTACAGGAATACGAAACCGCGGGCAGCCTGGAAGAAAAAGTAAAAATAGCAGGTGCGGAGCTGGTGCTCCAAACCATCGAAGCAATCGCCAAAGGTACCGTTACACCAATAAGGCAGGAAAGCATCACCGATGATCCGGAAAAGTTGCACAAGGCACCGAAAATATACAAGGAAGATCGCCGGATCGAGTGGGACAAGCCCTGCCGGGATGTTGTCAACCATATCCACGGACTCAGTCCCCACCCGGGCGCCTTCTGTGAAGTGGAGACAACAAAAGGACAATACACCAGCATGAAGGTCTTCGAGGCCAGACCAAAAACTGCAAAGCACGACCTCCGCCCGGGAACCTTGATCACCGACAATAAAACGTTTTTGCACTTCGCCACCCCTGATGGCTTTGTGAAGGTGCTGCAACTGCAAATAGCAGGGAAAAAGCGCATGCAGACCGGCGAACTGCTCAGAGGTATGCAGTTTTATTCCCCTGCCTCCCAACACCAATCCTGAATCATCATCTCAAGAAGTCAATAAAATGGGGGTTTTCGGTCGAAGTTATTAACAAAATCCTCAATTTTATCAACAATTTCACATATTTTCCGCTTTGGGCTTGCATTTTATGGGAAATGACCTATATTTGCATTAGTTAATGGAAGCATTTAACTCTATTTTCTAACCAAAAAATCGAAAAAATGAACAAAGCAGAACTCATTGATGCCATTGCATCAGAAGCAAACTTGACAAAAGCAGATGCCAAAAGGGCCTTAGACGCATTTATTGGTGCGACAACAAAATCATTGAAAAAAGGTGACCGGGTTGCTCTCGTCGGATTCGGTTCTTTCTCTGTTTCGAAAAGGGATGCACGCAAAGGAAGAAACCCTCAGAGCGGGAAAGAGATCATGATCCCCGCCAAAAAAGTTGTTAAATTCAAAGCAGGCGCTGAACTCGCTGACATGGTGAAGTAAGCGCTTCGATTTTTTTGCCTTTAAACCCCGGAATCAATCCGGGGTTTTTTTATATTGCACCATACACTGTTATACATTCAATCAGGCCGTTAATCATCAGCAATCATTATTGTATGGGTAAAACAGACAAATTGAACGATTTTGACCCCAGTGCTGTTGGCAACACTTCCAACAACATCTTTGGGCTGCCTTTCGATGTTTCTGAATCCAGGCTGGTGTTCATCCCCGTGCCGTGGGATGTCACAACATCCAATCTTTGCGGGACATCCGGAGGGCCGCATGCCATTTTTCAGAACTCTTTTCAGATTGATCTTTATGACCCTGTTGTCCCCAATGCATGGAAAAGGGGCATGGCCATGGAAAATATTGACCCTGCCATGGTCAACCGGAACAAAGAGTTACGAAGGCAGGCCAAAAAGGTCATCCGGTTTTTGGAATCCGGCAGGATACCTGAAGAAAACCGTGATATAAAGGAACTTCTGAATATAGTAAACCAGGCTTGCAATGCCCTGATCCTTGATTTGGAGATGAGGTGCCTGCAGTACCTGGAAAACGGCCAGCTCCCTTTTTTGGTCGGGGGGGATCACAGCATTTCTACAGGCCTGATACGGGCCCTTGCCAAACAGGATGACAACTTTGGCATCCTTCAGATCGATGCCCATGCGGACATGCGTAAAACATACCAGGGCTTCTCCCACTCCCATGCTTCTGTGATGGACCAGGCGCTGGAAACAGAAGGCATCTCACAGATCGTACAGGTCGGCATCAGGGAGTTATGCAACGAAGAGGTGAAAGCAATTTCGCATCATCATAAAAAAGTAAAGACCTTTTTTGACCACGACCTCCATCAGCGACTCTATGAAGGAGAAGTGTGGGCGGAAATATGCCATGATATCGTCGACAAGCTTCCCGACAATATTTATATCAGCTTTGATGTGGACGGTCTCGAACCATCATATTGTCCGGGCACCGGCACACCTGTTCCCGGGGGACTTTCATTCAACATGGCCTTCTGTTTGCTGGAAACCGCCTTCAATGCCGGAAAGCGTTTTATCGGCGGCGACCTTGTGGAAACAGGCCCCACCCCTATGGACGGGATCATCTCCTCAAGGATATTATACCGCCTGGCGGGAATGGTGATCCAAAGCAATGAATGAGCCTAAAAAACCTTATAACCATTAATTTGCCTGGAAATGCGACCCCCCCGTAAAAAACGATTGATACAATATCTTTCGGAATATGTGACAACACAGCGGTTTGAAAAGATGCAGACAGTACTGGACAGGCGGACACGCCATCTCTGTGTGGTGATGGAGGATATCTACCAATCGCAGAATGCCAGCGCCGTGCTTCGCTCATGCGATTGTTTCGGCATCCAGGATGTCCATATCATCGAAAATCAAAACGTTTATGAGATCAACCCCGACGTGGCCCTGGGTTCATCAAAGTGGCTGAGCCTTTACAAGTATAACAAGCTGGCAAACAATACCACAACATGCTTGTCCCATCTGAGAAAGAGCGGTTACCGCATCGTTGCCGCATCGCCCCACCAGGACGACTGCCTGCTGGAAGCGTTGCCCGTAAACCAAAAGACAGCGCTGGTCTTCGGTACCGAGATGAAAGGCCTGACCCCGCAAGCAAAAAGCCTTGCCGACAGCTTCATCAAGATTCCCATGGTGGGCTTCACCGAAAGCTTTAATATCTCCGTATCGGTTGCCATATGCCTTTACCATCTCACACCAAAGATCAGGGAAACAATTCGCGGGTGGGAACTCAGCAAGGGGGAAAAAACAGAGATCTTGCTCCAGTGGCTGATGAGATCAGTAAATAATCCGGAGGCACTGATCAGGCATTTTGAACAAGAAATGTAAACCGTTCGCCCCGTTCTTCAAAGTTTTTAAATGTATCGTAGCTGGCAGCAGCAGGCGACAGCAAACAGATCCTGCCCTCACGGGTAAGCTGTATGGCCTTTTTCACGGCCTCATCGAAAGATGCGGGACGGAAAAGGCGCTTTTTTTCAAATCCTTTGCAGGCTTTTGCAATGGAGATCATCCGGTCGCCCGCATCGCCGGTAAACAAAATGTTCATCACTGATGACCTGGAAAGAAAGTCGATCAGCGGGATGTAGTCTACACCGCGGTCTTTACCCCCAAGAATAAGGGTTTCCGCTTCAGGGAAGGACATTATTGCTGCCATGGTGGCCTCCGGGATGGTGGCAATCGAGTCGTTGTAAAAAAGGATCCCTTTGAAAGTGCCCACATATTCCATGCGGTGCGGCAATCCCCTGAAGGTGGAAACAGCCCCGGGAATATGGTCTGCAGGGACCTGCAATACAAGGGCAGCAGCCACCGCGGCAGCGATATTCTTCAGGTTATGATGGCCGGGGATGATGCGGTTTCTACATATCCGGGGAAACAACACCCGCTCCTGTCCATCCGAATAAACCATATCATCTCCGGAACAGCAGATGATGCCCGAACCCTGGCAAGTGCCTCCGAGCGTTATTGTCCGTGATGGCATATCAACAGAGGATACCAGCGATTGCAGGTGCGGGTTGTCCGCATCGTAAATGAAGACATCTTCTGCACCCTGCCATCTCACGATGTTCATCTTCGCCTGCTGGTATTCTCCGAAAGAGCTGTAATGGTCCAGGTGCTCTTCAAAGATGTTCAGCAGCACGGCAACTCGTGGGGAGACCTTTATGCCCTGGAGCTGGTGACTGCTCATCTCAAACACGATCACTGTATCGCTCCCAATATCATCGAGCAACTCAAAACAAGGTGTTCCGATGTTTCCGGCAATTAACACGGGGCGTCCTGCTGTTTTGAGAATGTGATACAGCAGGCTGGCAGTGGTACTTTTTCCCTTTGTGCCGCTTATCCCAATAACCTGTTTTCTGAAAAACCCAAGGAATAGTTCTGTTTGCGAAGTGATGCGACCGGGAAGATCAAGTCCTGACAACTCTGAAAAAGGGATGCCTGGCGATTTGATGATGATGTCGGCTTTTGTGAGTCCGCGGAGATATTCCGGCCCGAGAAACCACTGATCTCCCGGAGTTAAGCGCTCTGCAGCAATCGTTTCGCGCACCGACCCGTTGCGATCGCAAATGATCAGGTCCTGATCCGGCAAGAATTGCTTTAAGCGACCGCAGGTTGATCGCCCTTCTTTGCCAAAGCCAAGAATCGCGACACGTTTTCCTTTGAAAAGATCTTGAAATCGATTTTCAATCATGGGTACCGTTGCTGGGGTTCGCCGGACCATCCGTTTGCAATGCCGCCGGGATCCATTAATACACTTTTTACAAGTTTTTCAAAACCGGGTGCCAGACAGTGGTCTGCATCAAAGTTACGGATATATTCAGCCAATGGCCTGTCCTGGTATTCGGGATACCGTTCGCTGTCTTTATAATACGACAAAAGTGGGGGCAAACCCATGTGGTTGTTTAACCTGTTCTTCACGGTATGGGCCAGGGCGATGTTCACCTCATCGATGGTGCCGACACATTCAAATGGTTTTGCATCACTGAGCCCGCACAGGTCATTGAGCGTTTCTTTCAATGCCGTGTCAGAGAACAGATCCCTGCCAAATATATTCATCAGGGCTCCGGGTGAGAGGAATGGTGACAGGACCACATAGGTAAAGAGGCATTTGGCGCATTTGCCGCACCATGTGTTTTGTTTGCTGCCCACATTGCAGCTCCTGAACCTTGAGTGGTATTTTTTCTGACGGGAAAAGAGGGCTGCTATCTGCAATTCGTTCAGGGGCCTGAGAAGGCTGAAATAGCTGTGCCGGCTGTCAACATGATCAGCCACATAACTCCTGAAGTCCCTCTCGAATTCCAGCGACTTGCTGTACTGGTGGTTTATCCTGGTACCGGGGATGGAAGGTTCACTGGCACTCGATTCATTCGAGAGGGCTATGTGCTTGATTGCCGCATTTTTCGCTGCAAAGAAAGAAACGAATGCCAACATGGCAGAAAATGGCGTGTGTCCGTTAAGAAACCCTTGCTTGTTAAGTTCCAGCAAAAGGGGGTCCATTTTCCGGTTCAGCGTGATGACTTCAGGGGGAGAAAAGCCTGCGGTTTCAAGAACCTCACTGGTTGCACCGCGCGGGTTTACCACAAAAGGGACAATCTTGTACCCCGAACATTTCAGCACCTCCAGGCTGACCACAGAGTCTTTGCCACCGCCAACCGGGACGAGCACGGTGCCGGCATCTCCGGTAACCGGCGAAACATCTTTATCGGGCAACGGTCCACAGGCATCGGGAAATTCAAAATCTACCATTTCCGGTCCGGGCATGGGAATGCCATTGGTATAAAAAAATTCACCCAGCCCATAACGAAACAACTTTTTCCACCAGGTCTGTTGTTCAACCGACAAGAGATAGGGCTCTATTCGGATACGCGGAGAACAGAAGGCTTTCCAGTAGCTGAGCATCTCAATCATGCCCAGATGAAACACCAACAAGCGCTCTATACCTGGTTGTTGAAACAGCAGGTTGCGGGTTTTCCCAAAGTCAAAATACAGACGGGGATTGAAGGCATAATGGTCGCCGGCTTCGAACTCAAACGCTACCTCTGTATTGTTCTGATTTTGAAGAACATGAAAGCCCTTATAAGAGAAAACAGGATATGCCTTCCTTAACTCCCGGTATCTTTGTTGATGATCCTGGATTACCATTTGAACATTGGCAAAGTTTTTGTTGTTCTAATGGTGAACAACACATCAAAAATAAGAAATATCCCTTACAGGGGACCATCAATTTCTTGATCGGTTGGTTATGGAACGTAAACAACATAAGCCCTCCAGTGGAAAGCTGCTGATCAGCGAGCCGGCATTGCGCGACTTTTATTTTGGTCGCAGTGTGGTATTGCTTGTAGAGCACAATGCTCAAGAGGGAAGCATTGGTTTGATACTGAATAAACCCATCCACCTGAAGCTGAACCAGGTGGTGAAGGAGTTTCCCGACAATGAGTTTCCTTTGTTTCTTGGCGGTCCGGTTCATCCTGAAAGATTGTTTTATGTCCACACACTGGGCGACAAAGTACCGGGCAGCATTGAGATCATCACGGGACTATACTGGGGCGGGGAAATAAAAAAGCTCATGGAGTTAATCAGCCTGAAACTGGTGACCCCTGAAGAAGTAAGGTTTTTTATCGGATATTCCGGCTGGGAGCCCAAACAGCTGGAGCAGGAAATGGTGGAAAAGTCGTGGGTTGTGACCCAGTGCAGCCTGGAAACGGTTATGGAGCGTCATCCGGAAAAATTGTGGAGCAATATGCTCAAAGAGATGGGCAATGACTATGCTATATGGGCCAACTACCCTTCCGATCCCATATTGAACTGATTGCCCTTATAAGCCTTACCGGCTCCCCGGCCAATCCACACTACTCAAGTCCCGAAAACCAGTGAGATGATCTGATCCGGTTTGGCTGATTCCCCTTTGATGATACACTGCGAACGCATGTAGACGGGCTCACGTTCATCCAGTTTTTTACGAACCAGTTGGTACAGGTCTTTGCCTTTATGGCCTTCAATGACCGGTCTCGTCCTGCGGGAGTTTTCCAGGCGGTGGCTGAGGCTTACCGGGCTCATCTTCAGGTATACCGTCACGCCTTGCCCGTTCATAAAGTCCATATTGTCGAAATAATAAGGTGTGCCGCCACCGGTAGCGATCACCGCACGCGAAAGGTCTGTTGTTTTATGCAACACCTCCTGCTCCAGTTTGCGAAAGTATTCTTCCCCTTTCTCGGCAAAAAGTCCCGGGATGGTTCGTCCCGATTGTTTTTCCACCTCAGCATCTAGATCCAGGAAAGGGTATTCCAGTTTTTTTGCCAGGCGTCTGCCCAGGGAACTTTTCCCGCATCCCATGAATCCTACAAGGTAAATGCGCATCACATTGCTTTTCCGCAAATTTATAGCAAAATAATGAACGGTCTCCCTTCGACGTGCTAAAATCTTATATCTTTGGGGGGTATGAAAAAGATCGTAACGGTGATCGGTGCTCGGCCGCAGTTCATCAAGGCGGCGCCGGTAAGCAGGGCCATAGAGGGTGAAAACAATCTTCAGGAGGTTATCCTGCATACAGGGCAGCACTTTGACGAGAACATGAGCCAGGTATTTTTCGATCAGATGGGGATCCCCCGCCCGGATCACCATCTGAACATTCACAGCCTGACGCATGGGGCCATGACAGGCCGTATGCTGGAAGGGATTGAGCGCATCCTGCTTCAGGAAGAGCCGGACTGGGTGATGGTATATGGTGATACCAACAGTACGCTTGCCGGTGCACTGGCTGCTTCCAAGCTGCATATCCCCCTGGCACACGTGGAAGCCGGATTGAGGTCATTCAACACCCGCATGCCCGAGGAGATCAACCGCATCCTTACCGACAGGGTCAGTCAACTGCTGTTCTGTCCCACACCGGCAGCAATGAAGAACTTGTCGAAAGAAGGGTTTGATGCTTTTCCATGCCAGAAGATCAATAGCGGTGACGTCATGTACGATGCAACCCTTCTTTTCAGGGAAAAAGCAAGACGGCCCCGGCATGTGGAACTACCGGAAAAATTTGCCCTTGCCACCGTTCACCGTGAGGAAAATACCACTCGGCACAAACAGCTGATGAACATCATCAGGGGACTGAACGATTTGGCTGATCAATGCCCGGTGGTACTTCCGATGCATCCGCGGACGCGCAAATTAACAGACGGTTCCGGCCTTCCTGCATTCTCCGGAAACATCATGGTCATCGACCCGGTGGGTTACCTGGAGGTCCTTTACCTCCTTCAGCATTGCCAGCTGGTCATAACCGACAGTGGTGGCATGCAGAAAGAAGCGTATTTTTTCAAAAAGCCGTGCATCACCCTTCGAAAAGAGACAGAATGGACAGAACTTGTAGAAGCAGGAACCAACAAGCTCTGTGGCAGTGATCCGGCACTTATCATGGAGGCTTTCCGGCAGTTCACATCCACGCCGCCCCGTTTTACCGGCGGCCTTTATGGAAAAGGAAATGCCTCAGCAATAATTGCCAGGGCATTTCTGTGATGCGAAATGGTTGCCTTATACGCGTTGCATTTGCGTAGCAATAAGCATATTATACGTAACCCTGTGCGATCATCGCATCGGCAACCTTAACGAAGCCACCTATGTTGGCCCCTCTCACATAATTGATGAAATCGCCTTCCTTTCCAAACTCTGAGCAAGTCTTATGGATATTGATCATGATGTTATGGAGGCGCTGGTCGACCTCTTCCCTTGTCCATGACATGCGCAGTGCGTTCTGGCTCATCTCGAGGCCTGATGTGGCAACACCGCCGGCATTGGCTGCTTTGCCAGGGCCGTAAAGGATTTTATTGGCAAGGAATACCTCCACTGCTTCCGGTGTGGAAGGCATGTTGGCACCTTCCGATACGCAAATACAGCCGTTTTTCACCAGTTCTTTGGCTTCCTCTTCGTTCAGCTCATTTTCTGTGGCACAAGGTAGTGCTATATCGCATTTTTCCATCCAGGGCCGGGCAACACCTTCAACATATTTGCATCCAAACTCATCGGCATACTCACGGATTCTTCCGCGCTTGATATTTTTCAGGTTTTTCACATAATGCAACCTTTCTGCATCTATGCCATCCTGGTCGTAAATATAGCCGTTGGAGTCAGAGAGTGTAACCACCTTGCCGCCCAGTTCGATCACCTTCTCGGTGGCAAACTGTGCAACATTGCCGGAACCACTGATGGCGACTGTCTTGCCTTTGATCTCCTCGTTGATGGTGGCAAGCATTTCCTGGGCAAAATATACCGTACCGTAACCGGTGGCCTCCGGGCGGATCAGGCTGCCCCCGTATTCAAGTCCCTTGCCGGTAAATACACCGGTAAACTCATTTCGGATCCGTTTGTACTGACCGTACATGAACCCCACTTCCCGGCCCCCAACACCGATATCACCGGCGGGGACATCGGTATCCGGACCAATATGCCGGAAAAGCTCCGTCATCAGGCTCTGGCAAAACCGCATCACCTCCACATCTGATTTTCCTTTGGGGTCAAAGTCACTTCCTCCTTTACCGCCGCCAAGAGGCAAAGAGGTAAGGCTGTTCTTAAACACCTGCTCGAAGGCCAGAAATTTCAATACCCCCAGGTCCACCGTTGGGTGAAACCGCATTCCGCCCTTGTAAGGCCCGATGGCACTGTTCATTTCAATACGGTAACCGCGGTTTATCTGTACCTCCCCCTGGTCATCTATCCAGGGGATTCGGAAGATCACCACCCGCTCAGGCTCTATCATCCGCTCAAAAACCTTTGCCGCTTTGTATTTGGGATTCTCTTCCAAAAAAGGAATGATGGTTTCAGCCACCTCTTTTACCGCCTGGTGAAATGCCGTTTCTGCCGGGTTTTTGGCCACTACATAATCCATAATTTTTTTCAGTTGTGCATCCATTGTTGATTGTTTTATGAGTGAATAATAATGGTTGTTTCACAAAAACAATGTTAGCGTATTTTACTCTCCGCTCCATTTTTTAAAAAAAAGATATTTTTTTTCGATTTTTCTTGCATATGTCATTTTTTTTGTTATTGGAAGTTGGCCTGGGTTTGTGCGGGAACGGCATGTCGGGCGGCCAGGCTTTGCAACCATAGCGGAACAGATACAAAAGGATGTGTATAGATTGCGCATTATTTATACTTTTGGGTATTATTTTGTATCTTCATGAATACGAAAATTGACCGGTAAATGACTAAAGACGCACGTAGCGATTCCCGTTTAACTGAACTCAACCTGCAAAAGGTAGATATTGAGCAGCCGCTTGCCATCAGCCAGGAGGAGATAAAGAAGCTGTTGGCAGAAAAGAGAGAACGACTTAAGGAGCTGAGTGCCATTCATAAGATCACGGCCATCCTCAAGGAAGAGAAGCCGATCCATGAGATGCTTCAAAAGATCGTCTTTATCCTTCCGTCCGCGTGGCAACATCCTGAAGATGCGATTGCCCGAATAAAATACGGAGAAAAAACATTTGTCAGCAAGGCAGGATTAATCGAGACCAGGTGGGCACAACGCAAAACATTTGAAACCATCGACGGAACAGAAGGATGTCTGGAGATATTCTATCAGAAAGAGTTCCCTGAACAGGATGAGGGGCCGTTTTTCATCGAAGAACGCCATCTGCTCAATAATCTCAGCAGTTTGATCACAGGCCACCTAAACACCCAGATCGGCAAAGATCTTCTCAAACAGTCTGCGAATCGTGAGGAAGAAACCGTGGAGGTTCAGCATGAGCGTTCCCATGCAGCCATGAGCCGTCAGCTGCTTCAAAAATTCCTTAACAAACATAATTCCGACCGCGACATATACCACGACCTGATGCAATACAAGGTCCGTGAGATCCTGCTGGTGGCAAACCTCTACGATGCCTATATCATTGAACAGGAGGGGCGCTTTTTTGAGCAGGTCACCGGCGAATACTATCAGCTGAATCTTTCTTCAGCACCCCGCATCACCGGCGTTTCTACCCCTGAGGAAGCCCTTGAGAAGCTGCAGGAAAAGCATTTCGACCTGGTCATTGTTATGATGGGTGTGGAAAAGTCTACCCCCATTCAGTTGAGCCGTATCATCAAACAGATCTACCACAATATCCCCATCTTCATGCTGCTCAACAACAACTCCGACATTGCCCTGTTCGAAGATGGCACCAAACCGATCACCTCCATCGACAAGGTGTTTGTGTGGAACGGCGACTCCAAGGTTTTCCTTGCCATGGTCAAGTATAATGAAGACAGGATGAATGTGGAAAACGACATTCGCATCGGGATGGTACGGGTGATCCTTTTGGTGGAAGACTCGGCCAAATATTATTCACGGTACCTGCCCATTCTTTATTCCATCGTCATAGAGCAGACACAACATTTGATCGAGGAGGTCAACACCGACGAGCTGTACAAGCTGCTTAAGATGCGTGTACGACCCAAGGTGCTCCTTGCTTCCAATTATAATGAAGCAGTCAGTTTGTTTAACAAGTACAGGGATAACCTGCTGTGCCTTATTTCGGATGTCAAATTTGAGAAAGACAGGGTGATAGACCCTGAAGCAGGTTTGAAGCTGGTGAAATATACCAAGGAGATGGTGCCCAACCTGCCCGCCGTCCTGCAAAGCTCCGACCCGGAAAATGCAAATGAGGCCTATAAACTGCAGTGCACCTTTATCAACAAAAACTCCGAGACACTGAAACAGGACCTGCAGAGCTTCATCAATTATTACCTGGGTTTTGGTCATTTTATTTATAAGGATGAGGATGGACGGCGCGACCTTGCCGTAGCACGCTCCATGAAGGAGTTCCAGACACACCTGAGGACCATTCCTGAAAAATCACTGGTTTATCATGCCAAGAAGGATCACTTTTCTCACTGGCTGATGGCCCGCGGGGAAATACAAATCGCCAAGCGAATCAAACCCCTCAAGGTGGAAGATTTTGAGTCGCCCGGCAGTTTGCGCAATTACCTGATCAATGTTATTGAGCAGTGCATCCATGATAAACAGAAAGGCAAAGTGATCAATTATGAGGAGTCTGCCATTCTTGACGAGACCAATGTGGTAAGCATGTCGCCCGGATCACTTGGCGGCAAGGGCCGGGGCTTGTCATTCATCAACATGATCATCAACAGCTTCAACTTCAATGAGCTGGTGCCTGACATTCGCATCGGCACACCGAAAACTTCCATCATCGGCACCGAGGAATTTGAACGCTTCATCCAAAACAACAAGCTGTACGATGAGATATACAGCGAAACGGATTATGATAAGATCAAGGCACTTTTCCTTTCGGGTCATTTAACGCCAACACTGCGCAAACGACTGAAGAATTATCTGTCGGTCATAGATAAACCTCTTGCGATAAGGTCTTCCAGCCTATTTGAGGACTCGCTGATGCAGCCTTTTGCCGGGATCTTTGACACATTTTTATTGCCGAACAACCATCCCGACCTGAATGTGCGGCTTGAACAGGTCATGAGCGCCATCAAGCTGGTCTATGCTTCTATATTCTCACCCACTGCACGATCCTATTTTAAAGCGGTCAACTACAAGATCGAAGAAGAGAAGATGGCGGTGATTATCCAGGAGGTGGTTGGCAAGGAATACAACGGATGCTTTTATCCCCACATCAGTGGGGTGGCACAGTCATACAACTTTTACCCATACTCCTATATGAAGCCGGACGAAGGCTTCGCATCCATTGCGGTGGGCCTGGGCAAATACGTGGTTGAAGGCGAGAAGACCTACCGCTTCTCCCCCATCCATCCCCAACTGGAAATGTATACCCCGAAAGAATTGTTTAAAAACTCACAGGTCCACTTCTACGCTGTTGACCTGGCCAAAAACGATTTGAACCTTCTCGAAGGTGAAGATGCCGGACTGACCAAGCTGGAGATTGACAAGGCAGAACAACACGGTACCCTGAAACACTGTGCCTCTGTTTATGATTTTAACAGCGAACGGACCATTCCGGGCATCACCGATCCCGGGCCACGGGTGGTCAACTTTGCCAATATCCTTAAATACAACTATATCCCCCTGGCCAAAACCATAGAGGTGATCCTCGATATCATCTCCGAATCAATGGGCACGCCAATAGAGATCGAATTTGCCATCGACCTGAACAAGGACAAGGAAGGCCGTGCCGGCTTTTACCTGTTGCAGATCAAGCCACTGATCAAAAATATCATTGAGACCGAGATCAACATCGACAAGATAGACAACGACCGGCTGCTTCTTTATAGTGAAAATGGGATGGGCAATGGGCGAATCACCGATCTTTACGATTTGATCTACGTGGACCTTGACAAATTCGACAAACTCAAAACAGAAAAGGTAAAGGATGAGATTGACAAGTTAAACAGCTTGATGGTGAAGGAGGACAGAAAGTACATCCTTGTCGGCCCGGGCAGGTGGGGCACCCGCGACCGGTTCATCGGTATTCCGGTCAACTGGTCACAGATATCCAATGCTCGAATCATCGTGGAGATGAGCATGGAAGACTTTCCATTGGATGCCTCGCTGGGATCACATTTCTTCCATAATGTAATCTCTATGAATGTGGGCTATTTCTCCGTGAAACACGACGACCTGATCGATTATATCAATTGGGAAAAGCTGAATGAGACCAAACTGGTCAACAAGACAAAGTTCCTGAGGCATGTACGTTTTAACCGGCCCCTGGAAGTGATCATGGACGGGAAGAAGCGCCATGCGTTGATCTATTTCTCCAACGATGGGGAAAACGAAAAATGAAAATGGCAGACGACTTTCTGCTGCAGGTCCTTGAAAGAGGCATGACGCCAGACTGTCAGATGCAACTGCGGTACAACAAGAAGAAAGTGATACGGGAATGAATACAATCATCAAATACAGGTACGACGAAAAGTACGCTACCGACAGCTATGAGTTCAAGGAGATATCCTATCAGGACCTGATGCAGAAGAGGATCATCAATGTGCTTCTGATCTGCAGCAACTATGATGCTTTCATGCTGGAGGAGGATGGGCGGATCAACGAAAAGATATTTCTTGAATATACCTCCAAGAACCTGCGTTACCCACCACAGTTTACCCAGGCCAGTTCATCGGAAGAGGCTTTCAGGCTGATGGAGGCCAAACACTTCGACCTGGTGATCACCATGCTCAACGTGGGAGAGATCGATTGTTTTGAGATGGCCAAGATGGTAAAAGAACGCCACCCCAAAATCCCCATCGTGGTGCTGACCCATTTCAGCAGGGAGGTGTCGATGAAATTGCGCAATGAAGACCTGAGTTCCATCGACTACGTTTTCAGCTGGCTCGGCAATGCCGGCCTGTTGCTTGCTATCATAAAACTCCTGGAAGACCGCATGAATGCCCAGCACGACATTGAGGAAGTGGGGGTGCAGGCCATCCTGCTGGTCGAAGACTCTGTCCGTTACTACTCCTCCTATCTTCCCACCATCTATAAAGTCATTTTTGATCAGACCAATGAGTTGATGACGGAAGGACTCAATGAGCACCGCAAAACCCTGAGGATGCGCGCCCGTCCGAAGATACTGCTTGCAAAAACCTATGATGAGGCCCTTTCATTATACAACAAATACAAGGACAATCTCCTGGGTATCATATCCGATATCAGTTATGCAAAGGGTGGGAAAAGGGACGACCAGGCGGGCGTAAAACTTGCCAAGTACATACGAAAAAGGAACCAGCACATTCCCATCCTCCTGCAGTCATCAGAAAAGTGGGATGCCACCATCAACAAAGAAATTGATGTCAGCTTTATCGATAAGTATTCCAAAACCCTGCTGATAGAACTAAAACACTACATCAAAGAAAATTATGGGTTTGGAGATTTCGTATTTAAAGACCACAACACAGGAATGGAGGTGGGCAGGGCAAACAATTTGCATTCCCTTCAGGTAAAGATTGCCAAGGCCGACCCTAAAGTGCTTGAATACCATGTGACAAACAATCATTTTTCACATTGGCTGAAAGCCAGGGCATTGTTTTCCATTGCAAACATCTTTGCACGGAAAAGCCGGGACGACTTCGACCACATAGAGGAGGTGCGAAGCTACCTGATCGATACCATTGCCAATTACAGGCGCACCAAAGGGCGTGGCATTATTGCCAGTCATCTTGATGAATATGCGGTATTTACAAGGCTGGGCGATGGCCAGTTGGGCGGAAAGGCACGCGGGCTGGCATTTATTGACTCGGTGATCAACAGGTACAAGATCATGAACCACTGGGAAAATGTGACGGTGACCATTCCACGGACAGTGGTATTGTGTACCGACATCTTTGATGAATTCATGGAGGATAACGACCTCTACGATTTTGCCCTGTCGGATGTGAGTGACGAGGCTGTGCTTGAACGCTTTGTGCACAGTAAAAGCCCTTCGCGTATGCGGTCATTTTTAAAGGAGATCATCGACTTCTTTAAATCCCCGCTTGCCGTAAGGTCTTCCAGTTTGCTTGAAGATAGCCATTACCAGCCCTTTGCAGGTGTGTATTCCACCTACATGATCCCCAACAACCATCATGAACGCCATGTGCGCATCCAACAGCTCGACCAGGCCATCAAAAGTGTATATGCCTCCGTATTTTTCAGGGAGAGTAAGTCGTACATAGAGGCCACGTCGAACGTAATTGACGAAGAGAAAATGGCCGTGGTGATCCAGGAAGTATCCGGACGTTCCTACGGAAAGATGTTCTATCCCACCATTTCAGGCGTTGCCCGGTCGGTTAATTTTTATCCCATTGGACCTGAAAAATACGGTGACGGTGTGGCCAACATCGCTTTTGGCCTGGGAAAAACGATTGTTGACGGAGGCATCTCCTTCCGTTTTTCACCCAGGTATCCCGAAAAATCATTGCAGCTTTCCAACACAGATATAGCACTTCGCGACAGCCAGAAAGAGTTTTACAGCCTGGACATGGACCCGGAAAAGTTTCGGCCGGCAGTGGATGAAACCCTCAATCTGCATAAAACCCGCATCCGGCAGCTGAAAGGAGAATCTGCGCTGAAATATGTAGTCTCTACGTTTGACTATGAAGACCAGATCATTCGCGATGGGCTCTATGAGAATGGCACCCGCATCATCACCTTTGCCAATGTCCTTCGTCACAAATCCTTTCCACTTGCAGAGATATTGCAGGACCTTTTACATATAGGCCGCAAAGAGATGAATAACCAGGTGGAGATAGAGTTCACGGTAAACCTCGACATGCTCAAAGGTGAAAAACGGCAGTTCCATTTCCTTCAGATCCGTCCCGTGGTCGAGACACAAGAGAAAAACAGCGTCAAGATAGACACCCGTAATCCCGAAAAAGCCATCATCATCAGCCATAGCGCGCTAGGCAACGGGATCATTGAAGGGATTCATGATGTCGTTTATGTTAAGCCCGAATCATTCGATGCTGCCAGGACCAAAGAGATCGCGGTGGTCATCGACAGGATCAACAAACAGTGCAGGGAAAAAGGCCTCAACTATATTCTTGTCGGCCCCGGAAGATGGGGCTCCAACGACCCCTGGCTGGGAGTGCCGGTGAAATGGGCACAAATATCAGCAGCCAGGCTGATCGTTGAATCCGGCCTGAAGGGCTTCCAGATCGACCCCAGCCAGGGAACCCACTTTTTTCAAAACCTGACCTCCTTCCGCGTTGGATATTTCACCATCAACCCCTTCCTGAATGAAGGCCATTATGATGTGGACTTTCTGAATAAACAAAAAGCCGACTACGAAGATGAACTTGTCCGGCACGTCCGCTTTACCCACCCCGTAACCATCAAAATCGACGGCACCCAAAAAACCGGAATCGTTTTAAAACCAGAAAAATAATTTCCCTGTTTTGTTTGTTTTATTTACAAATATGGGCTAATTTCGCCCATGAATTGCTAATTAATTAACAGCACAACAAAATAACCATTTTTTAAATCCAAGCATCATGAATTTAGAAAAGATAATGTCAGACCTGGAGCGAAAAAATCCGGGCGAAAAGGAGTTCTTACAGGCAGTAAGGGAAGTACTGGAAACCATCATCGATGTGGTTGCGGAAAATCCCAAATACCAGGCTGCGAACATCATTGAACGCATTACCGAACCCGACAGGGTGATATCGTTCAAGGTGGAATGGGTCGATGACAAAGGGAACGTGAATGTGAACAGGGGATACCGCGTGCAGTTTAATAACGCGATCGGTCCATACAAGGGCGGCTGCCGCTTTCACCCCAGTGTTACGCTGAGCGGACTGAAGTTTCTGGGATTTGAACAGATCTTCAAAAACAGCCTGACCACGCTCCCCATGGGCGGTGCCAAAGGGGGAAGCGACTTTGATCCCAAAGGGAAGTCACAGGCCGAGATCATGCGTTTCTGCCAGGCATTCATGAGCGAACTCTATAAATATATCGGCCCGCAAACCGACATTCCAGCAGGCGACATCGGTGTGGGTGGCCGTGAGATCGGGTATATGTACGGCATGTACAAAAAACTTATTGGTGAGCATACCGGGACCTTCACCGGCAAGGGACGCAACTGGGGCGGAAGCCTGATCCGGCCGGAAGCCACCGGCTTCGGCGCCGTATTCTTTGCTGAAGAAATGCTGAAGACCAAAGGAGAAGCGATAAAAGGAAAAACCATTGCCGTCTCCGGCTTCGGTAATGTCTCATGGGGAGCCATCACCAAGGCCACCCAGCTGGGGGCCAAAGTAGTGACCATCAGCGGCCCGGACGGGTACGTATACGATCCTGAAGGCGTGTCCAGCGAAAAGATCGACTACCTGCTCGAACTGCGCGCCTCCAACCAGGATATCGTAAAACCCTATACCTACGAATTCCCCAATGCCCAGTTCTTCGAAAGCAAGCGCCCATGGGAACAGAAAGTCGACATCGCCATGCCTTGTGCCATCCAAAACGAACTGGATGTGGAAGACGCCAAAAACCTGGTTAAGAACGGTGTTATCGCCATTTCCGAAGGGGCCAACATGCCCTGTACACCCGAAGCAGTGGAGATCATCCAGGAAGCCAGGATCCTTTACGGCCCCGGCAAGGCAGCCAATGCAGGCGGCGTGTCAACCAGCGGACTGGAACAGACACAGAATGCGATGATGCTTAGCTGGCCCGCCGAAGAAGTGGAAGAGAAACTGCACCAGATCATGAAAAACATTCACGAAGCGTGCAAAAAATTTGGCAAGGAAGAAGACGGCTATATCAACTACGTGAAAGGCGCCAACATTGCCGGGTTCATCAAAGTGGCCGACGCAATGATCGACCAGGGCGTAATATAACATGCCCATCCGCTATTTTTTGAACAAAACCATACAATGGAAAACAACCAGGCTGCAACGGGAGTGCCCCCACCCCAGCAGCCTGGTTGTTTTTTACACAGCACGTACCGGGTTGCATGGCAATCCTTCAACGTTTCTTCTCACAGAAAATCAATACATTACAAGGTGTAAAAACCACCAGCCCTGCCTGCCCCCAAATAACAGGCAGCACCCAAAAACCACTACCCCAAGGCCATAGATAAGGGAGATGTCTATATAATAATTTTTCATTTGACCAAATTTTTTTACAAAAAATTTATTTTTTTCTCCCGTTGTTCCCCATCGTCTTTTTTATGTATTTTTCGATACGAAACCAACAATATGCCCTAATGCCATGCGAATAAAACGAATCCAGCCACCCAAAAAGGATGCCCTTGTTGATGACAAGGTAAACCTATCCCTGCTCGACCCGTTGCTTGAAAAGTACAGGGATAAAAAAGGGAACCTTATTCCGCTGCTCCAGGGAACCCAGGATATTTTCGGTTACCTTCCAGGAGAGGCGTTTGCCAGAATCCATGAAGCCACCGGGCTCCCCCTGAACGAGATGTATGGTGTCGCCACGTTTTATGCCCAGTTCCGCCTTGTCCCCGCAGGAAAACACATCGTAAAAATGTGCCATGGCACAGCATGCCATGTCCAGAACGTAACAGCCATTACCGATGAAATCCTCGACACACTGCAGATCAAAGACGGTGAAACCACCGGCGATGGGTTGTTTACCGTTGAAACGGTTGCCTGCCTGGGATGCTGTTCGCTCGCCCCGGTCATGATGATCGGCGAAGAGACCCACGGCAAGCTAACACCCAGGGAAGCCGTCAAGATCATACGGGAAATAAAACGCAGGGAAAACAACTAACACGAAAAAAGCATTGCCAACAATGGGAAAAACCAAAGTGATCGTGGGACTCGGAAGCTGCGGCATCGCAGCCGGGGCCACCAAGACCTATAACGAGTTTGAACGCATACTGAAGGCCGACAAGCTAGACTACGAGTTGAAAAAGACCAGCTGCATCGGCATGTGCTACCGCGAACCCCTGGTGGAGATCATCGACGACAGCGGCACCTATATGTACGGCGAAGTGAATGTGGTACGGGTAGATGAGATCATCGACAAGCACATCAAGAAGTTTTCGCCTATCCCCGAATATATTGTGCAATCGGACAAATACCCATCAAAAGACCAGCAGTTTTTCGACGGCCAGGTAAAGATCAGCCTGCGCAACTGCGGGCACATCGATCCCGAATCGATCGAAGAGTACGAATCGCAAGACGGGTACCAGGCGATCAGGAAAATCGCAACCCAGAACGTGCCTCCGGAACAGGTGATCCAGGATGTATTGGACTCGGGACTGCGTGGCCGGGGAGGCGGCGGGTTCCCCACCGGCATGAAATGGAAGTTTGCCCGCAATAATCCGTCCGAAAAGAAATATGTCATATGCAATGCGGATGAGGGCGACCCCGGGGCATTCATGGACCGTTCAATCCTCGAAGGCGACCCCCACGGGGTGCTTGAAGGGATGATCATCTGCGGATATGCCATCGGCGCCAGCGAAGGATACATCTACTGCAGGGCCGAATACCCCCTTGCCATAAAGCGGCTGAACCTGGCCATCGAACAGGCCAGGAAAAAAGGGTATCTCGGAAAAGGGATCTTCGGTATCCCGGACTTTGACTTTGACATTATCATCAAAGAGGGGGCAGGGGCATTCGTGTGCGGGGAAGAAACCGCCCTGATCGCCTCCATTGAAGGCTCCAGGGGCATGCCTCGGCGCCGCCCGCCGTTTCCCGCCGAAGCCGGCCTGTGGAAACATCCGACAAACATCAATAACGTAGAAACCTTCATCAACATTCCGTGGATCATACGGAACAGTCCGGAACAATACGCCAGCTACGGCACCGAAAAGAGCAAAGGTACCAAGGTGTTTGCACTGACTGGTAAGATCAATCACGGGGGACTTGTGGAAGTGCCCATGGGGATCACCATCAAAGACATCATTTACAACCTGGGCGGGGGGATCACCGGCAACAAAAAATTCAAAGCAGTCCAGCTCGGCGGTCCCTCGGGCGGATGTATCCCCGAACACCTCAGCCATACACAGGTCGACTACGACTCGGTGAACGCCACCGGTGCGATCATGGGCAGCGGCGGCATGGTGGTGATGGACGAAACCACGTGCGTGGTTGATATCGCCAAATTCTTTCTCGACTTTACCCAAAAGGAGAGCTGTGGCAAATGCACCTTCTGCCGCATAGGTACGCTGCGGATGCTTGAAACGCTCACACGTATCACCGAGGGAGAAGGGAAAGAGGGCGACATCGAAATGCTGGAGGAACTGGCTGAAATCATCAAAGACAGTTCACTGTGCGGCCTTGGCCAAACGGCGCCAAACCCCGTACTGACCACAATCCGGTACTTCCGCGATGAGTACGAGGCACATATCAACGATAAAAAATGTCCGGCGACAAGCTGCAAAAAGCTCCTCACCTACACGGTGATCGACGAAAACTGTACGGGGTGCATGGCATGTGCAAAAGCTTGTCCTGTAGATGCGATCGAAGGGGAGAAAAAGCAGGTGCACCATATCCTCCAGGATGCCTGCATCCGTTGCGGGGCATGTTTGAACAGGTGTAAATTTGATGCCATCCATATCGAATAAGGTGCATCCAAAGGCAACGACGCACGCGCAAAACATATATATCACAAACAACCAACCAGTTATACCAAATGAGCGCATTGAATATCATCATAAACAAACAGATCGTTAAAGGAGAGAAAGGAGAAACCATCCTGGACCTGGCCCGCCGCCTTGACATAGAGATCCCTACGCTTTGCAACGACGAAAGGCTGGAGCCGTTTTCTTCGTGCTACCTCTGTGTGGTCGAAGTGGAGGGAATGCGCGGCCTTCAGCCCGCCTGTTCAACAAAGGTCGCCGAAGGGATGCGCATCGAGACCAACAACGAACGGGTCGAAAAATCGCGCAAGTTCGCCCTCGAACTTTTGGTAAGCAACCATTACGCCGACTGTACCCCACCCTGCCGCGAAGAATGTCCCGCAGGCGTAGACGTACAGGGATACATCTCCATGATCAGCAAAGGGAAACACCACGAAGCGGTCGAACTCATCAAACAAACCAACCCGCTCCCGGCTATCTGCGGCAGGGTGTGTGTGCGTCCCTGCGAACTGGTTTGCCGGAGAACCCTGCTGGAGGATGCGGGTGTTGGGATCGACTACCTGAAACGGTATACCTCCGATATCGACCTGTACTCCGACACCAGGTACATGCCCGGTGTGAAACCGCCTACCGGGAAAAAGGTGGCGATCATCGGTGCGGGTCCCGGGGGACTCACCGCGGCGTACTACCTGGCACTCGAAGGGCACCACACGGAGATCTTCGAGGCAAGCCCCCATGCAGGCGGTATGCTCCGGTACGGCATCCCCCCCTACCGGCTGCCCAACGATGTCATCGAAAAAGAGATCGAAGGGATAACCAAACTGGGCGTCCAGATAAACTACAACAAGAAGCTGGGCGGGAACTTCACCTACGAAACGCTGCGCGACACGTTCCACGCCACCGTCCTTGCCATCGGATCCCAGAAAGGCACCGGCATCGGCTGCGAGAACGACGACGCCGGCAACATCTTCTCCGGGATCGACTTCCTGCGAAACATGGAGATGACCGGCCAGAAATATGACTTTGCCGGCAAAAGGGTCGCCGTTATCGGCGGCGGGAATACGGCGATGGACTGCTGCAGGACGGCCAAGCGGTGCGGGGCCGAAGAGGTCACCGTCATCTACAGACGCACCGAAAAGGAGATGCCGGCAAACCCCATCGAGATCCACGAATCAAAGATCGAAGGGATCAACTACATGTTCCTTACCGCCCCGGCAAAGGTGAACAAGGACGAAAAAGGCAACCTCCGGTCGCTGACATGCATACGGATGGAACTGGGCGAACCCGATGCCTCCGGCAGACGGCGACCGGTAAAAATTGAAGGATCCGAGTTCGACGTTGAACTTGACTATATCCTGGCTGCCATCGGCCAAAAGACGGTCGTTGACTTTATCGACGATATCAGCAGCCACGCAGAGACCCCCCTGAAGCTAAACAAGTGGGGCGACATCGACGCCGATCCTAAAACGTTGCAAACCTCCATTGAAAGCGTTTTTGCCTGTGGCGACGGGGTCACCGGACCGGCTACCCTCATTGAAGCGATCGCCCAGGGCAAACTGGCAGCGCAGAGCTGTAACCAGTGGCTGGGCGGCCAGAAGGTGACCCCCCCCATTCCGGAGTTCCTGAGCAAAAAGGATCATTTCGAGAAACAACAGGAAGGGGACTACCAAGGGCTGTTCCCCGAACAGCCGCGCGAAGAGATGCCCACCCTGGAAGCACAAATGCGCAGCGACTTCGACGAAGTTGAGCTGGGATACACCGACGAAGCCGCCCGCCAGGAAACACATCGATGCCTCGAATGCGGCTGTTCCGAGCTGCATACGTGCGACCTGAAACGGTACGCCAACGATTACCAGGCCGAGCAAAGACGTTTTGGCGGTGATTACAAAAAACATGCGGTTGACTTTGACCACCCGTTTATTGAGATAGACAACAACAAATGCATCCTCTGTTCACGCTGTATCCGGATCTGTTCGGAGGTCAACGGGGCCAATGCCCTGGGACTGGTCAACAGGGGTTTCGAAACCTATGTGGCACCGAGCATGGACGGACGGCTGCGTGATACCCATTGCGATGCCTGCGGACTGTGTATAGACACCTGTCCCACCGGCGCCATCACCGAGAACGTACCGTTCAAAACCATGCCCGTCCGCATGGAGAACGTCCAGACCATCTGTACCTATTGTTCTGTGGGATGTGCGATAAAACTGCACCACAAAGGGGGGTTTGTGGCGCGCACCACCGGATATAACGGGTTGGTAAACAAAGACGGAAGCATTTGCCGCTTTCCCAAGTTCGGCTACCATTATATGAATGACGCATCGCGGGTCACTACCCCGATGCTGAGAGAAAACGGAACGTTCAAGCCGGTTTCCTTTGACACGGCATACGATATCCTGCGCGAAAGAATGGAGGCATGCACTCCCGAAGAAAACGGTTTTTATATCGGTGCCCGCCTTACCAACGAAGAGATGTACCTGGTACAGAAGCTGGCCAGGGCTGGTGTAAAAACCAACAACGTGAGCAGCTTCCATTACATGGACCGGGGATCGGGATATATGGACAACGCCAAATTCAGCGTCCCTGTCGAACTCCTTCGCAAAGCCAAAACATTGTATGTGCTCGACAGTGATATCAATACGGAACATGGGGTCGCCAGCTTTTACGCCTTCAGCACTCATGTCAGGGACCAGATCCCCCTGGAGCTGATCACCACCCGGGATGACAGCAGCATGGCCCACAAGGCCGGCACGGTGACCAGGATCCAGGCGACATATCCCTTCGTTAAAGCCGCCATCCATTACATACTGCACAACAAACTGGAAAACAGGGTTTACATTGATGACCACTGCGAAGGCTTCGAAGCGTACAGGGAACATGTTCTTCAGGAAGACTTCGACTCCCTGATCCTTGCCGCCGGATGCACACCGGCACAACTGGTAAGGTTCGCCGGCCAGTTTACCAGGGAAGCACAGGCCGTGATCCTGTGTTCCGAAAAACACATCTCGGCCAACACGTGCCAGGAATTGCATAACCTTTGTTTCATCACAGGCAAATCGGGAAAAAGAGCCTCAGGACTGCTGGCGCTCAAGGAAAAAAACAATGCACAGGGGTTGTACGACATGGGTGCGTGCGCCGGATTCATTCCCGGGGGATCGCCCATGGCGGATATCTCCAACGTGGAGCGCCTGCAATCTTACTGGGAATGCACCGGCATACCCGCCGAAGTGAACCAGGACCAATGGGGACTGCTGCAAAACGGCAGCATCAAAAATGCGTTCATCTTTGGCGAAGACCCTATTGGCTGTGCCCTGAACAAGGAAGAAGTTGCAGCTGTATTACAAAAGGTTGACTTCCTGGCGGTCCAGGATCTGTTCATGAGCGAAACAGCGAAAGCCTCTGACCTGATCCTTCCCGCCTCCCTCCCGGTAGAAACAGGCGGAAGCTTTACCAATACCAACAAGTTCATTCAACAGTTCAACGCAGAGATGCCCTCCCCGGTCGAGGCTACAAGCGTGGAGCAGCTTAAGACACTGCACCGGATCGCAGGACTGCAAACCGCGTATTCGTCGCCGGCCGATGTGATGCTCGAAGTGGCAGGACTGCTGGAATCGCGCCCTAAAACCAATACCAGGCCGACACTAAGATATACCGAAAAAGATAACCCCACCCGTCGATTTGACTACGGGTGCGACACACTGGTCAAAATGTTTGAAGAAAACTGGAAAGAAGCATTTTCCAAATAAAAAAATGATACCATGGATACATTCAATTCTGTTAATGAGATCCTCGATTTTGCGATGCAATCGGAACAGGAGGCGGTTGACTTCTACACCTCCCTTGCCGAAAAAATGGAAAACGAGGAAATGAATGCCACCTTCCTGCAGTTTGCAAGGGAAGAAGTAGGCCATAAAGCACGCCTGCAAAAGATCAAGGACGAAGGGATCTTTGACATGGAGGTGGAACAGGTGCGCGATTTGAAGATCGCTGATTATGTTGTCCGCACCAAAGCCACTGACGACATGGAATACCGCGATGCGCTGGTGCTTGCCATGAAACGCGAAAAAGCCGCTTTCAAGCTATATACAAAGCTGGCAGAGAGCACGGAAAACAAAGAACTGCAAAAGGTGTTTCAAGCCCTTGCGGTGGAAGAATCGAAACACAAACTGCGTTTCGAAATAGAATACGATGACTACGTTATGCGTGAAAACTAATAACAGCGGGGGCCACCCGTTGCACTGCATTCATCCTGTGTAACAGTTTACGGATCTTCTCCCACGAAAAGGGCTGTCAATAGTTTAGCAACTCCAATGCTGCATCCTTGATTTTTTCAGCCGAAGGAAGAATTGCCTGTTCCAGGTTCTTGTGGAACCCAACGGGGGTGAACGTTGACCCGACCCGTTTCACCGGTGCATCGAGATACTCAAATCCGCGTTCGGTGATCTGTGATGCCAGTTCCCCGCCAAACCCGGCGAACACCTTGTCTTCATGCACGACAAGCGCCCTGCTTGTCTTTTTAACCGATTGCAGGATGGTTTCGCTGTCGAGGGGTATCAGGGAGCGGATATCAACCACCTCCACCTCTTTGCCGGTTTCTTCTTTGATGGCCCCGGCCGCCTGGATGCTCAAATGGGTCGTATTGCCGTAGGTAATGATGGATAGGTCATTGCCCTTACGACGTATGCGGGCTTTTCCGAAAGGCACTTCAAAATCGTCGGGTACCGGTGTTTCGGCAGCTTTGGCGTTGTAGAGTGCCTTCGGCTCCAGGAACAAGGTGGGTCCCCTTGACCGCATCGATGTGCGCAGCAGGCCTGCCGCATCGTCGGCAAACGACGGGTACACCACCCGGATACCGGGAAACGCGGTCAGGGCCCCTTCGGTGGTCTGGGAATGGTAAAGTCCCCCGCCTATGTACCCTCCCGAGGCCAGCCGGATGGTGACGTTGGGAGCGAACTTCCCGTTGCTCCGCCAGTAGTCGTGCGTCATCTCCACATATTGCTCCATGGCAGGCCAGAAATAGTCGGCAAACTCAGCCCCTTCTATCACTAACCGTATCTTCTCGTTAAACCGGCTCATCCCGTTGGCTGTACCCACAATGTAATCTTCCGCAATGGGAGCATTGAAGACACGTTCAATGCCGAACTCTTTCTGCATTCCCTTGGTAACATTGAAAATGCCGCCCTTCTCCTTGTAGGCCACGTCCTGTCCCCAGATAAACGTATCGGGATTGTGACGGAACTCCGCTTTCAACGTTTCATTCAAGGCTGTGATCAGCTTCTTCTTCTCCCCTCTCCCGTCATGGGTCCCATCAGGGTATTTTTCGGGGACATGCGGCTCAGGAATAACATGGTCGTATATGGAGGCAGGATCGGGATCCGGGGCTTTCATCACCTTTTTGTGCGCCCCGGCAATCTCTTTTGCCACCTCTTTATCGATGGCGTCGAGCTCTTCCTGCTTATAGATCTTGTTGTTCAGCAGGAGTTTCTGGATCTTGCCCATGGGGTCGTGCGCCTTCACGCAATGCAGCTCCCGCTCGTCGCGGTAGAGGTCGTGACGGTCGCTGTTGGAGTGCGACCCGATGCGTACCACGCTGGCGTGCACAATGACCGGCTCGCCGGTCTCCAGCACATGTTTCTTGGCTTCGTGCATGGCATTCATGGAACTCAGCACGTCCTTGCCGTCGCAGTGTATGATACGCAGGTTCTTGAATCCCCGGAAATTGTCGGCCGCCTTGCGGTTGGCCGTCTGGTCCTTTTTGGGAACGGAAATACCGTATCCGTTGTCCTGGAAGACAAAGATGACGGGCAGCTTCTCGTTGCTGGCCCCGTTGATGGCCTCGTAGACATAGCCCTCCGATACCGACGACTCGCCCTGGGAGCTGATGGCAACCCCCTTGTGGCCATACCGCTTCATGGCACGGGCCACCCCGACGGCATGAAGGGTGTGGTTGCCCGTCGATGATGAAACATTGTGGATGTTCCATTCAGGCTTGGCAAAGTGGTTCGACATATGGCGTCCCCCACTGGCCATATCGGTGGCTTTGGAAAGGCCATTGAGCAGTATCTCCTCGGCGGTGATGCCGGCCGATAAAGCAGTAAGCATATCACGGTAGTAAGGGAATAAATGGTCTGTCTGCCGGTTGAAGACCTGTCCGATGGCAAGCTGGATCCCATCATGGCCTGCATAGGGTGCATGATAGGACCATCCCAAAGCCTGCTTGAGGTAATTCGGCGCCTTGTCGTCCAGCTTACGGCCCAGCACCATCAAGCGATACCACTCCTTAAACGTTTCCGGATCAACACTTTCAGGTGTGAAGGCTTGGGTCTCAACAAGTTCTTTGACCGCTTTCTTTTTGGTTGTGGTGGTTCCCATGGTATTGTATATTTTCTTATGTATCTTTAATTCGCCTCTCTCTTAACACCAAAATGCCGGTTTTGTTTAGGTGCACTTTTTCATCCGGCCCTGGAATTTTTACGCAGCACCGCGTCATATTGACAAAATGGACCTTTATCACCCTGTATCATAGACACGGGGCCCGGGATGGAAGCATGTTTTTGTAACGGGTTTTCATGGATGGTGACTAACTGCCGCATGAGCATCTGTCCCAGATCCTCTGTCGGTCAATCCAAGTTAATATTGCATGGTTGTTTTGATGGCTTTAGGGATCTTTTCGATGATGTCACCGGCTGTGAGCCCTTCGTACCCCTTGGCGTTGGCAGCCAGATCTCCGGCCCGTCCATGCAGGTACACGCCGAGGATGCAGCTGTGCAATGTCGAATAGTTTTGCGACAGCCAGCCCAGGATCATGCCTGTGAGTACGTCGCCAGTTCCTCCTGTGGCCATCCCGGGATTGCCGGTGGAGTTGAAGAAGCAACGGCCATCCGGACAAACGATCGCGGTATGGGCGCCTTTCAGCACCACATAGACCTGAAAGCGGTGTGCCATCTCCAGGGCTTTATCCAGCCTGTCATGGTCATCGGTGGTTTTTCCGGCAACACGGTCAAACTCGCCCGGGTGTGGTGTGAATACAGACCCTTTTGGCAAAAAGCCGCACCAGGTGAGGTTTTCCGATAAGATATTGAGGGCATCCGCATCAAGCACCATGGGCACGGTGGAGTTCTGTATCAGCAGTTTCAGGGCACGTGCTGTTTGCTCGTGCAAGCCCAGCCCGGGACCTACCCCGACAGCATTGAACCCCTCAAGGTCAGCCACCTCCGACACAAAGTGCGGATGTTCATCCGCCACACACATGGCTTCCGGGACAGCCGTTTGAATGACTTCGTACCCACACTGGGGAAGCTGAACGGTCAATAATCCGGTCCCGGTGCGTATAGCCGCCCTGGCAGATAGCACTGCTGCCCCCACCTTGCCCCTGCTGCCAGCCATCAGGTATGCATGCCCGTAGTGGCCTTTATGCGAAAACTTGCGTCGCGGACGATAGATCGTCCGGATATCCGAAGCCTGCAGAAAATGATTTTTGCTCTCCTCAGACCTGACACCCTCCGGATGAAGCCCAATATCAATAAGGTACCATGACCCGAGGTACTTCTCGTTGGAAGGGAACATAAAAGCCAGTCTTGGAAACTGAAAACTAAGGGTGTAGTCAGCACGAATAATATTTCCGGAGTCATTCTGCCGGTTGTCCTCACAAAACAGGCCTGTGGGAATGTCTATGGCAACCACTACAGCATCCGAGGCATTGATATGGTGCACCACTTTTGCGAGGATCCCTTCCAAAGGCCTTGTCAACCCGCTCCCCAGCAAGGCATCTATCACCAGGTCCTTCCCCTCCAGCAAGGGCATATCCCTCCCGTCATTCAACTCCTCAAGATGCAGGTTCTTCAAGCCTGCCAGCCGCTTTTCATTGACCAGGAAATCATCCGAAGCGTTGTCAGCATGCAGCACCTTATATACATGCACTTTGTGTCCTGTGCCGGCAAGCATCCTCGCGATCGCCAATCCATCGCCCCCATTATTGCCCATGCCACAAAAGACCCGGATGGTAAGCTTTTTCTTCATGTGGCGCCGTATCCACTCATAACACTTTTTTGCTGCACGCTCCATCAGGTCTATAGAAGCTATGGGCTCGTTCTCAATGGTGTAGGCGTCCACTTTCCGTATCTGTGAAGCATTCAAAATTTTCATGGGTTTATGTTTTGGTTGAAAGGTCAAGCCCTGTCGTTACTACTGTTTGTATTTCAGCACCTTGTGTGTTGATCCAAGGTTTTTGGTTTAAAAGACAGGATGTGTGATATCTTTTTTATTTTTATATTTCGGTCACTTGGAGCAGGCTGGTTTTTGATCAACCCGGTGTGTGGCTGGTGAACGGTCATGGTTTGGTTCATCACCTCAGACAAAGGAACCGCAGGGTAGCCAATGAACCAAGCAACTCATTTTCCGCGCTTTAAACAGCTCAAATATAGCCTGTTTTTTCCGGAATAACAACAACCTGACTGATGGTCACCATTCATGCAGACAGAAAGTCCACACCTTTGATGTCGACAGCCTACCTGCCGCCTTTGGATTACATGGGATGTCTGGCCAGTGCCTCGAAAGCCATTATCGAGTTGCATGAGACATATCCAAAGCAGACGTGGCGAAACAGGTGCCGCATATTGACGGCGAACGGTCCGCTTGACCTGAGTATTCCGGTACACAGGCCTTCAGGCAGCCTTACCAGGACCAAAGATGTGCTGATCAGCAGTCATGACGACTGGCAGGTAAGACACTGGCGGGCTATTTTTACCGCCTATGGCAATGCCCCGTTTTTTTTGTTTTACAAAGAACTGATTGCCCCATTTTTCTCCGAAAGACTTGAAGGGCCACTCTGGATTTTCAATAAAAGACTGATGGCATTGCTTCTCCGGGAGCTGAACCTGGATGTTTGTCTAACAGAGACCGCCTCATATGTAAAACAGCCTCACGGGCTCCATGATCTGCGTTCGGTGTTCAGTCCGAAGTCCCCCGCCGGTGCAGACTTCCTTGCAACCACCATGCCGCCTTATTATCAGGTCTTTTCTGATAAACATGGCTTTGTCCCCAACCTGAGCATACTTGACCTTTTGTTCCATCTCGGGCCGGAGTCCGGAGGGTATCTTGCGAAGCTCCTGAAACCTTTTCAGGATTATCCCAAAGAGGGATAAGCCACCCGCACGTGGTATATGTTCAGCAACATTCGCTTGAATATCCCTTTGACCGTGGTGATGTCCTTGAACGTGATGTCTGCGTTATCAAACTGTTTTTCCTGCACCTGTGTGTCAATCATGCTATCAACCAGCTGGTTGATCTTCTTCTCGTCGGGTTTGCCAAGGCTTCGCGACGCAGCCTCCACCGAGTCGGCCATCATCACCACGGCTGTTTCCTTGCTGAAAGGTCGCGGACCGGGATAGATGAAATCAGCCTTGCTCACTTCCTCATCTGTGCTTTCGTTCACCTGCATGGTATAAAAATAGCGGGCGGTGGTGGTTCCGTGATGTGTTCTGATAAAATCGATGATATACTCCGGCAGGTTGTTCTTGCGTGCCATCTCGATACCATCGATCACATGGTCAATGATTACCCGGGCGCTTTCTTTAAAGGATATTTCATCATGGGGGTTGAATTCAGAGGTCTGGTTCTCTGTGAAATACTGAGGGTTCTTCATCTTCCCTATGTCGTGGTAAAGGGCCCCGGTACGGGCCAGCAAGCTGTTTCCGCCGATTTCGATCAGGGCCTCTTCCGACAGGTTGGCCACCTGCAAAGAATGTTGAAAGGTCCCCGGGGCTTTCAGCCCGAGGTTACGCAATAAGGAATTATTGGTATCTGCCAGTTCAAGCAGCGAAAAGTCGGTGGGCATCCCGAAGATACGCTCAAAAAGGAATATCACGGGATATGCAAACAATGTCAGGAATGCGCCGCCGGCGAAATAGGCAAAATCGCGCCAGTATAAATTTTCAAAAGATCCTGTATGGGCCAGTGACAATCCAAAATATACCGCACAATAGGTGGCAAAGATGAGCGTCACTGTTATAAAAAGCTGCGAGCGCCGCCGCAGGCTTGCCATACTCAGGATCGCAATAATGCCCGCCAGGAACTGGATGAACACGAACTCGAAGCTTCGGGGGATCAGAAACCCGATGAGGATGATGGTGATGATGTGAATGTAAAGTGCCAGCCTGTTGTCAAAAAAGGCGCGAATGATCACCGGTACAAGGCATACGGGCACAAGATAGAGGTAGTCGATGTTGAAGCGGATTACAAAGCTGGTCAAAAAGACCATCAGCAAGACAGACAGCAGGATGAGCAGGATCTTCCGGTTATCGAAAAAAACATCTTTGCGGAAGAAGTAAAGGAAAAGCAGCAATACGATCATGGAGATGCTCACCAGAACAAACTGACCCGCATAAAGTATTGTCTGCAAGGCAGCATCGCCGATTTGCCGCTGGTATTCAACCTTGAAGGATTCCAGGATCTGATAGGTTTCCGGAGTAACCAATTCCCCTTTGGAGACGATCTTTTCTCCCTCCTGCACCATGCCCCTTGTCAGGGGAATGCTTTCAATTTCCGCTTCCATGGTGCGTTCTGTCAGTGCTTCATTGTAAAAAACATTATGGCTCAGGGCATTTTCCAGCAATGGCTGCAAAAGATCGGCATCTATCTCTTCTGCCCTGTCTTCCAGCACAGAGATCATGTAAATATAGGCTTCCTGAATGGTATACATAGCCCCCAGCACTCTCGACCTGGCCACATTGTCTTCCAGCAACCTGATATTGAAGTTTTCCGGTTTATCCCTGAATTCTTCATCCAGAAAGATAATTCCCGCATTGTACAGATGTGCAAGGATATCCAGTCCTACCTGCCTGTTTCGTTGCTTCAGGGCATTCGCTGGTTCATCAGGGTATTTCTCTTCCCATGCGGCATCAAGGGAGCTTTCAAACGTTTCTTTCATCGACTGTGTCACCTCGGGATGGCGGGAGAAGAAGGGCTGAAATGTTTCGATCAGTTCCCCCCTCTCCTTTTCAAGTTCTTCAGTGGTTTTTAAGACAGCGAAATCAAAAGGTGCAATAAGGTCTTCAAACATCCAGGGGCGGGCTTTCTGGTATTCATACTCAAACCCCGGCTGCTTTGGGAAAAGCTGAACCAGCAAAAAGATGCTCAGCAGCACCAAAAATCCTTTGTAGATATTTGTATACTGACGCTGAAGCCAGTGAAAGATCATTTTCATGGAACGAACAAGTTATATTGGAACTTTCTAAGCGTAAACGAATTTAATCATTTCTTTGATGAAAACAAGATCAACCATTATCCCGGAACAAAAAAAAACCCTACTTTTATTGTCCGGGCATTTACATGTCCCGAACCGACAGTTCTCATCCTGAGACTGCCAAACGTTGTTTAACTAAATCGATGATTGAAATGGATACTGGTATTTGTCTGATAACCACTGCTGCGGTGCGCATGGAACCTGACCACAAACGTGAGATGGTCACTCAGTTGTTATTTGGTGAGCGCTTTGAGATCCTGGAACAGACAGAAAAATGGCTGCATATTGATATTCTTCGTTATCATTACCATGGGTGGGTTGCCCGGAACCAGGTGGAGATGACAGATCAAAACACTGCCAGGTCGCTGGAAAGGGCCGGCGAGCTGGTGACCGGAAGCCACCTGGAGACTGTTACCGAAGCACCATCAGGCAATCGTTTCCTGTTGAGTGCGGGCAGTTCTTATTATGCAAACCGGGATGGGAAAATGTCTGTCAACGGGAAGACATATCATTATGCCGGAGAATTATTAAAGGGCGACAATGCAGACGGGAACAACATCTGCCGGCATGCACTTGCTTTTATTCATACCCCCTACCTCTGGGGTGGCCGTTCTGCATTTGGCATGGATTGTTCAGGCCTTGTACAGCTTGTTTGTAAAATGACAGGCATTACCATCCCCAGGGATGCGTTGGTACAGGCCAACCATGGAGAAAGCATCCATCTGATCAATGAATCACAACCCGGCGATCTCGTATTTTTCGGTAAAGACGAGGAAGAGATCACCCATATCGGGATCATTGCCGGCGATGGCCGGGTGGTCCATGCCCATGGCCTGGTGCGCATAGACAAGATTGACCATCACGGGATCTTCAATGAAACGTTGAAAAGGTATACCCATAAGCTCCGGCTGATCAAACGCGTGGTTTAATCGTTGATCTGTCAATGGCTGGTCTGGATTGTTTTTCCTGACAAACTGCGCAGCATTATTGAACCTTACCGTTGCGGTGCTGTTTTCCTGTGAATGAATATTTTCTTTACCTTTGCAGCCTGAAAAATGGCTGAAAACCTAATCGCTGATGATAAGTATTACATTACCAGACAAATCGGTCAAGGAGTTTCCGGAAGGCGTCACCGGGTTAGAGGTTGCCAGGAGCCTATCTGAGGGGTTGGCGCGTAATGTTTTGTCCGTCACTGTGAATGGTGAAGTTTGGGATTTGGACAGGCCGATCCGGGAAGATGCCGACATCAAGCTAAATACATGGGATGATAAAGAAGGGCGCGCCACGATGTGGCACTCGTCGGCCCACCTGATGGCTGCGGCCATAGAAGAGTTATATCCCGGGACCAAATTCGGGATCGGTCCGGATGTGGAGAATGGTTTCTACTATGACATCGACCTGGGTGACAAATCCATTTCCAGCAATGATTTTGACAAGATAGAGAACAAGATGCTGGAGATTGCCAGAAGGAAAGAGAATTTTGTACGGACAGAGGTTCCTAAGCAGGAAGCCTTGTCCTATTACAGCAAGAAGGGTGATGAATACAAGGTTGATCTCATCAGTGACCTGGATGATGGCACAATAAGTTTTTATCATTCGGGCAATTTCACCGATCTGTGTCGCGGTCCGCACCTGTTGGACACCAGCCCCATCAAGGCGGTGAAATTGCTCAATACGGCCGGGGCCTACTGGCGTGGCGACGAAACACGCAAGCAGCTTACAAGGGTATACGGGATCTCTTTTCCGAAGCAGAAGATGCTCAAGGAGTACCTGGAGATGCTGGAGGAGGCAAAAAAGCGCGATCACCGTAAGATTGGCAGGGAGCTGGAGCTTTTCACCTTTTCTTCGACGGTTGGACAGGGGTTGCCATTATGGTTGCCAAAAGGTGCCGAGTTGCGTGAGAACCTGGAGAAATACCTGAAGAAGATCCAGCGCAAGGCAGGATATCAGCCTGTTATCTCCCCCCATATTGGCAACAAAAGCCTTTACATCACCAGTGGTCATTATGACAAATACGGTGATGACTCGTTCAGGCCAATTTCCACTCCCTCGGAAGGTGAGGAGTTTTTCCTGAAACCGATGAACTGCCCGCACCATTGCGAAATTTTCAAGAACAAACAATATTCTTACAGGGATCTCCCTGTCAGGTTTGCGGAGTTCGGCACGGTATATCGTTATGAGCAAAGTGGAGAACTGCACGGGTTGACCCGGGTACGCGGCTTCACACAGGACGATGCCCATATTTTTTGCCGTCCGGACCAGGTTAAAGAGGAGTTCATTGCGGTGATTGACATTGTCTTAATGATATTCAGGGCGCTGGATTTTTCGGATTACAGTGTTCAAATATCGTTGCGCGATCCCGACAAGATGGAGAAATATATCGGGACAGATGAGAACTGGGATAAAGCAGAGCAGGCCATTATTGAAGCAACGGAAGAAAAAGGGCTGAAGGCAGAGATCGTAAAAGGGGAGGCAGCTTTTTACGGGCCCAAGCTCGATTTCATGGTACAGGATGCCCTGGGCCGCAAGTGGCAGCTGGGTACCATCCAGGTAGACTATAACCTGCCCGACCGTTTTGAGCTTGAATACATTGGCAGCGACAACCAAAAACACCGTCCGGTCATGATCCACAGGGCACCATTTGGTTCCATGGAGCGTTTCGTCGCTGTTATGATCGAACATTGCGCCGGTAATTTCCCGCTGTGGCTTACGCCAGACCAAGCTATAATATTGCCAATCAGCGAGAAGTATGCAAAATATGCGAAAAAATTGTTATCTTTGCTGAATAATTACGAAATTCGCACGCTGATTGACGAACGCAACGAGAAAACGGGAAAGAAAATTCGGGATGCCGAAACGCGCAAGATCCCATACATGCTTATAGTTGGCGAGAGAGAAGAAGCCGAAGGAACTTTGTCTGTGAGAAAACACGGAGAAGGAGACCTGGGCACCCAAACCATTGAAGAATTTGTCAAACTGGTTGAGAAAGAGATACAGCGGCTCATACCTGAATCATGAACAACAACAGGAAATTGTTTTTTATTAACCAAACATAGGAGGGACGAAAAATAGCAACACCATTCAAACCCAGAGGCAGAAGGCGTTTCGTAAAAAAAGAAGATCCACACCGTATCAACAACCGCATCAACGCCCCTGTTGTGCGTGTGGTTGGAGACAATGTAGAAGCGGATATCCACCCCATCAGGGATGCACTGAACATGGCCGACGATCTGGGCCTTGACCTGGTGGAGATCGCACCAACAGCCAATCCGCCGGTTTGCAAGATCATGGATTACAAAAAGTTTCTCTACGAACAAAAAAAGAAACAGAAAGAGATCAAAGCAAATGCGGCAAAAGTGGTGGTGAAGGAGATTCGGCTCGGCCCAAACACCGATGACCATGACTTGAACTTCAAAATCAAGCATGCCATCAAGTTCTTGCAGGAAGGAGCGAAATTAAAGGTATACGTGTTTTTCAAGGGTCGAACCATCATCTACAAGGAGAAAGGTGAGTTGATGCTGCTACGCTTTGCCCAGGAAGTGGAAGACTATGGCAAAGTAGAACAAATGCCGAAAATGGAAGGGAAACGGATGATCATGTTTGTTTCATCCAAAAAATTTGGAAAAAAGAATTAATGTTCATTGTTTAATAAACCTGTAAATTGATAGTATAATGCCCAAAATGAAGACCAAATCCGGGGCCAAAAAGCGGTTTTCTCTTACCGCCTCCGGTCGAATAAAACGCAAACATGCTTACAAGAGTCATATTTTGACGAAAAAAAGCAAAAAGAGAAAGAGGAATCTGACGAAAACGACCTTTGTTCATAAAGCAGACGAAAAAAACATCAAGGCCATGCTGGCCATGTAATATAAGCAACCAGTATTCACTTTTGTTTAAGCCTGATAAGTCTTTCCCGGCAATAGAGGAAAGCGCTAAACGAAAAAAAACATCAAACCATGCCACGATCGATCAATAAAGTCGCCGCGAGGCGCAAACGAAAAAAGCTTTTAAAGCTCACCAAGGGTTATTTTGGTGCAAGAAAGAATGTGTACACGGTAGCGAAGAACACCTGGGAAAAGGGGTTGACCTATGCTTACCGCGACAGGCGCAATAAAAAGAGAGAGTTCAGAAAGCTCTGGATACAGCGTATCAATGCCGCTGTGCGCCAATACGACATGAGTTATTCCCAATTTATAGGTAAACTGAATGCAAAAAATGTCCAGATCAACCGTAAAGTACTGGCCGATCTGGCCATGAACCATCCCGATGCTTTCAAGGCCATTGTTGATTCAGTGAAATAGACATCAGATCAGAACAATATGGACAATCAATAAAGGGGAGGCCACTGGTGGCCTCTTTTTTTATAACCATATCTCCTCTACCAGTCGACCCATTTCATCATACCTGTAAACGCGGCTCCACTCTTTGTTCCCTTCACCATCATACCAAGACCATCCGGTTTTTAAACCCTCTTTGTTGTATGTCATCCGGTAAGACATCTCAATGCTGCCCCCAGGGTCAAGCCTTGTGTAGGCGGTCAGATTGCCCCTGTTGTCATAGACCTTCCCTATTGACCAGGCCAGTCTGTTCCGGTCATCATAACTTTTTGTTTGTATGCGGTTGTTGTTCTGGTCATAAGTGTAAAGGAATGAATGGTACATGCGATAACGCAAGGTCCTGTTAAATAAGCGTCTGTATGCACGATACCGCCGCTGCTCAATCCTGTTGCCGGCCTCGTCGTAATGAAAAGTCCTGACCTTCTTCAGTTGGCCGTCTTCATTGTACCATTTTACAGCGATCCGCATGCCCCGCTGATCATAGTCATAAACATACCTCCACTGCAGCTTGCCATCGCCGCCGTAAACATTTTGTCCGACACAGTTGCCACGATTGTCATATTCATAAAGATACTGACGGCTCAACTTGCCAGCGGGGTCAAGCCATCTCTCCTCCATACGGTTACCTTGCCTGTTGTAACGGTAAAGACGGGTCCATTCCACTTTGTCGCCGGGCCCATGGTGTCGCCATTCTGTCCGGTTCCATGCATTGTCGTAACGGTAATAATTACCGGACAGAATTTTGGTATCCTGATCATAGCTGATCTGTTCTGTAATATTTCCCAAAGCATCATAGGATATCTCAACCTTTTCCAGCAGATCGCCCCTGGTGTCATACTTCTTCTCCTGCACGAGCTGACCCTTGTCATCATAGTAAAAGCGATGCTCTTTTTGCAGCACACCTCCCGATCCATATTCCACTGTCCTTACCTTTTTGCCTTCGGCATCATATTCATGGATCATTTTCATGAGGTAATCATCCACAGACACTTCCGCACCCCGGGGATTCTTTTCAATGGTTTGTTCCGGCTGGTGCAGACCTCCCTTGCAATCGGCTGACAACAAAAGACATCCAAAAAAGAACAGTATGGCGGCAAAGGGCCCCATCATTTTACCGGTTTATGATTTTCATTCAATATAATAAAAATCTCAGTGCGAAGAGATCCTTCCCGACACTTCCACGAATTCGGCCATGATCATGGCTGTGGCGCCCCAGATGGTTTGTCCGTTGACCAGGTAACAGGGTGTTTTAAGGCATTGTCCGTTTGACAAAGTGATTGGGACCATTTTTACATTCTCCTTCCTCAGAAACTGTGCAATAGGCAATTCCAGAATGTATGCCACCTCTTTCCGGTCCGGTTCAAACTGGGGCTTTTCCGAAGACAGTCCGACGAAAGGGCTGACACGATGGTTGCTTGGTGGTATATACAGGTCCGTAAGCCGTTTGACAACCTCCACCTTTGCAGGATCAATGCCTATCTCTTCTTTTGCTTCACGCAGGGCTGTCTGTTGGAGATCCGCGTCTTGCGGTTCAAACCGGCCGCCGGGAAATGATATCTGACCACTATGGATACCCTCATAGGCAGGTCGTTGAATCAGAGCTGTCATGGTGTTTTCGTGGTCATCCGGGTACAAAAGAATGAGGACACTGCTTTTGACAGCCTTTGAGCCAGCTCCCATCCCTTTGATCTCGTCCTGCCGCAGCAGGGGGGCCATGTTGAGTTGTGCCTGCAGCCCGGGTAAAATGCCGCGGGTATCCCGGCGAAGCTTACCGGCGTAGTCGGGGAAGGGGATATGATCTTTATGCTTCATCGGTTGTCAAGGGCCTTACGATATGCTTTCAGGCACCTTTCCCGGGCCCTGGCATGGTCTGTCACCGGCATCGGATAATCCAGGCTGTCCAGTTCAGGGATCCATTGCCGGATAAAGACAGTATCGGGATCAAATTTTTTTTGCTGGGACATTGGGTTAAAAATACGAAAATATGGCGCTGCATCGCATCCCGTTCCAGCGCTCCATTGCCAACCGCCGTTATTTGACGACAGCTCGTAATCAAATAACTTCTCCCCAAACCAGGCTTCCCCCCAGCGCCAATCGATCAGCAAATGTTTGCTGAGAAAGCTGGCAGTGACCATACGCAAACGATTATGCATATAACCTGTTTTGCTTAATTGACGCATTCCTGCATCCACCATGGGATAACCTGTTTGGCCCTTTTGCCACAAGCTGAACTGTCGCTCATCATTGAGCCATTCGATCCGGTCATATCGGGATTTAAAGGACTGGTCAACCACTTGTGGATAGTGCCAGAGGATCATGGCATAAAACTCCCGCCATATGAGCTCATTGAGAAAGGTCTCGTTCCACTGTATGGCATTTTTTATCAGGGTGCGTATGCTGAGGGTGCCAAAACGCAGATGTACACCCAGGCGACTCGTACCTTCTTTTGCAGGGAAATCACGGTTTTTATGATAGTCACGGATGAGGCTTTCATCAACATGCAAGGGTGGTGCCTGCAGGGTGGATTTTCTCAGCCCCAGTTCCTCCAGTGCAGGGAAAGCGGCATCCCGTTGACCGGCCAGTTGTGACAACATCTCTTCCGAAGCATGGTATGCCAGATGTTTATCTGACAGGCGCTCCTTCCACCGATGGCTGTAGGGTGTAAAGACATGGTAGGGCGACTGATCGGATTTCAGCACCTCCTCTTTCGCCATCACCAGGTGATCGAGATATTGCTGAAAGCCAACACCATGTTCTTTTAACACAATGCGCACCTGCTCGTCTCTCTCAATACCGTACGGCTCATGATCAGCATTGCAAACGACTGTCTCTATGGTGTATTGTTTCAACAGCTGCCGGAACACTTCCGGGGGGTCCCCTTTTCTGACCAGAAGGACTTTGCCTTTTTCCTTCAACGAGGCCTGCATGGCATCCAATGTCCGGTAAATGAAATACACCCGGTGGTCATCCGCCGGCAAAGGATCCAATATGTAATCATCAAAGATGAAAAGGGGCAGCACCTTTTTGCCGCTTCTCAGGGCATGGTACAGTCCTTTGTTCTCATTCAGGCGCAAATCGCGGCGAAACCAAAAAAGAACGTATGGGCCTTCCTTTTTCACAAAAACATCATGTGATTGTTATTTGCAATAGTAGCAAATAAATGAAATAAAACCTATTGAAGCAATGAACAATATCAAAGAAGAATTAACTTTGCATCGCACTACAAGTTAACCTGCATTCTTTTGGAATGTTCAATGTTGTGTTTCAATGACTGATTTGATTTACGAAGGTTATTTTGCCCTGTTTCTGATCATCACCTTGGGTATTATTCTTGGGAGTGTAAAGTTCAGGGGGTTCTCACTAGATATATCGGCCGTTGTGTTTGTGGCTTTGATCATGGGCCATTATGGGATCATGGTTCCGGAAGCTTTTCAGACCATCGGTCTTGTTTTTTTCATTTTTACGATTGGGATACAGGCCGGGCCGGGCTTTTTTGATGCCTTTAAAAAAACGGGCAGGCAGTTTCTGGGTGTTTGCCTTCTCCTGGTCAGTGTTGCCGCTTTGCTGAGTTTCTTCCTGACCCGCTTTTTTGGCCTGGATCCCCATTTGGGCGTTGGGATCTTCAACGGAGCCCTGACAAGCACTTCCGGACTGGCGGCTGCCATTGACATTTCGGAATCTACCCTGCCATCTGTTGGTTATGGGGTTGTCTATCCGGCCGGTGCAGTAATGGCCATACTGATCATTCATCTGTTGCCCGTCATTCTTCGTGTTGACATGAAAGATGAAGAAAAGAGGTATCTTGAAAAGGCGCAGGAGGACCACCCGGCTGTCAGT
This sequence comes from Bacteroidales bacterium, assembly GCA_007125585.1. GTDB lineage: Bacteria > Bacteroidota > Bacteroidia > Bacteroidales > UBA7960 > PUPG01. The sequence continues at coordinate 44,134 of SLCY01000023.1, forward strand.
GTTCAGAATTTTGTTGTAGAGAACAAAAACATCCATGGGAAGACGATCCGTGAGCTGGGTATCGGCACCATGACACGTGCCGTGATCAGTCGTATCAAGCATGGTGGTGATGTTTATGCACCCGGCGGAAAGACCCGGCTGTACCTTGGCGACATGGTAAAGGTCGTCGGCACCGATGAGGCACTTGACAAGGTGGAATTGATGATCGGTCCACGCACGGACAAAGAAATGCCGCAAGCCGCCGGTTATAAGATCAACTGGGTGCTTGTCACCAGCAAGGAGGTGATCAACAAGAGCCTGAATGAATTGAACCTTACGGCTTACTATAATGCGACCATTACGCGGATCCGCCGCAGCGGGGTGGAGATCTCCCCACACGGCAACAGTACGCTTCGTTTTGGTGATAAATTATTGCTTGCCTCCGATGAAGATAATATGACCAGGGTGATGAAATTGTTGGGCAATAATGAAAAGCGGCTCAGTGAGACCAACTTTCTGCCCATCAGCCTGGGCATAATTATTGGGGTGTTGCTGGGTGCCGTCAGTTTCCCATTCTTTGGCCTGTTTGAGTTTTCACTGGGCATCACCGGCGGGGTGCTCACTGCAGCACTGGTGCTCAGCAGGATCGGAAAGACAGGCCCGGTGATCTGGAATATGTCAGGCGGTGCCAACAACCTGCTCAGGAAGCTGGGGCTGCTGATGTTTCTGGCCACCGTGGGGACCCATGCAGGTGCGCATATTGCCGATGCCCTGATCGAGTATGGATGGACACTGTTATGGACAGGCCTGACCATCACTACCATTCCCATGGTGCTTACAACCCTCATCGGCCGATACGCACTGAAGATGAACTTTGCTACCCTGCTGGGCGTTGTGGCCGGGAGCATGACCAGCACCCCGGGACTGGCTGCTGCTGATGCCAAAACAGACTCCGATGCTGCCACCCTGGGCTACGCTACCGTGTACCCACTGGCACTGGTGCTGATGATCATTTTCTCCAAGGTCCTCAGTGTGATTTAGCATTTGTTATTTTTTACTCTCTATTTCCTCTTCAATGATGCGCTTCAACTCCTCAAGTTCCGATGCCGTCAGGCCTTTTTCATGAGAAAAAAAGGAAACCATTTGCCGGAGCGAATTGCCAAAATACTTCAATAAGATCCCTTTCATCATTACCCGCGTATAGGTCGATTTATCAATCAGCGGGAAATATTCATGTGCTTTGCCATAGGCCCTGTATCCGACAAATCCCTTCTTCTGGAGGATACGCACAATGGTCGATACGGTGGTGTAGGCAGGTCTGGGTTCTTTAAAACGAGAAAGGATATCCTTGACAAAACCTGACTTAATTTGCCACAAAATATGCATCACCTGCTCTTCTGCCCTGGTCAGCTCCTTCATATATCAAAATTTTTGGTTTGTGAATGCAAATATAACTATTTTTTTAGTTATACAACTAATTTATTAGTTTCTGAACAATAATCCTGCCAGAATCATTCAGGCGTAAACTATTTATTTTCTATTAATTTTGGGGTGATATATCCATGAGGACTAAACCCTGTGATGATGGCAACAAATATGATGATCAGCAATCCCCAAAAAATCCAGGAAATTATTGATCAATGCGACACTTGTTATGTAGGCATGGTTGACCCGGAAGGCAAGCCTTATGTGTTGCCTTTTAATTTTGGATTCGAGGAGGGTAGTATATTCTTGCACATGGCTGCCCAGGGAAAGAAAATGGAGGTTTTGAAAAACAATCCTGCTGTATGTGTGGCATTCAGTACCGACCATGAATTGTTTCACAGGCACGACCAGGTTGCCTGCAGCTATGGGATGAGGTATCGAAGCGTACTGGCATATGGCAAGGCTGAATTTATTGATGATTATGATGAGAAAGTCCGGATCATGAATGTGACCATGCGTAAATATACCGGCAAGGATTTTACGTATAACCCGCCGGCCATTAGCAATGTATGCATCATCCGCATAAGTATAGAAAAAATTGAGGGGAAACTATCGGGATATTTCTGATGTCATTTATCCGGCTCATCCACCATCAATTGCCAGAGGGTATCTTTAAGCTTCTGGATCCCCAGATTAGTATGGGATGAGATAAAGACCATTTCCAGCCCTTTCAGGTCTTCTTCCAGCATCTGTTTCAGTTCATCGAGGGTATCTTTGTCCAGCAGGTCACATTTCGTAATGGCCAGCAGCCGCTGTTTATCAAGCAATTCGGGATTATATTCGCGCAGTTCGTTGTATAAAACATCCACCTCTTTAGCGATATTACCGGCATCAACGGGTACCATTAGCAGCAGTATGGCATTGCGTTCAATATGTCGCAGGAAGCGGTGTCCGAGCCCTTTTCCTTTATGCGCCCCTTCGATGATGCCCGGGATGTCGGCCATCACGAATGATCGGTTGTCGCGGTAGGCCACCATTCCCAGGTTTGGGACAAGTGTGGTAAAGGGATAATCGGCGATTTCGGGTTTTGCGGCGCTGACAACGGACAGCAAGGTGGATTTTCCTGCATTCGGGAATCCGACCAGTCCGACGTCAGCGAGCACCTTGAGCTCCAGGATAAACCATTTTTCCTGACCCGGTAGTCCGGGTTGGGCATATCTTGGGGTTTGCCTGGTGCTTGATTTAAAATGCACGTTACCCCTGCCTCCTTTACCGCCTTGAAGCAGGGTTGAGGTTTCGCCATTTTGGGTAATTTCTGTGACCACTTCCCCGGTTTCCGCATCTTTAATTACGGTACCAAGGGGGACCTCAACAATAACATCATCACCTGATGCCCCGCTGCTTCTCTGCTTGCCTCCGGGGCCTCCCGGCCTGGCTATCAGATGGCGGGTATATTTCAGATGCAGCAAAGTCCATAAATGGCTGTTGCCCCTTACAATGATGTTTCCCCCCCTGCCTCCGTCACCGCCGTCAGGCCCTCCTTTTGGGACAAACTTTTCACGTCTGAGGTGGGCGGAGCCTGCCCCACCCTTTCCTGACCGGCAACATATTTTTACATGATCAATGAAGTTGGCGTTCATGGTGATGAACTTTTTTTCAGCGACCCCACATGGTATCCCTTTCTGACATCCGGGAAGTCACCGGGGAGGCAGCAAACTATTCCACCACCGGCAACACTTCCTTGCTATGCAGGTACGTGTCGATGGCACAGCATATTTTTTTGAAGACTTCGTTCACTGGTGCCATGCCGTTTATGGAAACAATCTTTCCCTGCGACTTATAATACGAGATGAGAGGCATTGTGAGCTCTTTGTAGATCTCCAGGCGGCGACGCGCGATCTGATCTGAGTCATCGCTTCGTCCCGAGTCTTCTCCCCTGCCCATGATGCGCTTGAACAGTTCTTCTTCTTCCACCTCCACAGAAATCACAAGGCATATAGGTATCCCGCGTTCGTTGAGAAACCGGTCCAGTGACCCGGCCTGTACGATGGTTCTGGGGATCCCGTCAAATATAAAGCCACTGGCATCCATATGATCGGATACATGGTGATACAACTCCCTCAATACAAGATCATCGGGTACCAGCAACCCCTTGTCAATGAACTTTTTTGCTTCCTTGCCCAATGGGGTTTCCTTTTCTATCTCTTCCCTTAACAACGCTCCCGTCGACATATGGGTGAGCCGGTACTTTTCAACAATATTGGCAGACTGGGTGCCTTTGCCCGATCCTGGAGGACCAAAAATTATAAGATTCAACATGTCGCTACAATTTATCCCTTAATGGCATCTGCCACCATTTTTTTGTTCATGATCGTTTCCTATTATGAACCGGTTATCTTATAAATGTCTTTGTAATTCCTTCCAAAACCTCTGTAATCAAGGCCATATCCCACGATGAAATCATTGGGGATCTCCATTCCGATATAATCCGGCCTTACTTCTTTTTGTACTGCGTCAGGCTTCAGCAGCAAGGTGGCCAGCCTGATACTCTCCGGCTGATAGGTCGAGAGATCCTCCACAAGGTGTGTAACGGTGAGGCCACTATCCACAATATCCTCGAGAATGATCACATTCCTGCCTTTTATATGCTCTTCCAGGCCAATCACTGTCTTTACCTCTCCAGTGGTCTGTGTCCCATCGTATGATGATAACTTGATAAAGCTGATTTCACAATTGCCGGGATAGCATTTAAACAGGTCCCCGGCAAACATGAAGGCGCCATTCAACACACACAGAAACAAGGGCTCACGTCCCTGGTAATCGTTGAAAATGGTTTCAGCCATCTGCTTTACCACCTTTTGAATATGCTCAAAAGGGATGTTTTTCTCAAATTCCTTATCCAGGATCTTTATTTTTCCCATAGAAAATTAAGAATTATCTGGCTTTTAAAATAGTTGATGCCACAAAAATAAACCAATGCCCGGTGACCACAACCATTATTTTGAAAAAAGTATGAACAAAATGTTGATAAGATCACCCGAAATGTGCCGGGACATGGATTCTGTCTGTGCGAAAATACGAAAATAATGATAAGGCCCCTTTTTTTTTGTTTCTGCGGATTTGCCTTTAACTTTGCATTTTCCAAATGTCAAATGGCTACATGATTTTTTTTCGTTCGAAATTACACACAGACGAATGAAAAACCTCTCAAGGTCTTTCACCCGGTCGTTGCTTGTTTATTTATGTTTATCATTTTGTCAAAAGGGCGAAATGTCAAATAAGTTTAAAGGTATAATGGTTTAAGGGTTTAAAGGTTTAAAAGCCAACAGTTAACAGCCAAAAACCTCGTTCCATCGTTCCATCGCTCTTCCCTCATCTGTCAACACACAAAATGCGGGTGTTTTTTTACAGGAGAAATATTTATATTTACCGGCTACTATTCCAGCTTTTGGGATGGTGAAGACAGTGCCGGAATGCAACGCTTTTTTTGTTCGTGCTCCCCGGCAGCCTCTTTATGCATGAAACCATCACAAGGAAGTTCATTTAAAAAGATGATCCGGCCGCAGTCGTCAAAGACCTTGGTTTCTTTTATGTTTCATTAAAATGGATCGTTTCAGGGATGTTCCGATATTTTATCAGGATGGCTTATATGGGGACTGACTTCAATGGTTGGCAGGTTCAACCGGGTGCACCCACCATTCAGGAGGAGATTGAGAAATGCTTGTCCCTGTTGTTAAAAGAGCCTGTCCGGTTAACGGGTGCGGGCCGAACCGACACGGGTGTTCATGCCCATGAGTTTTATGCCCATTTTGATTGTTCCCATCGTCCGGAAATGCTAAGCCAGATACACCCGGTTTACAAGTCAAACCGCTTTCTTCCTCCGTCAATAGCGGTGCTGGATATCTTCCCTGTCGACAGCAAAGCCCATGCCCGTTTTCATGCCCTTGACAGGACCTATCATTATTACATATGCACCAGGAAAGACCCTTTTTACACCGGCAGGGCCTGGATACAGGAAAGGCCAATGGATATGAAGGCCATGCAGGAAGCGGCCGGGCTGTTGTTGCAGCATGAGGATTTCAGCAGTTTTGCCAGGTCCAACACCCAGGTTAAAACCAATATTTGCAAGGTTTACGAAGCACATTGGGAGGAAGATGGACACATTCTGTATTTCAGGATACGGGCCGACCGTTTTCTCAGGAACATGGTCCGTGCCATTGTAGGCACTATGGTGGACATCGGCCGTGGCAAGCTTGGCGCAAATGACTTTCAGAAGATCATCGAAGCAAAGGACCGCCGCCGAGCGGGGTATTCAGCACCGGCTTGCGGGCTCTTCCTGGTAAAGATCCGTTATCCGGACCATATTTTTAACGCTTCAGCTTCTTTTTAAATGACTTGATACGTTTTTCCAGTGGTTGGTCGGGCGTGCGATGCGATCTTGCCGCCCTCGCATCGCCAAGAAGGAACCCATATGGCCTCAAGCCATCTATCTCGTCAAAAACCACTTTCATCATGGCCATTCCGGGAATAAACAATATCATCCCTGCGAGTCCCCATATGAAGTTGCCAATCAGCAAGGCCACGATGGTCATCAGGGGGTTCATGGACACTTTGCCCCCCACGATCCGTGGAGTGAAGATGTTGCTTTCGGCAAGCTGGATCACGTAAAACGCAAGGAATATCCCAAACGGATACCAGAGTGAATCTTTGGTGAGAAGGGCATAAACAATGGGGAGGGTTGCCCCTATAAAAGGGCCGAGAAAGGGGATCACGTTCAGAAGTGCTGCAAAAACGGCGAACAGCAGGAAGTGTTTTAGCCCGAAGCTATACAATGCGATGCTGTTCAGCACAGCCAGAATGACGATCACGATAAACATCCCTACAATATAGTTCTGCACCACCAGTTTCACTTTGTGTATCACACTCTGTACAGTATCCTGGGTTTTGTCCGGGAATGCTTTGCGAATGAATTCAATCAGGAAGCGCCTGAAATAGAGGAACAGGAAGATATAGATGGGGACTATGAACACGATGGTCAGGGTAGTGGCCGTGGCGATCACTCCCTGGGTGAGGCTTGCGATATTGTCATAAAGGTAATTGAAAATGGCGCTTTGGATGTTTTCGAAGGAGATGGGTACGGCGCCTTCAACGTGTTGTTCGGTGAACTCGTTGATGATTTGCAGAAATTCGGTCACCCTTTTTTCCAAAAGATACAGTTCATCAGCAAAGCCTATAAGCTGGTTATAAAAGAAATAAGCCAGTCCAAACAAAAAGCCGATCAGTGCCACGAGGCTAAAAAAAGCGGCCAACAGCCTTGGAATACCTTTGTTTTCAAACCAAGAGGAGAGCGGGCTGATCAATACGGCCAGCAGTCCGGCTATCATTAAAGGTACCAGAACGCCCTTTGCATATATCATGATGCCTACGGTGAGCGTGATGGTGAGCAGCACCATAGGAATTTTAACATAAAGCGGTTGTTTTTGATTCATTGTGGATAATATTAACAGTTCTAATGTAAAGACGGATCAAAGAAAGGTGGACGCTGCTTGTGATGGCCCGTTTTTTTCTGCCAGGCACTTGCCAGGGCCATGATCTTATCTTCTTCAAAAAGGTTGCCGATAAAAGATATGCTCCGTGGCGTGCCTGTTTCGGTAAACCCATTGGGTACAACCAGGCAGGGGTGTCCTGTTAAGTTGGTCACCAGCAGTTGGTTGCCTCCAAAAGATGGTGTGATGATGACATCATAGCCGGCCATCAGCTGATTGACTTCTTCCATCAGCTGGTATCTGGCCCTGTTGGCATTGATATATTCTACTGCAGGTATAAACCGTGCAGCCCTGAAAAGGTTCGGCCAGGCATTGACAGACTGGTTCACCAGCAGAGAGTCACGGCCTGTGGTTGTCAGTTCGTCGAATGCAGCGGCGGCTTCTGCATGCAGGATGATCCGCAGGGCATTTACCGGCGAGTCAAACCGCCAATCTACATCATGAAGCTCAAGTCCCATGGCACGAAGATCTGCGAGCACCTGGTGATCCGGGTCTTTCCCGCCGGGGTCATCTTCAAAAAAGGCGGAGATATATCCCACCCGGAATTGTGATATATCCCTGTCGTGCTCATAATAGAATCCGGCATCCACAACGCTTTTATCCTTGCCATCGGGGCCGAGTATCGCGTCAAAGACCATGGCGGTTTCCTCTGCACTTCGGGCCATTGGCCCGATTTTATCCATGCTCCAGCTCAGTGTCATGGCCCCTGTCCTGCTGACCCTTCCGAAGGTGGGCCGAAGGCCGGTGACGCCACAGCGGGTTGATGGCGAAACAATGCTTCCAAGGGTTTCTGTTCCGATGGCAAAAGGGAGCAGTCCGGCAGCCACTGTTGAGGCCGACCCGGCGGAGGACCCGCTGGAGCCTTCTTCAAGGTTCCACGGATTGCGTGTTTTGCCATCATACCAAACATCGCCCATGGCCAGTGCACCCAGGGTCAGCTTGGCCACCAAAACAGCACCCGCCTCATCCAGCCGTTCCACAACGGTGGCAGTATGCTCCAGGTGCTGACCCTTGTAAGGCGTTGCACCCCAGCTGGTAGGATATCCTTCGACAGAAAAAAGATCCTTCACCCCGTAGGGTATCCCATGCAGGGGACCACGATATTGTCCGGCGGCGATCTCAGCATCAGCACGACGGGCATGCGACAAGGCACGATCCCTGGTAAGGGTAACAACACATTCGAGGGTATCACCGTACTGATGGAGCCTGTTGAGAAAAAATGTGGTCAGTTGTTCGGAGGTGACCTTTCGACTGCGGAGCAAAGAAGCCAGCTGGGGGATACTGTAGAAAGCCAGTTGCCCGGTGTTCTCCGGCATTTCCACCCCATCCGGGATCATCCACCTGCTTTCAAGCCCTTTGACAGGCATTTCAATACCCGGCAGGACGGGGTCAAAAACCAATGCAGGGGGTACGGCGTTGTCAACAGATGCCTCCCTGAGGGCTTCCACACTCTGCATATGCACCCGAACCGATGGCATCATAAGTTCCAACTGATTTTGGGAAAAATGAAACCCAAACAAGCGCCCTGCCTTTCTTACCATGTCAATGCCGATCTCCTCATCCAGGTTTGCAACAGCAAAACCGCAAAGAAAGGCCGCGACAAAGAAAAGAAGAAGCCTGGCGGGGCGAGTATTTCTTTTTTTAAACATAGCGGATCCTTGATTTATTGTGTTCCAACAGCTTTTTCAACACCTCTGCGGGTGAACTGAAACGATAGCATAACATCATGGCGGCAATTATATACGGCTTGTAGCCCGCTTCATGGTAGGTTTGCAAACGCGATTCTTCAAACACCTCTGCATTCACTTCCCCCTTCAGACAGGAAACGCCTGAAATATCTGCCGGCAGGCAATGCATGTACATGGCATTTTGGTCATGTGTCAATGCCTTGAACGCATGATCGTATTCCCAGTGGGTATATTTGGCATTGCTTACCAGGCACTCCTGCTCGAGGTCCCGCAAGCCATCCCGGTCGGCTTTCTTTAACAAATCAGTGCGACGCTGCATAATATGGTAGGGGGCCCAGCTCTTGGGATATACGATATGGGCATCTTTCATTGATTCTTCCATGGAGTTGCTGACATGAAACCCGCCACCACTTTCCTTTGCCTGGGCAGAGGCCTTTTTCACAATGTCAGGGATCAGCTCATATCCCTCAGGGTATGCAAGATGGACATTCATTCCGAAGCGTGTCATCAATGCGATGATACCCTGGGGGACCGACAGGGGTTTGCCATAGCTTGGTGAGTATGCCCAGCTCATGACGATCTTTTTGTCACGAAGTTCATCTATTGAGCCAAACACCTGTTTCAGGTGCATCAGGTCTGCCATAGACTGTGTAGGGTGGTCCATATCGCATTGCAGGTTGATGACGCCGGGGCGCACAGGCAGCACGCCGTGTGCATAGCTCTCATCCAGTGAAGCAGCCACTTCGCGCATGTAGCGGTTGCCTTCTCCCAGGAACATATCATCACGAATACCGATGAAGTCCGACAAGAAAGAGATCATGGCAGCTGTTTCCCTTACTGTTTCCCCATGCGATATCTGTGACTTCTCTTCATCCAGGTCCTGTACGCTCAATCCGAGCAGGTTGCTGGCTGAGGCAAAGGAGAAGCGGGTACGTGTGGACTTGTCCCTGAAGTTCGAAACAGCCAGTCCGGTGTCAAACACCCTCGGAGAGATGTTCAGGTCGCGCATCTGTTTCAGGACACTGGCGACCTCAAGTATCATCAACAAGTCGTGATCACTTTTTTCCCAGGTCAACAGAAAATCTTTTGAGAACAATCCGGCCCTGATATCCTGTAAGGCTTCAATCTGTTCAATCAGTTTATTCATGCTGTGTTCATATTTGTTATTATCTTACGGTCTTGCGGAGTTCGCCATGCGATGATCATCCGCCTGTAGATCCGATTACATTCATGGTCCGGTTCATCAAACATCCTACCATATTGGTGGTTTGACTGTATCAGATGGCATAAGCCAGGGCGGCATAATAGGCTGAGGCTTTTTCCAGGTGATCTATGGGAACTTTTTCATTGGGCGCATGGGCCATCACTTCATTGCCGGGGCCGAAACCGAGCACGGGGATCCCATATAGGCCATTGATGGTCACCCCATTGGTAGAGAAGGTCCATTTATCCACCACCGGTTGTTTATCAAACAGGTCTTGAAACACTTTTGCCCCAGCCTGGATCACCGGATGGGTTTCGGGGATCTGCCATGTGGGGTAATATTTTTCCATCCCATATGTAAGGCCTGTAAACGAACGCTCTTCGTAGTTGAGCACTTCCACCTCGGCCTTCATTCCCTTAAGCAGTTGTATGACCTCTCCCATGGCGCTATCCCTGGTCTCTCCCCAGGTGAGTCGCCTGTCAAGATGCAACCTGGCAAAATCGGCGACAGCACAAAGAGAGGGACTTTTTGAAACAAATTGCGAGATCGTGACGGAGCCTTTTCCCAGGAAGGGATCCACCAGGAGGGTTTCATTCAGTTTTTCTATCTCCAGGGCCACCCTGGAGGCCATATAGATGGCGTTTTTTCCACGTTCAGGTGCTGACCCGTGGCAGGAAAGCCCGTAAAAGCTGACCTGCATCTCCATCCTTCCGCGTTGTCCGCGGTATATGTTCAGGTTGGTGGGCTCAGTTACCACCACCACGTCCGGCTTTATCCCCTCTTCTTCCACCAGGTATTTCCAGCACAAGCCGTCACAATCTTCTTCTATCACACTGCCGACAAAGTAAATGGTCATATCCCTGTCAAAAGCGAGCTCTTTCAAAATACGTCCGGCTGTCACAAAAGCTGCTGCGCCACCTTTTTGGTCAACGCTGCCACGTCCCATAACAAAGCCACCTTCAATGGTTCCGCTCAAAGGGTCAAAACCCCAGTCTTCCGGGTTACCCAGGTCAACAGTATCCATATGCGCATCAAAAGCGAGGATACGCCTGCCATGCCCTATTCTGCCGATAACATTTCCCAGGCCATCCATCCGGACCTCATCAAACCCGGCCTTCTGCATCTGGCGCACCAGCTCCTGCTGGACCAGTTCTTCATGAAGGCTTAGTGATTTGCAACGGACGAGGTTCGCCAGGTTCTGCGCAGTGTAATCCCGGTACTGTGATGACAGTTCTTTTATCGCAATGTAGTGGTCCATATTCACTGGTTTTTGAAATGCCCTAAAGATAGGCTTTTTTGTGCAAATATCATGCAGTTCAGATGCCACTTTGATCAATTATTGACAGCGATACCGGCGGGTAGCAACTGCATCGTATGCACTATCCACCCATCCGGCTGTTTGTCAGTATAAACAGGGTTACCTAAAAAAGCATAAAGGACATTCTCCTTCTCACAGGGGGTGTTTTTTCGGGTCGAACCAAACAACGAATTGAATATTTGCGGGGATTTGCATATATTTATCCCGAAGTAGTATAAATCACAATCCAGGACGTTATGGTGAAGACATTGCCATTTATTTACGACCGGCTTTCTTCGGGGGAGCCTGTGATGCTTGTTGTGGTCATTGAAGTACATGGCAGCAGTCCGGGCAAAAAGGGGTTTAAGATGGCAGTTGCTGCGGATGGTCAGACCGTGGGTTCCATCGGTGGGGGGGTGATGGAGTTTAACATGTCAAACCTGGCCCGTTCGGAGTTGTTGGCAGACAATCCGGTGCCATTCCTGAAAAGGCAGGTCCATTCTACAAATGCAGGGGAAGATGCTTCAGGGCTTATCTGTGCCGGTGAGCAGCAACATGCTTTTATTCCATTATTTCCGGACGACCTGGAAAATGTGCGATCCCTGATCCGGCACCTGGAGGATGGCAGGGAGGGGATCATTGAGATGTCGCCTAAAGGGCTGATATTTCATGAAACGACTGACAAACAGGCTGTTATTGATATGAGACCAGCCTCTGCCATTGAATGGCGCCATCTTGAAAAGCTGACGCCCCCTGCAACATTGTATGTTTTTGGTGGTGGCCATATCAGCATTCCGATGAGCCGTATATTTACCATGCTTGGTTTCAGGGTGGCGGTATTGGATGACAGGGAGGGGCTTGTTACCATGAGGGATAATGCATTTGCCCATCTCAAAAAACAGATTGACTACCGGGAGGCAGCCTCCCATATCAGCTGTTGCAGGGCGGCCTATGTATGCATCATGACGGTATCGCATGCATCGGACCAGCTTATTTTGGAGCAAATGTTGCCCCTGCCCTTGAAATACCTTGGTATGATCGGCAGCAGGAACAAGGTGCAAAAGATATTTTCAAACCTTTCCGCAAGGGGTGCTGACCCTGGGCAATTACAGCGGGTAAACTCGCCCATGGGCCTGCCGATAAACAGTGAGACACCTGAAGAGATCGCCATCAGCATCGCGGCACAGATCATTCAGCAGAAGAATGCACAATAATACAATGCATTATGGCCCGCTCCGTTGTCCGCCGCCAACAATGTCCATCAACTCTTTGGTGACAGAGGCCTGACGCGCCTTGTGGTAGGAGAGTGTCAGGGCCCTGATCATCTCATCGGCATTGTCGGTGGCCTTGTGCATGGCAGTCATCCGGCTTCCGTGTTCGGATGCGGACGCATCCAGAAGCAAGCGATAGAAATTGTAAGCAATATATTGCCGGGTCATGTAATCGACAACCTCTTCTGTGGAAGGTTCAAGGATAACTGGTTCGTCATATAGGATATCAAGCTTATGCTCTTCTGTCAAGTACATTTCCTCTTTGGGAACAGGCAACACCTGTTCAGAGGTTAACTGGTGGACAACAGCGTTTTTAAATCGATTGTAAACCATCACCACGCGGGAAAGATTCTCTTTCAGAAACAGGTCCATAACATCCCGGGCAAACTGTGCGGCTGATTCATAGCTTACATTGTCTATGGTATTGTGATCATAAGAGATCATCTCAATATCCTTTTTAGCAAAGAACCTTTCAGGCTTTTTGCCAATCACCATCAGCTTCACCCGCTGGCCCTGCTCCTGAGCAGAGTAGATCTCTTTGAGGGTGTGTTTGATCAGGAATGCATTGTATGTTCCGCAGAGCCCTTTGTTGGATCCCATACTGATAATCAGCACGCCTCCCCCTGGCGCCCTATCTTTTGTAAAGACACTTTGGCCCGATAAAGGGACATGTTCCATCACCTCGTCAAGGATCTTTTTAAGAAACAGGGAATAATCACGCAAGTAAAGGATGTAGTTCTGCACCCTGCGCAGTTTCGATGCAGCCACCATTTTCATGGCACTGGTGATCTTCCGGGTAGACCTCACAGAAGCAATTCGCGTCCGTATTTCTTTCAGGTTTGGCATATTGCGGATATGGCCTCAGCATTTATGTTCAGGAGGGTTCTTTTGTTGGGGCATGAACAGCTGCCATACATTCTTTGGCTCCCTCGCCGATGGCCTCCCCGGTTTGCTGATCCCACCGTCCTTCTTTGATTTGTTGAAGCACGTCAGGATGCTTTTCCCGCATATACCTGACCAGCTCTTTCTCAAATTGCGATATTTTGAGGAGCGGCAGGTCCATCAGCAATCCTCTTGTGCCACAATAGAGGATGATGACCTGTTCTTCAGCGGGGAGTGGTCTGAACTGACCCTGTTTGAGGATTTCCATGTTTCTGGCTCCTTTGTCGAGGATCGCTTTCGTTTCGGGGTCGAGATCGGTGCCAAATTTTGCAAAAGCTTCCAGTTCGCGGTACTGGGCCTGATCGATCTTGAGTGTTCCGGCCACTTTTTTCATTGGAACCATCTGGGCATTTCCGCCGACGCGGCTTACGGAGATCCCCACATTGATCGCTGGCCGGACACCGGCGTTAAAGAGGCTGGTTTCGAGGAATATCTGGCCGTCAGTGATGGATATCACATTGGTCGGGATATAGGCAGACACATCGCCCGACTGGGTTTCAACGATGGGCAGTGCGGTGAGGGATCCACCTCCCCTGACCATCTCTTTTATTGAATCGGGCACGTCGTTCATCTTTTGTGCGATGTTGTCGGATGCGATGATCTTTGCGGCCCGCTCGAGCAGTCGTGAGTGGAGGTAAAACACATCGCCCGGAAAGGCTTCCCTTCCCGGGGGGCGTCGGAGCAGCAGGGACACTTCCCTGTAGGAAACGGCTTGTTTTGACAGGTCGTCGTAGATGACCAGGGCATGGCGTCCGGTATCTCTAAAAAATTCTCCTATGGCCGCTCCGGTAAAGGGGGCGAAGAACTGCATGGCTGCCGGCTCGCTGGCGGAGGATGCAACCACTACTGTATAAGGCATGGCACCATGCTTTTCGAGCTGTTCCACAATGTTGGCCACTGTAGAACCTTTTTGCCCGATTGCGACATAAACACAAAAGACCGGCTTGCCTTTCTCGTAGCATTCACGCTGGCTGATGATGGTATCTATGGCGATGGCTGTTTTACCTGTTTGCCGGTCACCAATAATGAGCTCACGCTGTCCCCTCCCTATGGGTATCATCGCATCGATGGCCTTTATCCCCGTCTGGAGAGGTTCATTGACAGGCTGGCGATAGATGACGCCCGGGGCTTTACGTTCCAGGGGCATCTCATACAGTGGATCCTCTATGTTACCCTTTCCGTCAATCGGCTGGCCCAGCGTGTTCACCACACGCCCCAGAAGCGCCTCACCAACCTTCACAGAGACAATACGCCCGGTGCGTTTAACGATATCCCCCTCTTTCAGATTCCGGGAATCACCCAGCAAAACGACGCCGGCATTGTCTTCTTCCAGGTTCAGCACCACCCCTGTCAACCCATTGTCATTACAGGAGATCATCTCTCCCGACCAGGCATTGCTCAACCCGTAAATACGGGCAATGCCGTCACCAACCTGCAACACGGTGCCGGTCTCTTCCAGTTCCGTTTCCATATTGAAGCCGGCCATCTCCTGTCGTAAGATGGCTGAAATCTCCGATGGTTTTATCTGGGACATGTCGCCAACATTTTAAAGGTTTTGTAAATGCTTTTTAATCTGCTGAAACCGGCGCTTAACGCTGGCATTGTATTGCTTGTCGCCCAGGTTGAGAATGAAGCCTCCGATTAGATCCGGATCCACGGCCTCTTCAAACTCTATCTCATGCATGGTGAGTTTTCGTGCTGCTTCCATTGCCCGGTCGCGCAAGCTGTCATTCAGCGGGACAGCCGTGGTGACCTTAACCTGTTCAATGCCCAGATACTGCTTATAGACGGTCAGATAGGCACCGGAAATACCTTCCAGCATGTTGCCACGCTGCTTTCTGATGATGATCATCATGAATCTCAACATCAGCGGGTGCACACCATTTTGAAAGATGTGCGACACAAGCTTCTGTTTTTTAGCGTTCCTGACAACCGGACTTATTAACACAACGGTCAGTTCTTTGTTTTGCCGGAACACCTCATGAACCATTTTCATATCTGCATACGACCGTTCCAGAATGTTGTTTTCCACGGCCAGGGAAAGCAAGGCCCTGGCATAGCGTGTATTCAGCATACGGTTGTTCTGAGGCATTCTGTAAGGATTTATGTTTGCTAAGATGAGAAAGACCACGCAAAACCCTGTGATCGATTTTCAACAAAACACATACTAATTCACCGTTACCTCTTCAAGCAGTTTATTGACATATCTTGCATTGCGCTCCCTGTCACTGAACTCTTCTTTCAGCACTTTTTCAGCGATATCCAGCGAAAGGTCAGAAAGCTGGCCTTTGATTTCCTCCATGGCTTCCTTCTTGTAGGTATTGATCAGTTCATCTGTCTTTTCGGTGATGAGGCGGGCTTCTTCCCTGGCTTTCTCTTTTGCCTTCTCAATAATTTTCTCGGCATCGGCATAGGCCCTGGCCGTTATCTCTTCATAGGTCATTTCGGCTTCGGCAACTTTGGAGGCCTTCAGTGTTGCGAGCTGAGACATCTCATATTCAATTCGTTTGGCGTCACTGAAGGATTTGGCCAAATGTTTTTCGCGCTGATTCAGCACATGGAGAATGGGCCGCCACGCATATTTCTTTAAAATGAGCAATACAAACCCGAACGATATTGTCATCCAGAAGATGAGGCCCAAACCGGGCATTAATAGTTCCATAGTTCAATCGTTATGAATATACAACACATTCAAAAAAAACACCACTGCAACGATCGCAATCCATCTTTCACAGCAGGCGAAGGCATGGTCGGGGCAGTCCAGGGGACCCCCGGCCGCAGGGCTACACAAACAGTGTCAGCAGGATGATCACCAGCGCAAAGAAGGTGATCCCCTCTATCAGTGCTGCCGCCACAACCATTGAGGAACGCAGGTCATTGCCGGCCTCAGGCTGTCTGGCAATATTGTCAATGGCACTCCTGGCGATGAGCGAAATACCATAGGCGGCACCAAAAACAGCAATAACTGCCGTCAGGGCAGCCCCCATCTTCATCCATTCGTGTGCAATTTCCACACTGTTAAGCAATACAAAAGGTAAGGACATCATGTTTGTCGATTTAGGTTTATAACATCAATGCTCCGCTTTTGGTACGGCCATACCAAAAAAGAACGCACTAAACAAGGTAAAGATATATGCTTGCAAAAATGCAATAAGTATTTTCAAAAAGTTCAGAAAGATTAAAAATATGACTGTCAGTGGTGATATGGCATACCCCATCAATATGCTTACCGAACCGAGCACAAACACCAGCGA
>SLCY01000071.1 GCA_007125585.1 Bacteroidales bacterium
CCTTAAACCCTTCAACCCTTAAACCCCTCAACCTTTCAATCCCTTCAACCCTTCAACCCTTAAACTTTTAAACCTTTCAATCCCTTCAACTTTTAAACCCTTAAACCCCTCAACCCTTAAACCTTTAAACCTTTCAACCCCTTCAACTTTTAAACCCTTAAACCCTTCAACCCCTTCAACTTTTAAACCCTTCAACCCTTCAACCCTTAAACTTTTAATCCCTTCAACCCTTCAACTTTTAAACCCTTCAACCCTTAATCCCATCATTTCCTTTTCTGTGTTTACTTTGAACCGACACACTTTCATCGTGCAGCAGCCGGAGCAGTGTTTCCACGAAACCGGGCCTTAGGCCCAGTGTTTCCCCTTGTTTTTGTCTGTCTTCGAACAGGTCTTTTTGCCGTGATGGTTGTACGATGCCCTGTCCATGCTCCTTTTTAAGCTTGCCGATCTCTTCTGACAGCGACAGGCGTTTCGCCAGCATGTTAAGGACCTGGTGGTCATGCTCATCAATTTGTTCGCGAAGGGCTTGCAATGCTTTTGTTGCATTGCTGTCGCTTTTTAACGGGTCCAGCTGTTTCATGATCTGATCAAACCGTCCGGGGTTGATTTGCTGAATGGGGTCTGTGAGGGCTTTCCCAGGTTGATGGTGTACTTCTATCATCAGCCCGTCCATTTTAAGCATCATGGCTTTAAGCGACACTTCAAGCAGCAACGATTCGTTTCCGGCGATATGGCTCGGGTCGCATAAGACAGGCAGTTGTGGCAGTTCTTTTTTCAATGCCATCGGGATGTCCCATAGGGGGATGTTCCGGTAGCGGATCTTTACGTGGGTCTGGAATCCGCGGTGGATGGCAATGAGCTTTTGTGTCCCCGCCAGGAAGATCCTTTCGATGGCACCGATCCACAGGGGCAGGTCGGGACAAACCGGGTTTTTTATCATGACAGGGATGCCGGTGCCCCGGATGGCGTTGGCGATCTCTTGTACCATGAATGGGTTGACGGTAGTGCGTGCACCCAGCCAGATCATGTCGATCCGGTGTTTCAGGCAAAGTTCGGCATGGCCGGGCCTGGCAACCTCCACCGCCACGGGCATGCCGGTCTCTTCCCTGATGTCGGTGAGCCATGCGAGCGCTTCCGCACCGCACCCCTCAAACTGACCGGGGCGCGAACGTGGCTTCCAGACACCTGCACGCAATACCGACACCTTGCCGGTGGCTGCCAGCCCCCGGGCTGTCGCGGCAAGCTGGTGATGACCCTCCACACTGCACGGACCGGCAACGATCAACAGGCCATCCTGTAAGGACAGCCATTCAGCCATTGACTCAATGGGTATGGATGTGGAGCCGGTCATGAAGATTTTTATGCAAAGCTATAAAATAATGTGCTATTTTTATGTAGCGCTGACAATGCAGAACAGCGTGAATCTCAAAAGGTCGGAATAAATTACTATTTTTGTTAAGGTTGTTTTTGGGATAAGTATGGATATTCATTGTTCAGAACAAAAAATATCAAATTACAGGGCAGAGGGTAAAAAGCTTTTTGCCACGTCCAGCTTCCAGACACATAGCGTGGTTCTGCTGCATGTGTTGAGCCGTATCGATAAAAGTATCCCCGTATACTTTATCAATACCGGTTTTCATTTTGCTGAAACAATACAGTACAAAGACATGGTCACCCGGATGCTTGGGATCCATGTTGTCAACCTGACCCCGAATGTCCCCAAGAGCATGCAGACGAATGCTTCCGGCGACCTTATGTTTACCTATGATCCGGATTACTGTTGTTATCTGAACAAGGTCCAGCCTGTTGAGGCCCTTCTGGAACAATATGATGTATGGATCAGTGGCATCCGTGCCGATCAGAACAGTAACCGGCGGTGCTTCCGTGAAGAAGAGACAACACAGCACAACACCACCAGGTACCATCCGCTGTTGCATTGGACCACTGAAGATGTGGAAGCCTATATTTCCCGGCATGAATTGCCGGTCCATCCCCTTGAAGAGAAAGGCTATAAAAGTATTGGATGCGAGCCCTGTACCAGGCCTGTCAACGGCGACAACCAGCGTGATTCACGCTGGCCGGGGATGAAGAAGACAGAGTGCGGGCTGCATGTGTTCAGAGGGAACCCTGATAGGGCAAGCGCTTTGCCGGGGGCTGAAACAGGAAGCCCGGGTCGCAGCCGGGGCCCCGAAACACAAAACAGATGAACATACTGATCACAGGGGGTGCAGGATATATCGGCAATGAGCTGGTGTTTGAACTGCTGAAGGATCCGGCAGTGAGCGAGATCATCATCTATGATAATCTAAGCCGTAAGAACTATAACCTTTTCCTCGATACGCATTATGAGCCCAAAAAGGTTAGGTTTGTCTGGGGCGAGCTCCTTGACTCCCGCAAACTCCGCCAGGTGTTGCAAAACATTGATGTGGTCTACCATCTGGCTGCCAAGGTGTCGACACCCCTGGCAACGGAAAACTCACATCTTTTTGAACAGATCAACCATTGGGGCACTGCCGAGCTGGTCTATGCCGTTGAGGAATCAAAGGTGAAAAAGTTTGTTTATCTGAGCACCACCTCTGTCTATGGTGCCTCTGAGGAGATGGTGGCTGTTGACACGCCGCCTGACCCCAAAACCTTTTATGGCAGCAGCAAGTTGCGGGGTGAAGCACATGTTGAACGCCTTATGGATACAAGAGACGCCTGGATCATCCGTTCCGGCAATGTGTACGGATATAGTCCCAGTGTCCGTTTCGATGCCGTGATCAACCGGTTCATGTTTGAGGCCAACTTTATCGGGCGCATACAGATAACGGGCAACGGCAAGCAGCAGCGTGCTTTTGTGCATGTTGACAAGGTGGTGAACATGCTGTCTAACCTGTTGCACATTGACCTGTTGCCGGGCATTTATAACTTCAGCGAGCACAATTTCTCCATAGAGCATATTGCCGGAATCATCAAAGAGATCTATCCCCGGCTGGATATGATCTTTGTGAACCAGCACCTGGTGATGCGTGAGATCAAGGTGCTTCCCGACGAACGGATCATGCCGCTGCTGACCCTTCCGCCCGTGTCTTTCAAAGAAGAGCTTCTTCGCTTCAAAAAGAAGTTCTCATTCTCATCCGGGGCGTTTCAGGTTACATCAACGTAAATCGCAAACTAAACCCGCCATGCGTGTTGGTATTGGGGAACTGGTTCGACACGAACGGAGTGTTGATGTTGCGGTCGAAGAACAGGCGGAAGTTCACCCGGGGACTTATCTGGTATTCGGCAGAGGTGTTGAACGCTACGGAGCGCTGGCCCGAGGAAATGATATCGGTCTCTTCCAAAAGTTTTCTGAGGATGGTTCTGTTGTCGCGGACAGACATGTCGAAGCGCAGCACCAGGTCACTCTCAATGCGTTGTCTTCTGCCCGCTTGTGTGATGTTGAATGCCAGGTTTTGAAAGCGGTATCCTGCCCCTATCACGATCTCATTTCTGTAATTGTCGGTGACCTGGTTGTTGGCGAAGCTGAGGGTAATATCGCGTGAGCGACGGTACTCAAACCGGGTCATCAGGTTGTTTTGCCAGGTGACATCGATATTGATGAGCGGGTTGAATTGCTCGTTGATGGAGACCTGTCCGATCTCAAACTCCGGGATGAAGTCCTTCGACGCAACTTCCCTGGCCGACTGATAGCCGTCGGCTGTTTCACGGTACCTGATGTCGGACTGGAAGTTCCCTATGGTAAAGCTGGACCTGTACCCATGTCCGATGGTGAATGACTGGAACAGTCGTTGAAATGCCGGTATACGGGAGAGCCCGTCGTAGGTGAGCCTCCAGTTGGGCATGGGGATGCGCAGAAAGGGGTCCAGGGTGCTCCCGGAGGGGTCCCTGCCCGAATAGGCTGCCAGGAACGCCGGGATGAGCACATCCTGGGAGGTGGGTCCATAGCCGACAGGGAAACCGGTGGTGTCGTTCATGGCCCCATCCCAGTTCGGGTTGCGGTTTGCCAGCCGCATGGCAATATCATGGCGGTAGTCTTTGAAGTTTTCAAAGTTCTCTGACGCATAGGTGCGGTCGTCGACCGTTTCGAAAGTGGTGGACAGGGCGAAGAAGGAGATGCTGAAGCTCCCCGACTCCATCGGATTGAAAGAGCCAAAGTTGCCCAGGGTGTCTGCCTTGAAATATTCCCTGTGGGTCGTGGAATGGTTTCTTAGTGCGGTGACCTCAATGCGCAAATTGCGGATGGGCTCTACCTGTGAACGGGCTGACAGGTTTTTTGTGTGACTTTGGGTAAAGGGCACGTTCAGGTTTGGGTTGTCCGTGATCCATCCCTCCCTCGCGGCCTGGTCCCTGATATCTGCCTGACTGCCAAAGATAAAGGCTGTCCCCGGCGCCATCAGATCCCAGTCCTGGCCCAACACCGAAGCCTCCGGTGTAAAACCGGGCATGTGTGTCCCGCTGGTTTCAGTATAGTTGATGGAAAGATTACGCACAGACATCATCATGCGCAAGGCTATCTCGAAAACTTCCCTGGCATAATTGGGCCGGTCTGCCACGTCTTCAACAACCTCATCACGCCCCCCCGGCGGCTGAGGCCCCCTGCCCCGCTGCTGGCCACCCCTGCCACCACCACGCTGCTGATTGATACGTTGTAGAAAACCAACCTTGTTGTACAGGTTTACCAGGTTTGCATTGACATTCAAACGGATGCTTTGTGAGTTCTCGATGGTGTTCCCAAGGTCCATCGCTGCCCGTGGTGCGGCAATCCAGTCGAAGTCAGCCACATAGCTCGTATTGGCATTGATGAAATCAACAAGCGGAAGCCTGTTCAACGGAATATTGTAGGTCAGATTGGCACGGTGGGTGTAAAAAGTGGTGCGCCCAAGGTTCCTGATGTTTTGCCAGATGGTGTCCCTTTTTTCCCGGTAGTCATCGTCTTCCTTGTTGATCCGCCCTGCAGGCTCATCAATACGGGCCTGGGTGTTTGCCTGGAACTCAAGCCGCAGTGCACGTGTCAGATCAAAGCGGATGTCGTACATGCGGTCCCAGTCAAAAGACTTCACATAGTTGGGTTCAAGAAGAACAATGCCCGCACTCTTGCCCCGCATCAGTGATTCTGCGTATCCGCGATCCATGCTCGTCCGGAAAGACAAAGAACGCGGCATATAATAAAAATTGAACTCCCTGAGCAACCGCAACAGGTCGTTTTGAAACAGGGAAACATTGGAGAAAGGGGTGATGTTGTTCGGAGTGGTGCTGAAATTGTAATTTATGGTTCCACGATAATGCTTTTGCCTGTCAAACTCAATGTCCACGTTGCGGGAATACATCTCTGTGTAAGCATAGGTGAAGTCAAAGTTTTCGGGACTGTAAATGCGGTTTTGACCACCGAAGCTACCAAAGGACACATTGGTAAAGTTGAGGCTCTTTCTTCTTACCAGGTCCTGGGCCAGCCTTCTGAGGGAGTCACGTTCTGCCGAAGTTTCATAAGATGCCAGGTCATCATCGAAGAAGATGTCGGGATTTAAGGGGTTATACAGGGGGTTGCTCACCGATTCGGAGTAGCTGAAGTGCATGGGGATACGCAAACCGAAGCTTTCCGGGAAGATGCGCCCCAGTTCCAGGTTGGTGGCAACATCATAATTGATGACCTCTTCCTGTTGCCTCTCATTAACCCGCTGGTCAATGCTGCCGAATCCCGGTGTGCTCATGAAACCGACAAGGGAGATATTACCCAGGTCGGCCAGGTTCGCATTGACCCGTGCATTTGCAGCCCACCCTCCCTGATCGTTGAAGTCATAAAGACGGAGCTCATTGACCCAGACCTCCGCCGACTTGGGCAGTCCGTCATCATCGGTTGTCCGGTTGGTCCTTTTTGGGTTCCGGATCCCGATCATGATCACCTGGATATTGCTCAGGGTGGGATTTCCGATGATGGTCATTTTGTTCTCCCCATCTGCCTGACGGAACGGGTTGTTGATCGACACATTCGAGTCAGCCTCGCGTGACAGGTTGTTCCTCAGTATTTTGAGCTCCTGTAGCTTGCTGAACTCAACATCAAAGTTGTTTTCTTCGGGCCATATCACATCGGGGTTAAAGGTCCTGGGCAGCCACGGGGTCACCTTTAACGGGACCTCATACTCATAGTAGTTGCTGGTGAAGTCGGATCCCAGGCGGATGAACACCGTCAGGTCACCATCTTGCAGATCTTCGTCTTCAATGATTTTCTCAGCGTGGGAAAACATTTTCAGGCGACGGTATTGCCTGACATCAAGGTTGGCGGTCTTGTAAACGGCCCTGGCGTCGCCGTCCTGCAGGTCAGTCACCCTGAATGCCAGCGACTGCTCATTGCGCTGATGCATGGTGGTGGTCCCAAGATCTTGTTCCCGTTCAAT
The DNA here is from genome assembly GCA_007125585.1 of Bacteroidales bacterium. Taxonomy (GTDB): domain Bacteria; phylum Bacteroidota; class Bacteroidia; order Bacteroidales; family UBA7960; genus PUPG01. The sequence continues at coordinate 6,378 of SLCY01000071.1, forward strand.
ACCCGGTGGGAGGACATAGGGGATGGGGTGGCGTTGACCGTTTTCTTCAATGTTCACCGTAAAAACGTCGAAGGTGGTATCTTCATTGTTGCCGGGAACATATTCGCCGGGTGTGGCCAGCTCCCTGTCATATATGCGCCAGTCCCCCCTCACCAGCGCGAGTGTCGCAAAACGGCATATTACAGGCTCTTCAAATCCTTTGAAGAACATACGCATAAACCGGATCGACTTAAAGTCCTGAATGTTGCCGATCACCTGGCGGTTGGGGTCGCGCAGCGGCACCTTGAACTGGTACCAGCGGATGGTCTCCACCTCGTTGTTGGCAAGCCTCACCGTAGCCTCCATCATATCCGTGATGTAGTTTTCACCTATCTCCATGTCTCCCGGCCGCAAACTGATGCGGTATTGATAGTAACGTTCAGCCTCGTTGAGGGTGCCGTCCTCATTAATGTCTTCGGTATTCGGAACATTTGTGGCTGCTGTGGGATAAGGTTCGGGCGACTGCTGTGAGGTGGGGCTGTTGCCTTCAGGGCCGTTGTATCTTTTATACCTGTCGAGGATGCTTACCTCTTCGGCATCCATCTCCGTGCCCCTGTAGTACTGAAAGTTGTCGGCCGAAGGGTCGTTCCAGGCCTGCTGATAGGCTGCCGAGGTGGTGCCGTACATGTCGGCCAGCAACTGGAGGAAGTGGTCGTTGAAAAAAGACCTTTCATCTTCCGTGGACAGCCCGTCAAGTCCGACGTCCTGAAACTCCCTCGAGTCGGGGTTGTTGTCGAAGGCATTGGTGACGGCCATCACAGTGGGCACCCTGCCCCAGGCCGTGGTGTCTACATTCACCACCTCCTCATCGATGGGCAGACCGTTCTCAAAACTTTTTCTGCCGTCGCGCAGCACATCCTCCGAAACATCGCCAAGGTTGATATAGAGGTCACCTCCGCCATGGTTCTCATCATATACAAAAGGATCCATGAGCCAGAACTCCACATATTCGATGTTGGCGGCTTCAAAATCTGTCATGGGGAGCCCCCGCATCACTCCGCCCCACCGTGTATGCGGGTCAATGAGGGTGCCATCCTGGGCCATCCCGCGGCTGTAGGGAGACGCCAAAGGATCTGCATCATAGTTGTAAGGGCCCCTTTCCGAGGGATAAAATGCCATGTTGAGTACCGGGATCGGAGAGGGGATGCCCGTGGGACTCTCTTTATTGGGCCATAGTTCGTTTTCAAGGACCTCCCGGACGAAATGGTTGGACCGTTGTTCGGGGTCGTTACGGATATGGGAAGGGGTCAGGTTGTTGTTCCTGGTGAACAGGGGGTCTACCACATACCATGCCAGCCGTGCCACATTGAAGCGAAAGGCAAGCGTCGCCAGCGTGTCGTCGAAAGACACAGGGGCCGCTTCCGGAAACATCCCCTGACTGGTTTGATGCTGGGGGGTGCTGGCCAGATGCCAGCGCTGCACATTCTTCAGGTCAATTGCCGACTTGCTGCCTTCAAAATCGTCAATATATGCCGTCCCTGCACTGCCGATATGCCTCGAGTGGCCGGGGATCAGATGGGCAAACTCCCCGTTGAAAGTAAACCTTGATACCGTGTTGGTCTCATAAAACGGCAACCTGTCCAGGATGCGGGTAACAAGCTCCGACTCCGTCGTATAAGTGGTGTTCAGTCCCCAGATGGTGTTTGCGATGGGTTCGTCGCCATAGTTCACCTTCTGTGTGAGCGGTCGCTCAGAGAGGCGCATGATGGTGGCCCCCACGTTGAAGTTGTCATTGATGCGCCGATCGATATGCGTTCCTATCAGGGTTTTTGTCTGCAAGTTGAACAAGTCGGCACTCTCCAATGAGATCCTTATCGGGGTGCCCGAGTTGAGGATGCCCTCATTGATGATCCTGACGCGTCCCAGCGTGTAATCGACGGTATAGTCGACATTCTCAGTAAGCTGAACACCACCGGCGGTGACCATCACGGAGCCGGGAGGTACATTCATGGCATTCAGCGGGATCTCTGAACCGGCGGCCGACTGGAACCTGCCTTCCAGCAGCCAGCGGTTTTTTTCCGGAACCTGCTGGGCGCGGTATTTGGTGGTCGTATAGAGGGAGTCAAAGGCATATTTGTCGCCCAGGGCCTCGTCTTCAAGCTTTTTCCGGAGGTGCGCGCCAAAGGGCTCTGCCACCGGGAAATAGATCCTGCCGTTGTCGGACTCTATCGTGCCCCCCCGGGTTGCCGCATTGTCGATAAAGTCGAAGACCCCGTCAGGGATCGGGTCCAGCTGGGTGTTGAGACGGTCGAGGCCCATGACGCGGATCAGTGGCTGACCCTGTACCGCGCCCTCGTCAAGATAGCCTATCGGAACACCAAGCTCTTCACTTTCGTAAAGGATGTTCAGCCTGAACTGGTCACGGCTGATCTGGAAAGACCCCAGGTTGTAAACGTTCTTCATCATCAGGTCCCACATGGGATGATTGGTGTCTACACTGGTGCTTTTCAGCAGCTTGACGATAAGGCCGTCGGGGGCGGAAATATCGTTTGAGAACTCTCCCACCTGGTAAGTGGTGGTGTCGCCGATAAGGGTGTACTGGAAAGAGACCGCCAGCACCTGGTCAGGGTTGATGGTGCGGTTCAGGGAGATAAACCCAAGGGCAGGGTTGAAGGTATATTCGTTGCTTCTCAGCCGACGCGCATTTTCTACGTTCTCATAGTCGCTGCCGGAGGTAAAGCCCTTTGCCAACAATGTGCTGTTTACCTGGCTGATGTTGCGGATGGCGCTGACCATCTGCTGGTCGGTCAGCAGGTCGTTGGCATTGTTGTTGGGTGCCGGGCTGGGCCCCCCTTCGATAAGCTGACTGTGAGGCTGGTGCTCACCCAGGTCGGAGAAGGCCACGATGTTACGGTTGTCTTCGGTGGCAGCCCCCACATTGGTCACCCATACCTCTATACGTGTGATGTTGATGTTGGACATCACCGTGGGGAGCGTCGACAAGGCTTCGTCATAATTGTCGCGAAAGTATTGCGCCAGATAGTAGTGGCGGTTCTCTTCGTACTCATCGGCGCGAATCTCAAACTCTGTCAGCTGGGCTCCCCCCGCCACCTCGATGGTGGATGTCTCTGTTTTTTGCTGTGAGAACACGCTGGTGACCATGGTGTTCCCGAAGCGCAACTGGGTTTTGATGCCAAAAAGGCCCTGGGTGCCCCTGATGAGGCTGCCGGTAAGTGGCAGGGTGACATCGCCTGCCTCGATGAGTTGTACAATCTCGTCCTCCGTGCCCCTGTACTCCAGCTTCATCCTGTTCTCGAAGTCAAAGGTGGACTCGGTGTTGTAGTTGGCCCCCAGGTTTACCTTGGTGCCGATATCGGCCTCTACGGCCAGCTGGATCTTTTGCTGGAAGTCGAAATTGGTGGTCCGGCGACGCTGTTCATCCAAAGCCGGGTCTTCCCGGTAGTTCGACATCACACCAAAGATAAGCTCTGCCGACCCGCTGGGGCGGATGTCGATGGTGCTGCCCCCGAAAATACGGTCAAAGAACTCACTGCCAATATAAATCTCCGGCACCAGCCCTTCGCGACGCTCAAAAGGCTGGGGTGAAGCCTTCTCATTCCAGTAGTCCAACAGCCTGCTGTCAAGGTCATACTGAAGATAATCATCAAAAGAGATATAAACAGGCGAACCGATAACCATGTCGCCGACCTGCCTGGTCATGACGTAATGGCCCGACTCAGGGTCGTACTCATAATGGGTGGTGATGACACTGGGATTGGTCAAAGAGAGTCCGGATACAGGAAACCGTCCGAAGTCATACATGACGGCACTTTCCATGGGGAGCGCAGAGGCAGGTGCGGCAGCCACCTGCTCCAGGGTGTCGCTTTCGAACGCATTGTTACTTGCTGATGCTTTTACAGGCAGCAGGACAATGAACCAGATCCCCGGAAATAAAGTCAATAATTGCCTCAATAGCACCAAACCATTCTTTAATGAATCGAATCAGAAACTTTTTAATGCCTCCTTGACAAGATGCTCTGCACTGACAACTGTGCCGCGGTGTTTTTTCAGGATGGCAGCAATGGCTTTTTGGGCTGTATTTTTTGTAAAACCCAGCATTACTAAAGCAGATAACGCTTCTTGCTGGATAGTATTGTCTGTCGGCCCTAAATTTTCGGCCTGAAAAACCCCTTCTTTTTCAAGCCGGTCCTTCAAATCGACAATAATGCGCCGTGCAGACTTGGCACCGATGCCTTTGACAGATTCCAGCATATTGATATTGTTGCTGATGATGGCATTTGTGACCTCTGAAGGTGTCATGGCCGACAAGATCATGCGTGCCGTGTTAGGCCCTACGCCGCTGACGGAGATAAGGTGCCTGAAGACCTCCCTTTCGCCCTGGTCGGCAAAGCCATATAAGATATGGGCATCTTCACGGATCACCTGCAAGGTGTGAATGTGGACATTGCCTTTTTCCGGGATGGCATTGTATGTATACAGGCTGATATGCACCAGGTACCCGACTCCCTGGCAGTTAATGACCAGGCAGGCCGGGTTTTTTTCGGCTATTGTCCCCTCCAGGAATGCGATCATACGGAATGTTGTTGTCTGTTAAACCATCGCCTGGACGGCATCTGTCAACGGCTGCCATCCCTGCCTTTGTTTCTGCGTGTTTCTATTTAACGGCCTCTATCGCTGCTTTTAAAGATTCATGCAGTAACTCCTGCGGGGGTTGTGCGATGAATCCGTTGTCGATAAGGGATTTTGTGGTGGCCCGGGCATGTTCGATGTCTGTTTTCGCCAGGTCGTATGCCTCCTGCCAGGTCATTTCTTTGCGGGCCACGCCGTCTTTGATGGCTTGCATGGCAACATCGGCAGCTTCATAAGGGAATACGTCCGATTCGCTCATCTTGGCGATGATGTCTTCGATGTGGATGCCCCTTTTTTCTGAGAACTTGGCGATGGCTTCGGCGGCGGCGATGGCCATGTTGTCGGTGATCTTCCGGGCCCTCACCATCAGGGCGCCTTTGAGGATGCCCGGGAAGCCGATGGAGTTGTTAACCTGGTTGGGGAAGTCACCCCTTCCGGTAGCTACAATATGTGCGCCGGCTTCTTTGGCAGCATAAGGGTAGATCTCGGGAACAGGGTTGGCACAGACAAAGACGATAGACTTTTCGCCCATGGCTTCGATCCACTCCTTCTTGACAACATCAGGGCCGGGCCTGGACAGGGCGATGAGCACGTCCGCACCCTTCATGGCTTCTTCCATCGTCTCCACCTTGTCGGGGTTGGTGATCTGACAAAGCTCCCATTTGCGGTAAAAGCGCCTGTCTTCTTCAATGTCTGTCCTCCCTTTGTGAAGGGCCCCCTTGGAATCAAACATGATGGACTTTGCCGGGTCGGCACCGGCGGTGTTCACGATACGGGCAATGGTCGCGTTGGAAGCCCCGGCACCGAAATAAACGATCTTCACCTCCTCCATCTTTTTGTCTACCAGCTTCAGTGCGTTGATGAGGCCGGCAAGGGTGACGCATGCGGTCCCCTGGGCATCATCGTGCCATACCGGGATATCACACTCTTCGCGAAGAACGTCCAGCACCCTGTAACAGTTGGGCTGGGCAATGTCTTCCAGGTTGATGGCACCAAAGCTATACTGCGACATCTTCACGAAATCGATGATCTTCTCCGGGTCGTTCCGGCCATCCGGCCCTTTGCTGTCGACACATATGGCAATGCCGTCAACGCCGCCCAGGTACTTCATCAGGAAGGCCTTGCCTTCCATCACACCCATGCCGCCGGGAGGCGTGCAGTCGCCGTCACCCAGAACGCGCGTGGAGTCGCTGACTACAGCAACCAGGTTCCCCCGGTTGCTCAACTCGTAAGAAGTGTCATTGTCCTCACGGATGGTTGTCGAGATGTTTGACACCCCCGGAGTATACCAGACATTGAACCAGTTGAACCCTATAACCGGTGCTTTGGGGAGAGTTTGCATTTTTCCGTTGTAAAAACGGTGCGCACGCAAAGCCAGCTCCTTGTAAAAAAGGGTCTTGGCCCTGGCTTTCTGCGCCTGTGAAAAAGATTCTGGCAACAGCGCTTCCAGATTGTCTAAAGAGAGGGTTAGGTCTTTCATGTTGGTTTTTGTTTAGGTTCGGTGTAAAGATAAAATATTTTGATGTTTGCAATACACTTTTCTGACAATATGCTTCGGTGCCGAACCGGTCAAAAAAAAGCTGGAGCCCCACACCATACCTGGTCCGGGGCCATCAGGCTGCACACCAGGCTGTCCTTGGTCACAGGTCACCAGACCTTCCATGCTTCACTCCTTTTCATCCAACCATCAGCCATCCTGACGAACCAGTGGATGATTCCCGGCCTGTCGCCAGCTATTGACTAAGACCCGTGCCATGAACAAGTGTCCTCAACAGGCGTCTTTGAATCATTCGACCGTACGGCTTTTCAAATCATCTGACGACCTGAAGGCGTTCGGTGATCATTTTTCCGCCGGCCTCTACCCTGACAAAATAAATCCCGGGATGAAGGTGTCCGACATCAAGGGTTGTCCGTCGTCCGCCGGGCCTTTGCTGCGCCACGGTCCGGCCTATCAGGTCAATGACCTTCACCTCTTCGATCGTTGACGTGGCATCCACGTTCAGGGTGGCGCGTGCAGGGTTCGGGTAGATCCTGAGTTCGTCGTTCGCCGGCGACCCTTCGGGGTCCTCACTTTGCAGCGGAACCCCATGGTCGGGGAAAGCGGTGGTGGAATACATGCGGTATTCACCCGGCTGCAGGCTAATGGTTTGGTTGACGTCATCCACCTCAAGCTCATCACGGCTGAAAAACTCGTACCAGGTGCCTGTCTGCTGGAAGCCGGGATTTATCTCGCCGGCCTCTATACCAAAGTTGCCCAACACCGTGACCTGATTTGACGGATGGTTCAGGTGAATGCGCTTCATTGCCCCGTCGAGGCTGAGCGTGTAATCGTCGGTGCGAAACACATCGTGCTCTACCTTGAGTTTGGCCAGCATGGAATAGACATCATAAACCCTTTTCCTGCGCCAGTCGTCATAATAATCCCATCGAACAGGTTTGGGGTCGGTACGGCAACCATCGTCGATGGTGCCATCCTGGCAGTGGTTGATGGAATAGTCGTACCCAAGCTCCCCGAACTGCCATATCATCTTGGGCCCCGGGATGGGGAAGTAGAACACCGCCACCTGCTCGGCCCTCCTCAATGCTGTTGACATGTTTTTAATGTCGTGTTGCGGATTGCCGGAGTTGCCATAGGTCAGGTTTTTGAACATGATGCGTTCTTCGTCGTGGCTCTCCATATAGCCAATCAGGTGGGGGTCGTCCCAGCCCCTTGCCTGGTAAGATATCCACTCGAAGTTGCTGTCGTCTAGCCAGCCCATGGCTGCCTCCTGGTAGCTGTGCGTGATGTTGCCCCAGAGCATCATGCCATAGTCAGACAGCTCCCGCTCTTCGTTGTTGGCGGCAAAATGTTCGAGGATCACGTAGGCCTCGGGGTTGACCTCCCACACCTCGTCGGCGATACGTTTCAGGTTGGCGATGCGCGCCGCATCGTAATGCCACCCCTGGCCACCTGTCTGCTCATTGGTGAATCCTTTGGTGAAATCGAAACGGTAGCCATCCACCCTGAACTCGGTGATCCAATATTGGACAATCCGCTTGAACATCTCCCTGGTGTGCGGGCTGTCCTGGTCGAAGGTGTTGCCCCAGCACCATGGCTCGTGGGGACATTCTTCGAGGTACCAGGGGTTCTCGGGCAAGGGCTGTCCCCAGGAACCCGCATCCTGGTCGAAATACATCTGCACCAGTGGCGACAGGTTGAAACTGTGGTTCAGCACGATGTCCAGCACAACGGCAATGCCCCGTTTGTGGCATTCGTCGATGAACCGTTTGTAATCTTCACGGGTGCCGTAAGCCTTGTCGGTGGCGAAATACAATGCCGGGTTGTATCCCCACGAGATGTTGCCCTCGAACTGGTTGATGGGCATAAGCTCTATGACGTTGACACCCAGGTCCTGAAGGTAATCCAAAGAATCCATCACCGTCTTGATGGCACTGGTTTCCACGAAGTCGCGAATAAGCAACTCGTAGATGACCATGTCTTCCGGATCGGGTGGGGTGAAACCGGTTGCCTCCCACTGGTAAGGGGTGTGTCCTGGATGCATGATGCTGACAAGCCCGGTGGTCTTGCCGTCCGGATAGGGCTTTAACCCGGGGTAGTTGAAATCATCGATCCAATGGTCGTTCCACGGATCCAGCACCTTGTGGGTGTAAGGGTCGGCCAGGCGAAGCTCGCCGTCAATATAATACTGGAACCCGTATTCAGTGTCCGGCTCCAGGTCTGTGACAGTAAGCCAGAAATGTTCCCCGTTGGGGGTGCGGTACATGAGGTGGTCTTCTTTCAGCGACCAATCGTTCATGTCGCCGATCACAAAGACAAAATCCTTAAGGGCCGGCGGGTCATGCAACACGAGGGTCACGGTATTGTCATCTATATAGTTGATCCCGTTTTGTACTCCGTCAGGCAAAGGCTTCTGGGGCACCTCCTGGAGGATATATACAGACAGTCCGGCTTCATCCGTTTCCTGGTCTTCACCATAGGCAATGACCAGGATATGTTGTTCTCCTTGGGTGTCGGCATGATAATCGTAGGCCAACGTGGCTTCCGTGGTAGAGGTGATGTAATCGCCGTTGATCCGGAGCTGGATCGAGTCAGACTCGTTTGCCACGGCTTTGACGGGGATCGGGTCGCCGGGATGATAAACAGGCTGAAGCCCGTAAGGGGAACGTATCACAACCTTAAGGCCAGGCTCCACCACCTCGACAAAAAGATCCTCCGTTTGCGGACTGCCTGTTTCGCCACGGAAGACAAAATGCATGCCGGTGATGAGGCTGTCTGTCGGCACAGAATAAAAGGCATGGATGTCGGGCGCTATCTCAAGCTTGTACAGATCATCTTCGATGCGCGTGAGCCGGGGCTGCTCATCATTGTTGCCCCAGTTGCTGATGACATATTGCCAGTTGCGTGCGTTGAAAAGCTGCACCCCGGTATGGGTATACACGTCGCCGGTATATCCCTCCATATTGCCCGAGCCCTGGGTGGCATCAAAATAGATGGTCACAGGAGAACCGGTCGCCGGGAGCGGCGGGTCCGTGGTGATCTGCGCCTGCAAAGCCTGCGAAAAAATGATGGTTATTGTGAGAAAAACAACATGAACGTTAAATTTTTGCATGGGATATGGAATTAAAGATTACAGATACAAAGGTACAAAACTGATGCCATCCCTGACGAAACGCTGAAGGTTTTCAACCTTGTCCATGCAGCTCAGTGGCCCGGCAAACGAACGGCTCAACCACCGAACAGCCCATGGGATAACAATTCAATCGCCGAAAAACACTACAGCCTCACAATCAAGAAACATTTTCACTAACTTTACATCAGGGTACCGTAAACATCATCAAAAATAATAAAGTCATGGTAAAGAGAATATTAAAAGTCGTGGTCATTGTGATCGCGGTGTTGCTGATCCTCCTGATCACCCTGCCCTTTGCTTTTCAGGGTGCCATCGTGGAGCGCATAAAGCATGAAGTGAACGAGCAGCTGGATGCACGGGTCGATTTTGGCAGCTACCGGTTGTCTTTGCTCCGTTACTTCCCGGATATATCCTTGCGTGTAGACGACATTGTTATCGTCAACGAAGCTCCTTTTGAGGGAGACACCCTGGCCAGTGTAGGCCGCGTGGTGGTCACCATTGATCTGCGGAGCTTCTTTGCCGATGACGGTTATGAGATCAAAGGCATTCATCTGGCATCGCCGGATATCAGGTTGCGTTACCTGGCCGATGGCAGCGCAAACTGGGATATCGTCCCTTTTCCGGAAGAGGAGGATGGGAAGCCGGAAGAGGCTGGTTCCACTGAATTTAAACTGGCGCTGCGGCGCCTCGACATTCAGGATGGCCGTGTGTTGTACCACGATGATGCTTTTTTGACCTATGTTGACGCAGTGGGACTGAACGGGCGGCTGTATGGAGACCTGTCCATGGACATCACCAATGTTTCCACCCGCGATGCCCGCATCGAATCTTTCAGCTTGCGTTACGACCGCTTCCCCGTTTTGAGCCGGGTGGGGGTGGGCCTGACAGCCAAGATGGAGATGGACCTTCGTGACTGGATCTTTACCTTTCGTGAGAATGAGCTTCTCATCAATGCTTTGCCTGTTAGCTTTGACGGCGTCATCAGCTTGCCCCCGGGCGGGGGTACGATGATGGACTTCTCCTTTGCGGCGGCGCGGTCTGATTTTGCCGCTTTCCTTTCATTGATACCCACAATGTATGCCGACGACTATGCTGCACTGGAAACCGCCGGGGCCATGGCCCTCTCCGGGCGTGTAAATGGCCTGCTGAAAGGGGAGGCCATTCCCGCCTTCAGCTTGTCATTGGCGATTGACGACGGGATGTTCCGGTATCCTGACCTGCCGTCAGCGGTAAGCAATGTCAATGTGGAAGCCCACATCATCAACGAAGGCATCAGCACAGACGATGTGGTTGCATACATCCCGACGTTTCGTATGCTGCTTGCCGAAAACCCTGTGGAGGCACGACTCGCCATACGCACACCTGTCAGTGATCCATGGATAGATATGGCCATCGACGGCAGACTGGACCTGGGCGAGGTGGAAACGTTCATCCCCCTTCCTGAAGACATGTTGCTGAGCGGGGTCCTGGAAAGCAACCTGGAGGCGCGCGGCCACATATCAGCGTTGGAAAGAGCAGAATACCAGCTGTTTCATGCCGAAGGGGGTGTGAAGGCAACAGATGTGATCGCTGAAGCAAAGATGCTCCCGGCGCGACTGGAGATAAGCCAGGCCGAGGCCCTGTTCAGCCCCCGCCACCTGAAGGTAAGCACGTTGCAGGCCAGGATGGGGGAGAGCGACCTGTATGCCTCGGGACAAATCGACAACGTGGTCCAATATTTTTTCGAAGGGGGACTCCTCAAAGGAAGATTTGACGTACGCTCAGACAACCTGGACATCAACCAGCTCATGCCCGATATGCCGGAGCCGGCAGAAGAGGATGAACCCATGGAGCTCGCTGTGATCCGTGTCCCGGGAAACATTGATTTTCAACTCCTCGCGCAGTTGCAAAGGGTGGCTTTTGGCACAATGGATATAAAAAACCTGGAGGGAACGCTGCACATTGCCGACCAGCAGGTGACGATGGACCAGCTTGGGATGGACATGCTCGGTGGGCGGCTGGCCTTGAACGGCTCTTACGACACCCGTGACACGTTGCCCGATGTTTCTTTTGCCCTCGACTTCTTTTCTTTTGACATGGCAGCGGCATTCAACACGTTCAACACGGTGCGTTTGCTTGCCCCCATTGGAGAATATGCCAGTGGACTTGTATCAGGCGGCCTGTCGATGAATGCAACGCTCGATGAATCTTTACAACCGCTTTTGGCAACGCTCACCGGCCGGGGGAGCTTACGTTCTTCGGCGGTTATCATAGACAACAACCCCTCACTGCTGCGCCTGGCCGACCGCCTGCAGATGGAAATGTTCACCGGGCTGGACGTCCGTGATGTGGCACTGCGGTTCGCTTTCAGTGAAGGCAAAGTTGAAACGGAACCTTTCGACATTCGCTTTGGCCGGTCAGGGGCACAGATCAGCGGCTCCACATGGTTTGACCGGCGGATCGATTATGCCATGCGTTTGGACATACCGTATGAACAGTTTGGGACGCAGGCAATGCGTGTGCTGGATAACCTGGTAGCGCAGGCGGCGGATAAAGGCATTGATGCAGACCCGGGCGAGCGGGTGCAGCTGGATGTGCATATCGGGGGCACGGTGACCCGTCCTTCGGTCACACTCGGCATGCCGGGCGTGATAGATGCCGTGACCGACAGGATCAGGGATGAGGCGGAGCGCCTCATCCGCGAAACCGAAGAAAGGGTTCGTGATGAGGTGGACAGGGTTCGTGACCGTGCCGAGGAGGAGGTGCGTGAACAGGTGGATGAGGTCCGTGAGGAGATCCATGAGGAGCTGGAGGCCCGGGCACAACAGGTGATAGAAGAGGCGGAACGTCGTGCAGCCTCTATCCGCCGTGAAGCTGCCAATGCAGCCGGCAGGGTGCGTCAGGAAGCAAGGAAGCAAGCTGAAAGGCTGCTGGAAGAAGCCAGCGGACCGATTGCCACCGCCGCCGCTCGCCGGACGGGCGATGCCATCATCGCGGAAGCTGACCACAGGGCCGGCCAGATAGAAGAGGAGGCCGGCAAGCGGGCTCAGGACATCGTTGACGAAGCCCACCGACAGGCTGAACGTATCAGACAAGGGGGAGAATAGACAGACCCGTTGAAATGCACGCTTGGAATGGTACGATCGGTGACCGCCAGGAGCCGGGATGTTGATTACAATATGGTTGCTGGGTTTCCCGTTTCATAGTAGAAAGATGAGCGGTTGATGGCGGTGGGATACATGTCTGCCATTGCCCTCCAAGGATGGCAGTCTCCGCCTGACCGTAACACAAATTGTTGACAGATGAAGTACAAGAAGCATGTTTTGATTGCCACAGGCATTTTGGTCGTCGCCGGCCTGTGGTATTTTTTGCGCGAAGAGGCCCATATGGTGGAGGCGATCAAGGCCCCTGTTGTGCGTGGCAATTTTGAGATCAGTGTGTACACCAGCGGGGAGCTGGAGGCCAAACACTCGGAGAACATCCAGGGCCCGTCGCGATTGCGCCAGGTGGGTGTTCACAGTGCACAGATCGCGGAGCTGGTGCCCGAGGGCACTGTTGTGAAGGCCGGCGACTGGGTGGCGACGCTTGACAGGACAGACATCAGCAACCGGATCCTCGACAGGGAGACAGAGCTGGAAAGGCTGGAGACAACCTTTATCCAGGCGCAGCTCGATACGACCATGGACTTGCGCAATGCCCGGAACGAGCTGGTCAACCTGCAGTTTAACTATGAGGAATCCAGGATCACCCTGGAACAGTCGCAATACGAGCCCCCGGCCACCATCCGCCAGGCGGAAATCACCATGGACAAGGCCGAAAGGGCTTATGAGCAGGCATTGCATAATTATGAGCTGCGAAAGCAACAGGCTGACGCCAGGATGCAGGAGATCACTGCCCAGCTCAACCAGGTGAGGCGGCGCTACAACGACATGCTGCAGGTGATGGATGAGTTTGAGATCTTTGCCCCAATGGATGGCATGGTGATATACCGTCGCAACTGGGATGGCACCAGGTTTGGCGTGGGTTCGCAGATCAACCCCTGGAACAACACGGTGGCCACCCTGCCCGACTTCTCTGTGATGATGTCGAGAACCTATGTCAACGAGGTGGACATCAGCAAGGTGCAAGTAAACCAGCCGGCCGTAATTGTTGTGGATGCCTTTCCTGAAAAATCATTCAAAGGGTTTGTCACCGAGGTGGCAAATATCGGCGAACAGCGTCCCAATCAGGATGCAAGGGTGTTTGAGGTCAAGATACAGATCAACGAGTCGGATACCATCATGCGCCCCGCCATGACCACGAAAAACACGATCATCACCCATGTGGAGGAAGATGTGCTTTACATCCCCATCGAAGGCATCCATGCTGCCGATACCCTGGCTTACGTGTTCACCGGTTCCGGAAGGGTGCAACGGCAACAGGTCATCACGGGCATGCGCAACGACAATGAGATCGTGATCCGCGAAGGGCTCGGTGAAGGCGACATGGTCCACCTTACTGTTCCCCCAAACGCGGACGATATCCCTTTGGTCCGCTTGCAGTCCGACGGGAATTAGCCCGTGCGGTGAAAAGTGACAAATGAACAATGGCCGGCGGCCTACAGAATATGCGTTATCTGGAGAAATACTTTCACAACCTGAACATTGCCCTCGAGGCGGTGTTCACCAACAGGTTCCGCTCGGTGCTCACCGCCCTGGGCATCATCTTTGGCGTGGCGGCGGTGATCGCGATGCTGGCCATCGGCAATGGTGCGCGCCAGGAGATCCTGGACCAGATGAAGATGGTAGGTATCAACAACATCATCATACGGCCCATCTATGCGCAGGATGATAAGCGGGACGAAAGCATGGAAGGCCGGTTTTCGCCCGGGCTGACGCTCCAGGATGTGGAGAGCATATCAAGGATCGTCCCCACGGTGTTGCGGGTAAGTCCCGAGGTGGAGATCAGCGTCTATGCCATGAAGGGGACCATCCGGCGGCCGGTACGGGTGGCCGGCGTTACCCCCGAATATTTTGATGTATTCTCCCTTGGCCTCTCGCGTGGCAGGATGTTTACCGCAGACCAGATCAAGGAAGGGGCACCGGTGGCCGTCATAGGCAACAACATCAGGGCAATATTCTTTGGGAACACGGATCCCGTCGGCCGGCAGATCAAGGCCGGGAACAACTGGCTCACCGTCATCGGCGTGGTGGAAGACCGTATGGTGACGGAGGACGCTGTAAAAACCTTGGGCGTGAGTGAATTCAACAATGTGATCTATACTCCTGTACAGACCATGCTGTTGCGTTACCAGGACAGGTCGGCGGTGACGATCGAAGAGATACAGCGCACCCGCTCAGGCGGACGTGGCAGGGGGGGCAGGGTGATCATCAGCTCTTCTGCCAACGACCAGGAAGAGATGCAGTATGAAAACTACCACCAGCTCGACCGCGCGGTGGTGCAGGTAGAGGAATCTTCACAGCTGATCCCATCGGCCGACGTGATAAGACGTATGCTGATACGGCGTCACAACGGGGTTGAAGATTTTGAGGTGATCATCCCGGAACTTTTGCTCGAACAGGAACAGCGCACAAGGGATATCTTTAACATCGTGCTTGGCGCCATCGCGGGCATCTCCCTCATCGTGGGTGGCATCGGCATCATGAACATCATGCTGGCCTCGGTGATGGAACGAACCAGGGAGATCGGTATCAGGCTCGCCGTGGGCGCCAAAAAGACCGATGTGGTGTTCCAGTTTCTCTCCGAATCCATCCTTATCAGCCTGGCCGGCGGAATACTGGGAATTTTCCTGGGCATCGGCCTTTCACGGGGCATCATGCGGGTTACCGACATCCTCACCATCGTCTCCCTGAGCTCTGTGATCATCTCCTTCGGCGTGGCCGCCACCGTGGGCATCGTCTTTGGCTATATGCCTGCAAAAAAAGCAGCGGAGAAAGACCCCGTGAACTCCCTTCGTTACGAGTAAAAGCTTATTAACATGTCGATGTAGCTGTCAGGTAATTTGCCAATGAGCCAATTTGCTGATGTGTCAAATTTCCTGCGACCCTGCCGGAATAGCTTGTTAAGCCGATGGGCGCTGTCGTGCAAAAATAAGCGGGGCATCGTTGCATTAGCGTGAAACCTGTATGCGATGGGTCTGAACTGCATCGGCCGTGGTTATCTGGACAAAATACACCCCTGGCCGCAGGCCTGACACCCCGATCTCGTGGCGACGGTCACCGACAAAGGTGTTGTACACCACCTGGCCCAGCATATCGACGACACGCAACTCTTCCATCATGCCGCCATCTGTGACGACGTTCACCTTAGATCTGGCAGGATTGGGATACAGGGTGATTTCGGTTCTTTCCCTGTCGGTGACAGCCACATCATCAGCAATGAAGTTTGCTGTTAACACAATATCCTCTTCTGGTATGGTAAAATGCAATACCGGATCGGAGCTTAATACCTGGCCGTCTTCATCTTTCCACTCAGTGAAGATATAGTCTTGTCCGGCAGTGGCTTCCAGGACAATCTCCGACCCGTTTGCAACGAGGACTTTGGCGACATAGCTTTGCCCTTCAACCTCGACATTGCCTTCCCCCACGATCTCAACTGCGAGGTAGCTATGGAGTGGTATCCTCCAGACAAACATTTCATCGTTGGCCGGGAGGTCAAAAATGTTGGCCCATTGTGGGTTGTGGTTGTCGTCCGACGGTCTTTCCAGGGGTAATTGCAGGCGTCGGATGTCGAGCGACCGGTGTCCCTCGCCCCACAGTTCCATGCGCCGGTGCAGCATGATCTCATCTGTAAGGGCTTCCCCGGTATTGGATGACAGGTTGTATTGGGGATCACGCCTGCTGACAACCTCATGGAGAGCCTGTTGTGCTCCCTGGTCGGCCTGCCCTGAGCGTGCCAGGGCCTCGGCACGGATGAGGTACATCTCTGCCAGTCGCATATACAGGTAGTCGCCGGCAAAGGATCCGATTTCAGGGGTAAGGAACTTCATCTGGTTGTAGTCGATAAGGTCCCCTGCTCCTTCACCCGGGCCAATAAAGAGGTTTTTGCGCACGTCGCTACCCGGAAAGGCATTGTACAGCTCCTGGGTGATCAGGACCTGTCCGCCGAGACTGGCGTAGCTCATGAACCGGGCGTCCATGTGACTGTAAAAGGATCCATATCCCGTAGCTTCTTCTGCACCTATTTCCGAGCCCCACAACCACTCGCTGCCTTCGATGGTGTTAAAGTTGTCTGAGATATATTCACCTGCCTCATACAAGGCCCTTCCCTGGCCTTCGGCTGCGCTGATGGCCATCTCCGCATGTTCGGCGGCGGAGTCCCAGTCTTCCGTGGCCAGGGCTACCCTGGCACGCAGTCCAAGGGCGACGGCCAGGTCGATATGCGAACGATGCTCTTGGGGGGCTGCATTTTCAAAAAGCACAACCGCTTCATCAAGGTCGGCCTGCAGCTGATCGTAAACGTCCGACACCTTACCCCTTTCAAAAATACCATTTTCATTGAGATATGGATACCTGTGGCCAGGGTGTTTGTCCTTCACATCTACCTTTCCTTCTTTGATGATTGTCCCCATCTCTTTTTGCCGTTGTTCTTCTGACCGGTTAACAGACGAAGAGAAGCTTCTGGTTGTTTCCGTATGGTAGGGTATGCCGGGCGCATCGGGGTCGTATGCAAAGGCATGGGAAAAGACCTGCACCAGCTGTAAGTGGGCAAAGGCACGCATCGCAAGGGCCTGTCCCTTGACACTGTTTATCACCTCCGGGTCGCCTGTGGCCTGGTCGATGTGTGCCAGGATCCAGTTTGCTATGTCTGCTATTTCATGGTAGCGGTGCCAGGTATAGATTACAAGTGCGTCGTTCTGATCACGGTGTGAAATATACCCGTAATGTTTCATGAACCATCCGTACCCATAGTTCCGTGCCATGTCTTCACCCATCAGGTCGTTGGTGATGTCGAATGACTTCACGCCAAAATCAATGTGACCGCCCATATACCCAAAGCTATGCATAAGTTCGTACATGTCGTTCAAAACGGAAAAGACCTGGTCAACATCATCAAACACAGTGGTAAATTCAATTGAACCCCCGGTCTTTCTGCCGTTCTCATTGATGGCATAGGATGTGGCAAAATGTTCTGTGCCTGGCTCCAGTCCGGTGAACGTTGCAGAGAATTCTCCGGTGCCACCATCGACCACAATCGTCTCATATCCGCCGTCCCAGCTTACAGTGATCCCTCTTTCCATGATCTCATAGCCGCCGTCATCAACCACATTGGCTATCACCACAGCACTTGTGGTTGTTACCTGGTCCACCTTTTCCGTGATCACAGTAGGGGGTGGCCGATCTGTAATGGTCCTTGTGAGGGTTCGATTAGAATAGCTGGTTCCCTGGTCATTGGTGGCATAGGCTCGTATAAAGTAAATCATGTTGGGCGTCAGCCCGGTTATCTCACCTGAAAATTCGCCAACTCCGGTGCCTGCTTCGAGGTAGTGGTCATGGAGGGTTGGGTTGTTGCTCTCGCTCCATACAAAGCCACGGCTCTTGACAAAGCTGTCACCCTCGTCGATAACGGAGGCTGACAGCTGCATCGAGGTTTGCTGAACCTCATCAATCGTAACATTAAAAGAAAGTTGCGGTACGTTGCCCGTGGGCGTCATAAAATTCGCCTCTTCCCCATAGTTGATCCCGGTGGCATTCACGGCATAGGCCCTGGCATAATAGGTTTGGTCTGGCACAAGGTCAATCAGTTCACCGGTAAAACTGCCAGTGCCATCTCCGTCGTGGGTAAAATGAAAGTTTTGCTGGGTGTCAACAATTGGATTGGGAGACATCCCATAAACAATACCGCGGGCCACCACAGTGGCATTCCCATCACCGGTAACTGTTCCCTGGATGTGCGCATGCGTCGGTCCCAATGTGGAAACTTCCCCTGTAACCACTTCCGGCACCGTCTGGTCCGGCTGTATTTTGATGCAACGTAGGCTGAGGGCGGCCCCGGCTGACCCATATGCCGTATGATGCGTCCTGGGGTGATTGAAATCATAGCCCCTGAATTTTAAACTTTCATGAACAGGTGTGGCGGTGTAAAAACGTCCAGTTGTTCCCAAACCACCAAACATAAAATACTTTAACCCTCCAGGAAGGGCAGAAAAACCAAACTCGTTGGTAGCACCCACGTTGGGCATCTGCCAGTGGTCAAAACCAGTTGTTTTGAGTTTTCCCCCTTCATCAGCACCATGTCCACCAACAATCCCCCAGACATTTGCCATCCGCCAGCTCATGCCCAGCTGCATTTCCATCACCTTCCACTGGTCATTGGTGGGGATGGTCCAACCGGGGGGACAAACCTCCCTGTCATCCATCACCACATAACCGGTATAAAGAAGGCCGTAGGTGTCTAAATGGCCGGGATCATCATCGTAAACAAAATAACAGTCATGCGATGCAAGCACATTACCTATTCCTGTACCATCCGGTATGGGGCTGCCATCCTGGTAATGTGTCACTTTCAGGTTTTCGGACATCCATTCCTGTTCGCCGATGGTGACAGTCTGGTATACGTTTCCGTCAATATCAGTGATCTGTTTAAAGTGCTTGTCGTCATGTCGTTCACCAGGGTAGTGGCGTACATTGTCCAAATGTTCGGCTGTTTCGATCAGCCAGGGATCGGCTTCGGTGCCTGAGCCACCGGCAAAGTGTTCCGGGACATTGTCAACATCCGGATCGTGCCTTACTCCTGCAGCGAGGTCAAAGAGAAGAACCTGCTCTCCTGTGGTTGGCGAAAATAACATTCCATCCATTTTGGCAGCAGACGCTCCCTGGCCAGATGCCAGATGTCCGGGGTCAGTCACGGTTTTGGGATTGGAAAAAGAAAAAAGGGCCAGCATGGCCGCAACAGCAATCAAGGGCATGGTTTTCTTCATGGTTATGTTTTTTTGGAGGGTTGTTGTTTTAAAGGGTTCGACTTCAGGGGATTTCGTTCCGTTGACAGAAATACATATCATTGTTTTCACAATATATAAAAGTTTTTTCTGTTGACAAAAAAACGGGTCTAAAAACACAAGGTTTTTACACATGAAATATCCTTGTGGTTTTCTTGTGTTTTTTTTTGACGTTCATTGTACTTTTTCTTTGGCTTCCATTGTGCTTTTACCGCCTTCGGCGGC
>SLCY01000063.1 GCA_007125585.1 Bacteroidales bacterium
AACACCTGCGTAAAGCGAAACCCGGCCTGGTGATCGGTGTGCTGGGCTGTATGGCAGAGCGGCTGAAGACGGAATTGCTGGAGGAGGGCGACCTGGGAATGCGCATCGACATGGTGGTGGGGCCGGATGCATACCGGCAGTTGCCTTCTTTGCTGGTGGATGCTGAGAACGGTCAAAGGGTTATTGATGTAATGTTGTCGGCCGACGAGACATATGCTGATATCAGCCCCGTTCGTTATGCTGCCGGGGGGGTTTCGGCCTTCATCTCCATCATGCGTGGGTGTGAAAATTTCTGTGCCTATTGCGTGGTGCCCTTTACACGTGGCAAGGAACGAAGCCGCGACCCGTTGTCCATAGTATCTGAAGCCAGGCAACTTGTGAACTCCGGCTACAGGGAGGTTACTTTGCTGGGCCAGAACGTCAATTCTTACCGATGGGAGGATGTAAAAAACGATTATGACATTGATTTCAGTCAGCTGATATCTATGGTGGCCGGGACTGACCGCCGGTTACGCATACGTTTTGCCACATCCCATCCCAAAGATATCTCTGATGCCCTGTTGCATCAGATGGCGAAGCATCCGAACATCTGCAGGGCGATTCACCTGCCTGTCCAGTCGGGCAGCACGGACGTGTTGAAGCGGATGAACAGGAAATACAGCAGGGATGATTACCTCGACAGGATTCAGGCCGTAAGGTCTATCCTTCCCGGGTGTGCGATATCAACAGACATTATTGCAGGGTTTTGCGGAGAAACCGAAGAGGAGCATCGGGAAACGCTTTCTTTGATGGACCAGGTGGGCTTTGACTTCGCCTTCATGTTTAAATATTCGGAAAGGCCTGATACTCTTGCAGCCAAAAGGTATGCTGACGATGTCCCCGACGATATCAAAACGCGGCGCCTGACGGAAATTATTGAACGTCAGCAGGAGTTATCGCTAAAAAGCAATGAAAAAGATGTTGGCAGCACGCAGGAGGTTTTGGTAGAGGGTTTTTCAAAACGCTCAGGTGAGCACAAAATGGGGCGCACATCACACAATAAGGTGGTGGTGTTTCCCGATAATGGTTGCCGTCCGGGTGATTATGTGCGGGTGAAAGTCACCGCCTGCACCTCTGCCACGCTCAAAGGGACCGTGATATCTTGAGACCGGTAGTCTGCTGGCTGTCTGGCGGGTTGTGGCACAGTGACCATGCAGTGTCGCGGCATTAGCGGGTTTTGCCAGCCAGCAATGCTTCGGCGATAATAAGGTCGGTCTGCGTGGTGATCTTTACATTCGTCCTTTCACCGTCTACCAGGAACAACCTCTCACTTTCAGCCTCGAATACGCTGGCGTCATCGGTAAAAGAGGCATGGTAATTTTTATTGTATGCTTTTTTAATGATTGTTGACCTGAAGCACTGGGGTGTTTGTACCAGCCTGACCCGGTCGCGGGGCAGGGGTGAGCTGAGGGCATGGTCTGTCATCCGCACAGAGTCATCCGGCGAAATGACAGGAATGGCATTGCCAAACTTTTCCGCGAAACGGAAAACGCTGGAAACAAGGTCCGGTGACACAAGGGGCCTGGCACCATCGTGAATGGCCACCAGGGCGTTGTCGGGGATTTGTTTCAATCCGTTTTTTACGGAGTGAAAGCGTGTGGGGCCGCTGTTGACCAGTTCGTGTTGTACAGCAAAGTTATTTTCCCTGCACATTGTCTTCCAGTCATTATGAAATGGTTCAGGCAATGCCAGCACAAAACGGATGGCAGAAGCATAATCCAGGAAAGCATCAAAGGCATGCATCAATGCCGGCCGGCCGCCGATAGGCAGAAACTGTTTGGGCACAGCAGAATGCATGCGTGTTCCCAGGCCGCCGGCTGTGATCAGTACATACTTTTGCATGGATGCAAGTGGTTAGTCAAGAATAAGCATGGCGTCGCCATAGGTAAAAAACCGGTACTTCTCACGGATAGCGATCTTGTAGGCTTTCATGAGCAGGTCGAAGCCGGCATAGGCAGCGACCATCATCATCAGGGTGGATTGCGGCAGGTGAAAGTTGGACACCATGCTGCTGGCTACATTGAACTTGTAGGGAGGGTAGATGAATTTATTCGTCCATCCTTCAAAAGGTTTCAGTTTGCCTGTGATGGATACGGAAGATTCCATGGCCCGCATGGTGGTGGTGCCAATGGCACATACCCGTTTGTTGTTTTCTTTGGCTTTGTTGACCAGGTTGGCGGTTTTCTCTTCGATGATGAACTCCTCGCTGTCCATTTTGTGTTTGCTGAGGTCCTCCACATCCACGTTGCGGAAGTTGCCCAGTCCTGCATGCAGCGTGATCTCGGTAAAGCCCACCCCCTTGATCTCCAGACGTTTTACAAGTTCCCTGCTAAAATGCATCCCGGCGGTAGGTGCTGCAACTGCTCCCTCGCGCTTGGCAAACACTGTCTGATACCGCTCCTTGTCCTCCTTGTCTACCGGTCTGCCAATCAGCTTCGGCAGCGGCGTTTCACCGAGTGACTCGATGGTTTTTTTGAACTCATCATAGGTGCCGTCAAACAAAAACCGCAAGGTGCGGCCCCTGGAGGTTGTATTGTCGATCACTTCGGCCACCAGGTTCTCGTCTTCACCAAAGTACAGCTTGTTCCCTATCCTGATCTTGCGGGCCGGGTCCACCAAAACATCCCACAACCGGGCATCCCTGTTCAGCTCACGCAACAAAAAGACCTCTATCCTGGCACCCGTCTTTTCCTTGGTCCCGTATAGCCGGGCAGGAAAAACCTTGGTGTTGTTGACCACCATCACGTCACCGTCATCAAAATAACCCAGAATGTCTTTGAACATCTTGTGCTCAATATTGCCTGTCTTTTTGTAAACAACCATCAGCCGCGACTCATCCCTGTTGTATGCCGGCCGCTCAGCAATTAAATCCACAGGAAGATTAAACTTAAAATGCGATAGCTTCATGAATAGTGGATTAGGAAAAAGATGTCGTGAAATAATCGCGTTAACCCCGGAAAGGTTTGCAAAGATAATACATTCTGAAGGCCTTGTCAATAGATAAATGAAATTATATACGATTGACATCCTTTTCGAATGCGGGTTTTTCTTTTTGGATAAAGGGCCGCAGGCGCTGTTCAGGGTTAAGCATCCCAGGTGATGGGGCGTTTTGCGGTCAATGCCTTCTGTTATCTTACCCTATGGGTGGTTTGGGCATGCCGGGTTCGCGGGTTACTTTACATTGCACAATGCTGCTTCCAGTTGTGCGATTTGGAGGGCGTCTGTTACGGAGAAAGTGCCGATATCTGTTCTTCTGAGCGTGCTCAGGTGGGCACCGGTGCCCAGGTGCTGGCCAAAGTCTCTCGCAAGGGCGCGGATGTAGGTGCCCTTGCTGCATGTCACGCTGAAACCTACCTCAGGCAGGTTGACCTGTGTGATCTCGAAGCGTTTGATATGTATGTTGTTTGGTTTCAATTTGGTTTGAAGTCCTTGGCGGGCATGTTTATAGGCCCGCTCGCCTTCAATTTTTTTTGCAGAATACAGCGGCGGCACCTGTTGTTGGGGGCCGGTAAATGCCCTTGCGGTATGATGCAGTTGTTCCGGGGTGATATGGGTGACGGGTTTCGGGTTTTCCGGATCGGTCTCCAGGTCGTACGAGGGGGTGGTTTTCCCAAGGAAGAAAGTGCCGGTATAGACCTTGTCAAAGGCCTGGTATTTTTCAATTTGTTTTGTTGCCTTCCCGGCACAGATGATCAGCAACCCGGTCGCCAGCGGGTCGAGGGTGCCGGCGTGCCCTATCCTTATTTTCTTGACTCCCAGCCGGTAACGAAGCAATGCTTTGATCTTGTTGACCACATCAAAGGAGGTCCACTGCAGGGGTTTGTCCACCAGCAGGACACGTCCTGCCTGGAATGCATCATGTAGCTCTTTTCTGTTTTCCATGGTTATTGCATGCTGCCGGCAATGATGGCTGTGATGCCAACGATCAGGCAGTAAATGGAGAAATATTCGATTTTACCTCTTCTGACGATGTTCAGCATCCACCGGCATGCGGCCACGCCGGTAGTGAAAGCTGCCACAGCACCTATGACCATGGGGGCGATGTCGATGGTGCCGGTGCCGGCTTGCTCAGACATGCTGATTATTTTCAGGAAGTTGGCCCCAAAGATGGGGATTAACACCATAAGAAAAGAAAACCGGATGGCTTGTGTCCGTTCAATGCCAAAAAAAAGCGCTGTGCTGATGGTGGCGCCGCTACGGCTGATGCCCGGCAATATGGCCAGGGTCTGTGCAATGCCGATGGTGAGTGCGCTTTTCAGGGTAACTCCTTTTGTGTTCTTAGGCACAAAACGTGTGAGAAAAAGAAGGGTGGCTGTGACCAGCAACATGAACCCTATAAAGGCAACCCGCCCTTCAAAGATGCGTTCTATCTGCCCTTCAAAAAGCAGCCCGACAATGGCGGTGGGCACTGCTGAGGCCAACAGCAGGAGGACAAACTTCATTTCCGCGTTCCATCGAAACCGGAAAAAATTGAGTGTCAGCGACGCGATAGAGCGCCAGAACACCACCACCACACTCAGGAAAGTGGCGCCATGGACGATGATGTTGAAGGTGAAAAAATCATGCGGGTCTTCAAGGCCGAACAGGGCGCCACCCAGCTCCAGGTGTCCGCTGCTGCTGACAGGCAGGAATTCTGTAAGGCCTTGTAAAAGTCCAAGGATCAATGCTTCCAACCAACTCATGATGCGATGGGGATGTCGTTATTTTTTGCCGGATGCCTCGTCAGAAGCACTGGCAGACTTTTTCATGATGGCATAGATCTGTATGGCATAGCCTGCCAATACCAGTATAGGGGCGAGGGTCATCCTCCTGAAGTTGAAAATGGCATCGCTGAACACTGCCGGATCATCACTGCTGCCGCCTATCATCAGGATAAAACCGATGGCGGTCACGATCAACCCGATAATAAGCCACATGTATTTGTGCCTGTCAAACAACAGCACACTGCCTTTTTGTTTTTTCATGATAATTGTCTCTTTTAAACCATTATAGCCAATTAGCACATCAGCACAATCTTCAATCAGCACATTAGCTAATTAGCACATCAGCACATTCTTCAATCAGCACATCAGCACATTCTTCAATCAGCACATCAGCACATTCTTCAATCAGCACATCAGCACAATCTTCAATCAGCACATCAGCTAATTAGCACATCAGCACAATCTTCAATCAGCACATTAGCTAATTAGCACATCAGCACATTCTTCAATCAGCACATTAGCTAATTAGCACATCAGCACATTCTTCAATCAGCACATCAGCTAATTAGCACATCAGCACATTCTTCAATCAGCACATCAGCACATTCTTCAATCAGCACATCAGCTAATTAGCACATCAGCACATTCTTCAATCAGCACATCAGCTAATTAGCACATCAGCACATTCTTCAATCAGCACATCAGCACATCAGCTAATTATCTTCGGGTTGTATGTCTGGAATGAGCTGTTTCAATAGTAATACAAAAAGTCGGTTTTAATTTTCAGATATTTTCTTACGGCGAAAAATGTGGCGATGAAACTGATGATCACACCCAGAAAAAACACCCCTGCAAACAATATCAAAAGCATACGGATGTCGTAAAACATGGCCAGTTCGGGGACTTGCTGCTGACCTACATAAAGCGTTGCAATCAGCAGCAAAATGGTGATTGCTGCCCCGATGATCCCCTGAATCACCCCCCTTAAAATGAAAGGACGGCGGATAAAACTTTGCGTTGCGCCAATCAGCTGCATGCTTTTGATAAGAAACCGTCTGGAGAACACGCTGAGCCGTATGGTGTTGTTTATCAGGGCAAAGGCGATGATCAGAAGCAGCAGGCTGAATAACAGCAGCCCGGTTCCTATGCGCCGCACATTTTCGTGGACCAGGTGAATCAATGATTGTTGATAGTCCACATCGGTGATCATGGGGTATTGTTTCAGGGTTTCCTCAAACATTTTCAAGCTGTCAGGATTGGCATATGTTGCTTTGAGGCTGATGATGATGGAAGCAGACAATGGGTTGTAGCCGAGGAAGCCGACAAAATCTTCCCCCAGCTCTTGCATCAGGTCCTCTGCTGCTTCATCACGGGAAACGAACCTGGATTCATTCACGGCAGGCAGCCTGTTCAATGCCGTTTGCAAGTGCTCAATTTCCGTTGATCCCGCTTCTTCATCGATGAAAACAGAAACGGCGATGCTTTCCCTGACATGTTCAGACAGCTTTTTTGCTTGCAGGACCACCAGTCCCAATAAGCCGAACACGAACAAAACCAGGGTGATGCTTACCACCGTGGAGATATACGAAGACCTTAGCCTCCTGCCAATGATCCTGTCTTCTTGCCTCACATTATTACTGTTTGGGATGTGCTGCGAATTTACTAAAAAATGTTGAAAAAGAATGTGCTTCCCCGGATTCCCTTACCGTCCCTCCCGGACCGCTTAATTCAAACTGTCAAGAAATACAAAAACAAAAAACAAATAAAAAATGCATATAATGTGTTATATTTGCATTAAATATAGACAAAACAAATATGGCCGGGCAGTGATCTTTGATATGTTGCCCGGCAGCGGAAATACAGCAGCAGGTTTTATTGAATGGCTATGAACAACGAACGAATGTACCAGATTGCCCTCACTCAGATCCCTGGTGTAGGGGGGGTAACGGCCAAACGGTTGATCTCTTATTGCGGTGGGGTAAAGCAGGTGTTTGAGGAAAAGTTCCGGTCGCTGGTCAGGATCCCCGGTGTGGGAGAACGCATTGCCAAGGCGGTGTGCAGGCACCAATTGTTTGACAAGGCGGAGAAGGAAATTGATTTCATGCAGAAGCATGGCATACGGCCACTGTTTTATCTCGACAAAGAATATCCTTACCGTTTAAAGCAGTGCGATGATGGTCCGTTGTTGTTGTTTGTCAGGGGCGCTGCCTGTTTGAACCATTCCAGGGTGGTGGCGATCGTGGGTACGCGCAACATGACCGGTTATGGCCGGGAACAGTGTGAGCAACTGGTCCGTGACCTGCTGCCTTATCAGGTTATGGTGATCAGCGGATTGGCTTATGGTGTGGATGCATGCGCCCATCAAGCTGCCCTGCGGCACAAGCTGCCAACAGCAGCGGTGCTGGGGCATGGACTGGACCGGATCTATCCTCCGCTGAACCATCACCTGGCTCAGAAGATCGTCTCCGAAGGTGCACTGGTCACAGACTTCCCTTCGGGGACCAGGCCTGATCGGGAAAACTTCCCCAAGCGCAACCGTATCATTGCCGGCCTTTGCGATGCCATAATCGTGGTGGAAGCGGCTGTTACCGGAGGCGCACTGATCACCGCCAACATTGCCAACACGTATAACCGCGATGTGTTTGCACTGCCTGGCAAGGTAACTGACAAATACAGCCAGGGCTGCAACAAACTGATCAGGATCAACAAGGCGCATCTGATCGAAACGGTTGCTGACGTACAATACATCATGAACTGGGAGCCAAACGGTCAAACAAAGGAAGGCAAACAGACAAGCCTTTTTGTCAGTCTTTCCACAGAAGAGAAACAGCTGGCGGCGTTTCTCAAAGATCACCCGGAAGCCGGTATTGACCGTATTGTGGCAGGCACAGGGTTCAACCTGAGCAAAACTTCATCCATTTTGTTGAACCTTGAATTCAAGAATGTGGTAAAACCGTTGCCGGGAAAAAAGTTCAGGCTGAGCGGCAAGCTATAAGCCTGGCCACGGTATTTTGGTGATGGAAACAGCCGGGGGCAATAAAAAGGGAGGGGTTTGCCTAATGGGTTTTCGTCATGGTGGCGGGAACCACAATGATGAAGTCGGCCAGGCCGTGATGCTGTTCATCCAGCTGCCCGGTGCCTTCCTGCAATACCGTGCTGATGTTCATCACCCGCAGTGGTGTTTTGGCAGTTTGGTGCAGGTACCATACGATGCCTTCGTCATTGTTCGAGTGGTACGCACCATTGAAGTGGATGAAGACACCCTCGGGCGGAAGGTTTTGGATGATGAAATGCGCCATGGTTGCATCTTTGATGGCTTGTGCGCGGGGAAAGTTCTCCGTGCCATGTGCGGGCAACCCTTCCATTTCGAGCATGGCCCTGTAACCCGGCAAATCCGGATCGTAGGGCACCGGCAAGGGCGCCATGTATGACTTGCCTTGGTCACACAGGTCCTCAAGCACCTCAAATCCACCACGGTGCACCATCGCAGCGTAGCGCCGGGGGATGTTTGTGGCAATAAATGACAGCTCATTTTCCCTGGCAAGTTCTACCAGCGGCCTGTAGTCGGTCTCGTAATTGCTCCACAGCTTTGTCTCAGCCTTAAAGTGGCGCTCCTGGATCCGGCCATCGAAATATTCATCCAGTACGATCTGGTCGTCCGCTTCAAACATCTCCGCACCCAAAACAAGACCTGGCCCGATGGCTTCAAAAAGATCCCTGCTCAACTCAAACTGAAGCCAGTGGGCAATGGGGTTGTTGTGAAGCTCACCGAAAAGCACCACTTCGGCATCCTGCGATGCCGACAACATGGCTGCATAAGATGCCGGCTGACCATCCCGGTAAAAGATCTGATAAGCAGCCTTTTCCTGTCCTGACAAAAATGATGTGTACAGTAAAAATGAAAGAACGGAGATCATTACAGTTCTTGAATACATATGTCGTGTTTTTTTATGAATGCATATGTTGACTACAACTAGGCTGATGGGCTTGTGCCTGCAGATGGTGTCGTGTCAGCATGGGCTTAGTGTGCCCGGGTCTGGATCTTTTGCACCATCTTGCAAAACATAATCCATGCGCAGCCTAAGGAAATGCGCCGGTTTCCGTTTTTGACCCGGGAACAAATCTCTGCGGCTTAACCGTTGCAATGGCCCAGACACAACACTGATGTGGGTTTTGACAGTGACGCCGGTTTGCTGCCCCCGGGACCATAAACATATGAACAGCGAAGCCATTGAATGGTTCAACACCATCCTGAACCAAGGGGCAACAACCGGGGTTTGTTCAGGTCGCAGCAATTACTGATCCGTTTTCCTTTTCAGGCCATTGCCAGAAAAAGAGAGGGGCAGCAGGTCTTTTACCCTGTCAATAATGAGGACTTTCCCATCCTCTTTGCTGAGCAGTATTTTCATGGGTACGCGCTGTGTGGATTCATATTCCAGGAGAACCTGGCGGCATGCCCCGCATGGGGATACGGGGTCTTCCACCTTCAGGCGGTTGGAACGTGCGCTGATGGCAATCTTTGTCATGGCAACATCCGGAAACATCGCAGAGGCTGCGAAAGCAGCAACCCTTTCAGCGCACAGGCCACTGGGATAGGCACCGTTTTCCTGGTTGGATCCCTTTATCACTTCACCATTTTCAAGCAAGATGGCAGCACCCACATAGAAAGCCGAATAGGGCGCATAAGCCTGTTCACACATCTTGCGGGCCAGTTCCACCAGCTCCCTTTCTTCAGGGGTCAGGGCGGCAACACTCTCAACCTCATAGTAATGGAATAATATATCTCTTTTTACCATGTCGCATGATTTAACCCACGGGCAGCTTATCCGGCAAACCGAATGCTCCACCAATGGCCTTGTTCTTTCATCAAAAAAGTGATCAATGGTTTCTTACAATATATATACGTATTTATTTCGAAAATGTTAGATTTATTGCTCAAGATCAAAGAAATAATTGTGTTTTGTGTAATTTATGCTTATCTTTGTTATATAGTTAAAAGATCAAAGAATTTTTGCTCTTTGGTTGTTTTAATCGATTGTTTAACCTAAAATTTATATGTCATGAGTAGTTCAAACGGAAAAGTCTTTTTTGGTTTTATATTTGGAGCGGCTGTGGGTGTTGCAGCGGGTCTGCTCTTTGCGCCCAGCTCCGGAGATGAGACGCGTAAAAAGCTGAAAGAGAAAGGTAAAGAATATTCTGATGAACTGGCCAGGCAAATGAATGCCAAAATTGATGAACTGAAGGATTATGTCACCGACAAGACCGACGATGCCAAGGCGAGGATTAAAAAGGCAATGCCCGAGGAGAATAAATAATTACCAACCCTCTGATACATGGAAGGCAAGGAGCTGTTGGCACACATTGCCGATTTAAAGGACAATTTGCAAAAATACCTTGAGACCAAGATCTCTTATTATGGGATTGTGGCTTTTGAGAAGGGTGTAAAAGTGCTTGGCATGTTCATGGCCAACACTGTTGTTATGATGGCCGGCTTCCTGGCTGTATTGTTTTTGTCAGGGGCCGCTGCCATTTACCTTGGTACCGTATTGGAATCCTATGTGATCGGAATGCTCATCGTCGGAGGCTTCTATCTGATGATGCTGCTTATATTTTATGTTGGGCGCAGGCGTATTTTTGGCAGGCTGGCGATACGGATCCTGATCAATGTTTTCATCAAAGAGGATGAAGACAGCATATAACCCCCAACCAACAATTGTTTTCGATGTTAGAATCACTGAAGGACATAAAAAGCATACAGGACATTAAGGTGCTGAAGGCACGGATGCGCTATGAAGCTTTGCTGGCCGAAAACAAGATGCTGGAAAGTTTCCGGGCGGTGGAAAAACTGGTTACCTTCGTTTCCAATGTGCGACGCGCCTCTGCAGCTTTGCACCAGGCCTACCGGGTCTTTTCAAAAATAGGTGCTTTCTTTGGCCGGCTTTTCGGCAAAACAGAAGAGGGAAAGGCGCCCGAAGAAGAGACAAAAAAATATTGACCAAATTGTTTGAAAGGATTCAAAAGGTGGCATGGCCTGCCCTGCCTGTGATTTGTTTCTAAAACGAAATGTTGAGTTGAACGATCTCCGGCCGTTTCCCAACACGGACAGGCGGTCCCCAGGTGCCAACCCCGTTGGAAACGTATACATGCATGCCGTTCACCTTGCCGTAGCCGTGACTGATGGTATAAATACCCCGTGTGATTTAGTTCAGCGGCCATAATTGTCCGTGGTGCGTATGTCCTGACAACTGCAAGTCAACCCCGAGCTGCGCTGCCTTTTCAAGATTGAAAGGCTGTTGTTCCCATATGTGCACTGCAGGGTCGGGGACCAGTGCACAGAAAATACATTCGTGACAGACACTGGAAAAGATGCCAGTGTCACACAAACATCAAACGCTTATGCATTCAAAGGGAAAAACAGCTGTCATAACAGGTGCCACATCCGGCATCGGCCGTGAAACAGCCATTGCACTCGCCGGGGAGGGGGCATATCTTGTGTTGCCTGTGCGCAGCATCGATAAAGGAAAGGCGTTGAAGCAAGAAATAAGGGAAAAGACCGGTAGCGGCTCCGTAGAACTGGTGGAGTGTAAGCTTGACGCTTTGGAATCGGTCCGCCAGTTTGCCAGACAGTTCAAGGAAAAGCACGACCGGTTGCATATCCTGGTCAACAATGCCGGAATATGGGAGGCGAAGCACAGTCTTTCGGAGGATGGCATTGAGATGAACTTTGCAGTGAACCACCTGGCGCCTTTTCTGATGACCAACCTTTTGATGGACACTGTCAAAGCCAGTGCACCTGCACGTATTATCAACGTTTCCAGCAACATACACAAGCAGGTCCCCATGAACCTTGACGACCTGGAAAGTCAAAAACGCTGGCAGTTTGGCATGCGCGCTTATGCCCAAAGCAAGCTGGCCAACATATTATTTACAAGAAAACTGGCCAGCGACCTGAACGGGAGTGGCATAACGGTCAACTGCATGCACCCGGGAGTGGTCAACACCCGTTTGTTTAACCAACTGCCTGCCTTCATCCGCAAACCATTCAACTTATTCATGATCTCTCCCGACAAAGGTGCACAAACCGTTATATACCTGGCCACCTCCCCTGAGGTAAAGGATGTAACAGGAGAATATTTTATCAAAAAGAGGATCGCCCAAACCAGCCGCCATGCACGCAATATGCAGGTGGCCGAAAAGCTGTGGGAAGTGAGCAAGGCCTATTGCGGTATCTGACGCATGTGCTGACACCCTGTTTCCTCCGGCCTGGTTCGGAGCAATTGCCCCCTCTGTCCACAGACCGCCGGTAAACCCGTCGTCAGGCCTTGTGCCTGGCCTCCAGCTCCCGGACAATATCAGACAGTTTCAACCCTTTTGCGATCAGCAACACCACCAGGTGGTATACAAGATCGGCTGCCTCTTCCGTGAAACGCTTCCGCTCACCGTTTTCTGCTTCCAATATGAGCTCTACAGCCTCTTCACCCAGCTTTTTGGCGATCTGTTTCGGCCCTGCGGCAAACAGCCGGGCCGTATAACTTTTTTCGGGACAAGCATTTTTTCGTTCACGCAAAAGCGTGTAAAGCTTATCCAGAAATGACAGATCTCCACCCTGTTCTCTTTCGGGCGATTGCCCTGTAATGTTTGATGACGGGTTTTGCTCACCAAAGCAGGTGTCTTGTCCTGTGTGGCATGCGGGGCCCAGGGGCTCAACCTTTGCCAGCAGGCAGTCGCTGTCGCAGTCGGTCAACAACTCCTTCACCAGCAAAACATTTCCGGATGTTTCCCCTTTTGTCCATAACCGGTTCTTGCTGCGACTGTAGAACGTTAGTTTTTTTTCAGCCAGGGTTCTGTCCAGTGCCTCACGGTTCATGTATGCCTGCATGAGCACTTTCCCTGTAGTAACATCCTGTGCAATTACAGGGATCAGCCCGTTGCCCTTTGTAAAATTTAATGTGTCCAGGTTCATCTTATTGCCACTCCTTTCTTTTTTAAGAAATACTTCACTTCTTCGATGCTGATTATGCCATAATGGAATATCCCTGCGGCCAAAGCAGCATCGGCATTTGCACGGGTAAACACATCAAGGAAGTGGCTGGGTTTGCCTGCCCCTCCTGAAGCGATGACGGGGATCGTGATGCTGCGTGCCACCTCCCCGGTAATGTCAAGTGAGAAACCTTTTCTTGTGCCGTCGGCTGTAAAGGAGGTGAGCAGGATCTCTCCGGCGCCCCTGTCGCAGGCTTCCTTTGCCCACTCTGTTGCCAGGATGCCTGTGGGCTTTGTGCCGGCATGGCTGACCACCTGCCATGTCCCCTCCAGGTAACGTGCGTCGATGGCTACCACGACACACTGGTTGCCAAAAGCATTGGAAAGCTTGGTGATCAGACCGGGATCGAGCAGGGCAGAGGTGTTTACCGACACCTTGTCTGCCCCTTTTGAAAGAAGGGTTTCGACCTGTTTTTCATTGGAGATGCCTCCCCCTACGGTGAAAGGTATGGAAACAGCTGCAGCGACATCCTCGACCACCTGCAGAAAGGTGGAGCGGCCTTCCAGTGTGGCAGTGATGTCAAGCAGACACAGCTCGTCGGCCCCATAGCCGGAGTACCTTGCAGCAAGTTCCACAGGATCGCCGGCGTCCTGAAGGTTGCCGAAGGTAACCCCCTTGACGGTGCGTCCGTCCTTGATATCCAAACAGGGTATGATTCGTTTTGTCAGCATGCGATATGTTGTTTTTGGTTTTGTTCATTGACAGGATGGCTTTCCCCGATGTGACTGTCCGGGTGCCTCCATGGTGTTTCGTTTATGATGTTTTTTTGAACGGATTCATTGCTGAGTGTTTAGCTTCGCCAGGTCTTCCAGGCTGATCCTGCCTTCAAAGAGGGCTTTTCCGGTGATGGCAGCATATAGACCGCATGATTTGAGCATCATCACATGTTCGATCGATGCAACACCGCCGCCGCCGATGAACCTGGCGCTGGCATACTTGGCGGCCAGTGGTTTGTAAAGATCCGGGTCGGGCCCTTTCAGGGTGCCGTCGCGGCTGATATCTGTTATGGAGAAATAACGCCAGCCGTTTTCCAGGAGGTTTTCGATGACTGTCGCGGCATCAAGGCCGGAGCTTTGCTGCCATCCTTTTATGGCAGCTTGCCCATGGTCGATGTCGACGGCAGCGATAAGGGCATCTGCGCCAAAAGCTTCTATACAGCGCCGGGGCACTTCGGGTCCCGAGAACAGGAAGGTACCCAGGTTAACCTGGGCTGCGCCTGCTTCCAGGGCTTGACGGATAGCCGGTATGCTGCGTATGCCACCCCCGAAGTCAATCCTCAGGGTCGTCTCTTTGGCCAGGGTTTCCAATATGTGCAGGTTGGCCGGCCTGCCTCTGCGGGCACCGTCAAGGTCGACCAGGTGCAAATGGGTAATGCCTGCCGCCTCAAAGGATCTTGCAGTGTCAAGCGGATCCGCATCATAGGTCATGCATTGGTCGAAACGGCCCTGCACAAGGCGCACACAGCGACCGTTCATGATGTCAATGGCTGGGATTACGATCATAGCGTTATAAAGTTTTTAAGGATGGTCATGCCGGCTTGCCCGCTTTTTTCTGGATGAAACTGAACACCGAAATACTGGTCCCGGGCAATGGCTGCGGTAAAATTGCCGTAATAGCTGCAGCGTGCGATGGCATGCTTGCTGTTGGGCATGAAATAGCTGTGGACAAAATATACATGGCTCCCTTCGCGAATCCCACGAAACAAGGGCCCTGTAACATCATACAGGCTGTTCCAGCCCATGTGCGGTATTTTTGGCTGACTGGTGAAGCGCTGGATTTTTTCAGGGAAAATGCCCAGCCCATGCATGTCGCCCTCTTCTGAGCTGGCCGCCATAAGTTGCATGCCCAGGCAAATACCCAGCACAGGCCCTGCGAAGTTTTTGATGGCCTCATCCAGTCCCGCCGCCTTCAGGTTCGCCATGGCGGGCTTGGCGTGACCCACGCCGGGAAATATCAGCTTGTCGGCTGTTTTCAGCGCTCCTGGGCCCGACGCCAGCTCCGCCTGGATGCCCAGACGAGCCAGCGCATTCATCACGGAAGCAATGTTGCCCGCCTTGTAATGTACTATTTTAATCCTTTGCGTCATGAAACTTGGTTTTTGCTACAATGGTTTTTTGCTGGCCGCAGGCAGTTCATCAACAAACATCATCATACCCGTCAACACGTTTTTGTTTATGCCACGACATGCCATCCGGAAAAAGACAAGACGTTGCTTTTTCACAGCATCCCTTTCGTTGTGGGCATGGTGTCCGAGTCGTTTCGCGACACAGCCATGCGCAATGTCCTGGCAAAGGCTTTGAAGATGGCTTCTGTTTTGTGGTGGTCATCGTCGCCTGTTGCTTTCACATGCAGGTTGCATTTTGCTGCTTCTGCAAAAGAACGGAAGAAGTGCCGGAACATGCCTGAGGGGATGTTCCCGATCTGTTTTGCATCGAACCTGGCATCCCATTTCAGATAGAAGCGGTTACCGAGGTCAAGAAGCACACTGGCTTCGCTGTCGTCCATGGGGAGGGTAAAGCCGTAACGCTCCACACCCCTTTTGTCGCCGAGTGCCTCCAGCAGTGCTGTCCCCAGGGTAATTCCTGTATCTTCAATGGTATGGTGGCAGTCCACCTCCAGGTCGCCCCTGGCGATGATCTCCAGGTCGATCATGCCATGTTTGGCGACCTGGTGCAGCATGTGGTCAAAAAAACCGATGCCGGTATGTATGTTGGACACCCCTGTGCCATCCAGGTTAATGTGCAGGGTGATATCTGTTTCTGCTGTGGTGCGCCGGTGTGTGGCTTTACGGGCTTTGGGCCCTGACACAAAACGCCTCTCCTTGAAGCCGCCAGTCACTGTCGGTTCATCCCTGTCGGTGAGGGAACGGGCTGTCTGCAAGCCGTTCACGCCCCCCTTTTTTTCAAATGCGGTCCATGCCCTGACAAGATGCTGGTTTTCCTCCGCTGTTCCGATGGTGATACGGAGGCACCCCCGGCAGCCGGGTTCGTTGTTGCGGTTGCGTACCACCACGCCCTGTCTGGCCAGGTGGCTGTAGAGGGCGTTGGCATCACTGGTTTTGACAAGCAAAAAGTTGGCATCGGAAGGATATACTTTTTCCACCAGGGGCATCCTTGTCAGCTCTTCGGCCAGTTGTTCCCGCATACGTAAGGTGCGGGTTACATTCAACCTCAGGTCGGCATGGCTGTTCAGTGCCTGTTCTGCGAGGCGGATGGATGCTGTCCCCAAATTGTACGGGCAGCGCACCTTGTCCAGGAACTCAATGATCTCAGTGGAAGCATATGCCACGCCAACCCTTGCACCGGCGAGGCCGAAGGCTTTCGAAAAAGTCTGAATGACCATCAGGTTGGGGAACCTCTCAAGCAGTGGCAGCAGGCTCTTTTCCGGAGAAAAATCTATGTAGGCTTCGTCTGCCACCACGATGCCACGGAACCCTTCCAGCAACGGGATGATCTTTTCCCGCGGCTGGGCGTTGCCGGTCGGGTTGTTCGGATGGCAGATGAACATCAGCGGGGTCTCTGGTGTGAAAGCATCCAGGGCTTTTCCTGTATCGACAAGGAACCGGCTGTCGAGGTCAACGGCCCTGACGCCTAGGTTGTTGACCCTGGCCCTCACGGCATAAATGCCGAAGGTGGGCGGAAAGATCATCACCTGGTCTTTTCCCGGTCTTCCAAAGGAGCGCATGACAAGGTCAATGACCTCATCGCTCCCATTGCCCAGGAAGATCTGTTCAGGGTCAACACCTTTCACAGCGGCCAGCTTCTCTTTCAGAACGGATGGCTCGTTGCCGGGATACCGGTTGATGTATGAGGGGAGGCCATGAAGGGCCTGGGGCAGTTCGTTGGCATCCAGAAAGACGCGGTCTTCACGGCCGCCCTGGAAATCATCGCGGGCTGAAGCATAAGGCTTTAACTGTGCCAGATGTTTTGGGATAAGGGATTGCAGGTCAAAAGACATGGCTTGTTCATTTGGGGTATATAAAAAGTTATTTTTCCTCTTGTATTCTTTGCATCACGGCGTTGGCATGTGCTTCCAGCTGTTCGGCCCTTGCCAGCTCCAACACTGTGGGGGCCAGCCGCATGAGCCCTTCCCTTGAGATTTCCTGGACGGTGATGCTTTTCATGAATGTTGTTGTGGTGATGCCGCTCCACGCCCTGGTGGCCCCTCCCGTTGGCAGGGTGTGGTTGGTGCCGCTGGCATAGTCGCCGGCTGATTCCGGTGTGTGGTTTCCCAGGAATATTGAGCCGGCATTGTGGATACGCTCTGCTGCCCTTGCCGGGTCTTTCACTGAGAGGATGAGGTGCTCCGGCCCATAGTGGTTGCTGATATCCAATGCCTGAGCTGTGTCGTTCACACGGATGGCCAGTCCGTGCTTCAGGGCTTGCCGGGCTGTTTCTTTGCGGGGCAAACGTTCCAGCTGTCCCTCAACTGCCTTGATGGCGCGTGCGATAAAATCCATCGAGTCAGCAAGAAGGATCACCTGGCTGTCGGTGCCATGCTCGGCCTGCGAAAGCAGGTCGGCAGCCACGTATGCAGGGTTGGCGCTGTTGTCGGCGATCACCATCACCTCGGAGGGCCCCGCCGGCATGTCGATGGCCACCCCCTGTCCGGCGAGCTGCATCTTGGCGCTGGTAACCCATGCGTTGCCTGGACCAAATATCTTGTCGACCTTCGGGATGCTTTCAGTACCGTGCGCCATCGCAGCAATGGCTTGCGCACCGCCAACGGCAAATACCCGCATGTTGAACAGGCTTAGAGCATACAGCAGCTCCGGGGGCGCCCCCGGAGGAGTGCATGCAATGATCTCGCGGCATCCGGCCAGCGTGGCCGGGATTGCGGTCATAAGCACAGTTGACAAGAGCGGGGCGCTTCCTCCCGGTATATAGAGACCGACACGCTCAATGGGGACGTACCGTATGCTGCAGCGAACACCGGGCATGGTCTCCAGAGCAACAGGCTGAGGCTTCTGACCTGAATGGAATGTCCGGATATTTTGCATCGCTTGCCGGATGGCCGATTTAAGAAGGTCATCCACATCATTAGCCGCTTGATGCAGCTGTTGGCGGGAGATCTCCAACGCTGCCGGCACCTGTCCATCGATCTCAAGGCAGAGCACACGCAATGCTTCATCACCGCCTCTTTTCACCCTGTCGATGATCTCCTGTACTTTCGCCTCTACCTTCTCATGTCCTTGCAAAGGGCGCTGCAGAATACGACGATAGTCAGCCGGTTCTATGTTGGGGATGACCGTGATCAGATGTTTTTTCGGTTGGGTCATGGCATGAATATTTATGATGGGTTCATTTTGTTGATCTTTTCTGTTCACTGCAAAGCCAGGGGCTCGGGACATGCGCCCCTGCGGCATTCAGGTAACCATCTTCTCAATGGGAACCACCAGGATGCCCTCGGCACCGGCCTCTTTTAGGTTGTCAATGACCTCCCAGAAGTCATCTTCCCTGACAACAGAGTGCAGGGAGTACCATCCTTCCATGGCCAATGGCATGATGGTGGGACTTTTGACTCCCGGGAGCAGGGAGATGATGGTATCCAGCTTTCCTTTCGGCGCATTCAGCAATATATATTTGTTGTTGGCTGCCTTTTGCACGGCACTGATCCGAAACAGGAGCTTTTGCAGCAGCCTGTTGACCTTATCTGGTAATCCGGGCTTTGCGATCAGCACCGCCTCACTTTGCAGAACGGTTTCCACCTCTTTCAATCCATTGCTCAGCAAGGTACCCCCTGAACTCACGATCTCAAAAATCGCATCTGCCAGGCCCAGGCCGGGGGTCACCTCCACCGAGCCACTGATGGGGTGGATCTCTGCCTGGAGTCCGTTTGTATCCAGAAACTCTTTCAGGATGGCCGGATAGGAGGTGGCGATCCGTTTGTTGTTCAGGAACGCCCTGCCGTAGTAGTCTGCATCACGGGGCACAGCCACCGAAAGCCGGCACCTGGAGAACCCCAGCCCTTTGACGACCGTGACGTTGCGGTTTTTTTCCCGCACCTCGTTCAGGCCAAGGATGCCTGCTGCGGCGACACCATCTTCCACATACTGGGGGATGTCGTCATCGCGCAGAAATATCAGCTCCAGCGGAAACCCGTTTGCCCGGGCTTTCAGGTGGTTCCTTCCGTTCTGTATGCCAATCCCACATTGTTTTAACAGTTTAAGCGAACCTTCGCTCAGGCGGCCGCTTTTTTGAATGGCCAGTGTCAGTTTTTCGTTTTTCATTGTCTGTCGTGTTGAAGATGTCAAGAATAAAAAAGGGGTCCGCTTTTTCCGGCGGCCCCCTTTCTGGTAATTGATTTTTTTAGGATTTCTTCCACAACCAGCCCGGTCTGCCGCTAAAAGCGCAGATGATGATGCAGGGGGTGGCTATGATTGTTGTGTTGCATATACGAAAAAAGCCCCGGGGTATTTCCCGGGGCCTTTGTTTTATGTAAACATCCATGGCATCTCCGTTCAACACCCTTTGGGGTATGAGGTTGAATGATGCTGATGATGGATTGTACAGTTCATAAGTTTTGATTGCCGGGTGTAAAAGTACAACTTCTTTGATAAACAAACAAAAAATCATGTATATTTTTACCCCGTCTGTGACGAGAGCCACAGCATCCTGAGGTCTGCGAGGGCCATGGCTGTGATGGCTTCGATGACCACCGGCACCCTCCGTGCGATGCATGCGTCGTGGCGTCCTTTCACCTCAAGTGTTTCCATGGTATTTGATGCCAGGTTAAGGGTTTTTTGTGGCTTTGATATGCTGGAGGCAGGTTTAACAGCCACACGGAAGACCAGCTCATTGCCGTTGGTCAGTCCTCCGCTGACACCTCCTGCATTGTTTGTGGCTGTTTTCCCCGTTTTGTCAGTGATGGGGTCGTTGTGTTCACTGCCTTTCATGCTTGCTGCCGGGAAGCCGGAACCAAACTCAATGCCTTTGATCGCTGGCACGGCAAAGGCCAGGTGGCTGATGACAGACTCCACGGAATCGAAAAAGGGTTCTCCCCAGCCAGCCGGGATGTTGTTGGCCCGGCATTCGACGATCCCGCCAATGCTGTCGCCGGCATCCATGGTTTCCCTGATGGCTGCTTCGATGTCCGTATTCCCTCCTGCCTCTGTAAGGCGCGCAGAGATCGTTATTGTGTCGAGCATCTTTTTGGCTACCACGCCGGCAGCTACCAATGACAGGGTGAGCCTGCCTGAAAAGTGACCGCCGCCACGGGGGTCGTTGAAGCCGCGGAAACGTGTTCGGGCTGCCAGGTCGGCATGTCCGGGACGGGGGGTGCTGGCCAGGTGGGCATAATCTTGCGGGCGGACATTTTTGTTGGCAAAAAAGATGCACAGTGGGGCACCACTGGTGTAGCCGTTAAACCAACCGGAGACGATCTGTGGCAGGTCATCCTCTTTGCGGGGGGTTGTCCCCCTGGCACCGGCTTTCCGCCGGCCGAGGTCAGACAAAAAATCATCTTCCGATAATGGGATGCCGGGCGGACAGCCGTCAATGACGGCACCCACATGGGCCCCGTGTGACTCCCCGAAAAGCTGTACTCTGAATAGGCGGCCAAAAGAATTCATGGTGATGTGATTTGTTGCAGGTCGTGAAAAAATGTTGGATACGATTTGTTAACGGCTTCTGCCCCTTCTATGTTCACAGGGCCGTTGGCCTTGAGGGCGGCAGTGGCGGCTGCCATTGCAATGCGGTGGTCGCCATGCGACTGCACTGTGGCTGCTTTTGCCTGTCCGCCTGTGATGAACATGGTGTCTTCCTCAACGCCAATATCTAATCCCATGCGGCGAAAAGTCTCTTTCAGGGTTTTGGCCCGGTCGCTCTCTTTGGCATGGAGCCGTCCGGCTCCTGTTATGCGGCTTCTCCCACGGCAGTTTGCTGCAAGGACCGCCAGCGGAGGGAAAAGGTCGGGACAATGGGTTGCGTCGAAGTCAAACGCCCGGAGGGGCTGCTGCCTGGATTCAACCCAGCCGGCCCCTTCTCTAATGGATGCCCCGGCAAGGGACAGCGCCTCCATGATTTTTCTGTCGGCCTGAGGGGAGGACAACCTCAGGTTGCTCACTTTGACACCCCCGGCGATGGCGCCTGCCACCAGCAAAAATGCCGCCCCGCTCCAGTCACCCTCCACTTGAAACCGGCTTCCCTTGTATCGCTGCCCGCTACGGATGAAGAAGCTTTGATGTGCCCTGTTGGCAACGGTTACACCAAAAGCCTGCATGATATCCAGGGTCATGTCAATGTAGGGTTTGCTTTTCAGGCCCACAGCCTCCAGATACACATCTGATTCGGCAAAGGGGGAGCCGATCAGTATCCCTGTCAGCACCTGTGAGCCCTGTGAACCGTCAATGATGGCCTTGCCTCCCCTGATGGGCCCCCTGATATGTATGGGCAGGTAGCCGTTGGTCGTTTTGCAGTATACCCCCAGTGCATGCAACGACGACTCTACGGCATGCATGGGGCGTTGAAGCAGGCTCCCTGTGCCGGTGAGTGTTATGTTGTCGCTGAGCGTGGCCGTCACCCCTGAAAACATGCGGATGCCCAGCCCGGATTCCCCGCACTGCAGTGCATGCCCGGGTGGCCGGATGCCACCGGTGATTTGCAGGGTATTATGATGTTCCCTGACCTTTGCCCCCAGCGAGC
This sequence comes from Bacteroidales bacterium, assembly GCA_007125585.1. Classification (GTDB taxonomy): domain Bacteria; phylum Bacteroidota; class Bacteroidia; order Bacteroidales; family UBA7960; genus PUPG01. The sequence goes on from SLCY01000063.1 coordinate 21,426, forward strand.
GGCACACATCCATGGCCGCCAGCACATCGTTGCAACGTCCCGGGCCGGAGATCTCTGACCCTCCCTCAGCCAATGCTGCAATGGCGATAGCCCGCTGGGCAGCGCTTTTGGAAGGTGGTGCATGCAGATGTCCGTTAACGGCCGAAGGCCATATCTTTTTCTTCATGGATCAGTTGATTGACGGTGCTGTCATCCAGACCAAAGGACGAGATAACCAGGTCGTGAGGCTGCCGTGAGAACCTGTCTATGCTGTCCTCACTGAGGATGAATATACGCAGGGAGTCTTCTTTCAATGTGGCATCCAGATTGCCGGCCAGTGTACCGGGCGATGGTTTGACGCCCAGGTAGAAGGCCGCCGCTTCGACTCCCTGATGTATCAGCCAGCGTTCACCACCGATAGAGGGGATGCCCTGTGCTTTGCTGTGCGCTGTCATTTCTGAGGGCTTGTAAACGGCGTCCAACATGACATCGTATTTCAGTTCGCTGGTAAAGGGCGGCACGGCCTCCGGCAACAGGGATGAAACAACTGCGTCGAAGGGGGATATTGGGCCCGTGTGGTTCCATGGGATAACCGCACAGTCGAACGTGCCGGCCAGCTCTAAGGCTTTGGACAGCGTCCGGTTGCTAATGCTCACGCTGGCACCTGCATGTACAAGTCCATAAACCGCAGCCCTGCCCGCCCCGCCGGCACCCAGCACCAACACCCTGGCCCCGTTCAGGGAAAGCCCCGCCTCTTGCAGCGCACCGGTCACACCATGATGATCAGTGTTGTGGCCCTCTAAGCGGCCATTATCCAGGCGCAGGCAGTTCACCGCACCGATGGCCCGGGCTGCCGAAGATGACATGTCGACAAGCGGGGCCACATCCTCTTTGAAAGGAGAGGTGATGCTGGCACCCTGAATGTTTAGCAGGCGGAAGATATGGACAAGGTCTTCCGCCGACCGGGGACGGATCCGGGTATAGCATACCTTGTCTTCTTTCCGGAACACCGGACCGAATAACTGTGGACTTTTGCTGTGCAACACCGGGTTGCCGAAGACGGCATAGAATGTATACATATGATATTTCCGGGTTTGGGCCCTCAGACCGTGTTCAGTGCTCAGTGCTCATTGCATGTCTTTCCAGTTCAGGCAAAGGCAGCAAATCAACCACCACTTCGCCGATCCCTTTCATCAGCACGAAATGGATATGGCCCGACTCCCTTTTTTTATCTTTTGTCAATGCACGGAATATTTTTTGCGGGTTTGTACCGCTTTTTACAGGAAGTCCCAGCGATTGCAGCAGCTCAACAACCTGTTTGCGATCACGGGGGGGCAGCATCCCTTTCCGTTCAGACAAGACAGCTGCGAAGGCCAGGCCGATGCTAACCGCCTGGCCATGAGGGATGCCATCGGTTTTTTCCACGGCATGGCCCCACGTATGACCCAGGTTCAGCTTGCGCCGCTCCCCTTGTTCTGTTTCATCTTTGCTGACAATGCCCGATTTTACCCGGATAGAGTGACTGACCAACTTGTTGAGCAGTACCTCGTCGAGGCCCAGGATGGCCGGGACATTTTCCCGGATGATGTTAAACATATGCTTGTCGGCAATCAGCGTATGCTTAATGGCTTCTGCCAGGCCGTTTCTCAGCTCCTCTTCCGGCAAACTGTGCAGCATCCTTGTATCGCACAGAACGAAGTGAGGCTGGTTGAATGTGCCGATGATGTTTTTGAAACCATCCAGGTTGACGCCATTCTTTCCACCTACGCTTGCGTCTACCTGTGCCAGCAATGAGCTAGCCACCAGTCCGAAGTTTATCCCCCGCATATAAACAGAGGCTACGAAGCCCGCCATGTCGCATACCATCCCTCCGCCGACGCCCAGAAGGAATGCATCACGCCCGGCCCCTTTTTCCAGGAGCCACCGGCAGATAGCCAATGCCGATCCGGGCGTTTTGTTTTCCTCGCCGGCCTTCATGACATAGACAGGAAAGCCGGGGAACGCTTGTCCGTAAATGTTGTGAACATGGTCGTCGGTGAGGATAAACACATCTTTGTCAGGCATGTGTTCAGGGAGCTTGTCCATTGGTTCGCCTACCAGTATGCGACTCTCACGAAACCTTCCCTTTACGAATATGGTATCCATTGTATCGGCTTATATTGCAAAGGTAGGATGAATTCCTGAATTATTTTGTGGCCGTATGTTGCTGGGCTGCTGCACCGACAGGGACTCATGGTGGATGTCGTCAAACAGTTTCTCTATAAATCCCCGGCGCAGGCCTGCTTCCCTTCCCTTTGTGAGCACTTTGCTGATTACCTGCTTCCAGCGTTCGGGCTGTAGCGGTTTCATGTTGTGGGTGGTCTTGACGCCCGCAATCTCGCCCGAAAGCTTCATCCTGTTAGTCAGTGCCCAGATCAGCAGATCGTCCATGACGTCCACCTCTGCCCTCAGCTCTTCCAGGATGTTGCTGGCCGCTTTGTCTTCCCCGGGATTTTCACCAAAGAGCTGCTTGATCAGTCTCACGAAAGCCACCGGGGTCAGTTGCTGTGAGGCGTCGCTCAGGGCCTTTGCCGGTTGCGGGTGCACCTCTACCATCAGGCCGTCCATCCCCATTTCCAGGCCCCTGTGTGCGACCATGGGCACCAGGCGGTGGTCTCCGGTAATATGGCTGGGGTCACAAAGTACAGGCACATCAGGCATCCTTTCTTTCAGCATCATGGGGATATGCCACCATGGCTGATTGCGAAACAAGGACTTTGTCCAGTATGAGAAGCCTCTGTGGATGGCGCAGATTTCTTTGAGCCCCGCTTTTTTAAAGCGTTCAATGCTGCCTGACCAAAGGTCCGGATCGGGAGCCATGGGGTTTTTAACCATCACCCGGACACCGGTCCCCTGCAAGGTGTCGGCAATATCTTGCACCAGAAAAGGGTTGCTTACGGTACGGGCACCAATCCACAGCATGTCCAGGTTGTGTTTGAGGGCTTCTTCCACATGCCTGACGCTGGCTACCTCGGTGGCTGTTTTCAGGCCGGTGGTCTGGCTCACCTGTTGTAACCACCGGAGCGCCTGTGTCCCCATCCCCTCGAACGATCCGGGGGCGGTTCGAGGCTTCCATATCCCGGCACGGAAGTAATCCACATGTCCGGTGGCTGCGAGGATGGTTGCCGTTTTCATGAGTTGCTCGGGCGATTCGGCGCTGCATGGGCCTGCAACCACAATGGGTCGCCTGATGCTGCTCTTTCCCGGGATCGTTTTACGCGTTTGGGTTGCTTTCATGGTTTATTAATTTATTGTCAGGTTGATGATTTCCTGAATCTTGTTTGCTGAGGCGATCATTTGATTGATTTGAGTGCTGTCTCGCTTTGCAATGTGGTTGCGAAACATTGACAGCTGATCGATATAGGCATCAAGCGCTTCAATAATGGGCGTTGAATTTTCCGAAAGAATCGGTGTCCACATGCTTGCGGCACTGGCAGCGAGTCGTACCGTAGAGGTGAAACCCCCGCCAGCCAGGCTGAAAATACGTTTCTCGTTCTGCTCTTTTTCCTGCACACAAAGGGAAAGGGCGAAAGAGGCAATATGTGAGATATGGGAGACATAGGCAGCGCTGACATCATGTGGTGTTGCCTGCATATGGATGATCTGCATGTTCAAGGTGTTGTACATTTTTTCCACCAGTCTGAAGGCATTGGCATCACTTTGTTCCCTGTCGCAGAGGATCACACACTTGTTGTCAAACAAGCCGCTGATAGCGGCGAGAGGCCCTGAATGCTCGGTGCCTGCCATGGGATGCCCCGCCACGTATTGGCTCCTCCGGGGATGGTTTGCTGTGATGGCCGCTAGGCAACCCTTGGTGGATCCGGTGTCGGTCACCACTTTTTCGGTGCCGCCTGTCATGTCGAGAACTGTGGGTAAAAGTTGCCGGATGGCATCTGCCGGTGTGGCGATAATGACAAGGCCGGCCTTCTGCACCCCTTCCTCCAGGCTGGCAGCCTCGTCTATCAAGCCCTGCTGCAGGGCCACCTCCCGGTGGCCTGCATTGTTGTCGACACCAATAATGTGACGGGAAAAACCCCGCCGCTTCAGGTCAATGGCCATGGATCCGCCTATAAGTCCCAACCCTATAATGCATGTGTTCATCTTCACGTGGTATTGTTCATTAAAAAAAATAAAAAAAGCCCCCTGGTGGAGGCTTTCTGATATGTGATCATTGGCATGAATACAACAGTCAAAGCCCCCCTGCGGGTGGTACACCAGCATAATAATAATATGTCG
>SLCY01000085.1 GCA_007125585.1 Bacteroidales bacterium
CCTGCGCGGAGTGAAGAGGCCGTAGATTTTAGCAGATGCATCAGAAGCGGTGATCTTTCTTTTTGGTAGCTTTTTCTTTGGATGGGAGCCAAAGAAAAAGTACAAGAAAAAAATTCATGTATATTTGTCAACCTGAAAGAACATCCGTAAACATTCAAAAAAAGTCCCCATCCCATGACTGATCTATCTGTCACCTACATGGGCCTTAAACTCAGAAGCCCTGTCATTGCCGGCAGTTCCGGCCTTACAAAAAACATCAAGAACCTGGAGTTGATCGACCAGAAGGGTGCTGGAGCCGTGGTGCTCAAATCCTTGTTTGAGGAGCAGATCAAATTCGAGGTGCGCAAGGTGTTCTCTTATGAAGAATCACAAAGTGCTTATACGGAGGCTGAAGATTACATCAGGAACTATGCCCGTGAACACACACTTGATGAGTACCTGGAGCTGATCCATGACGGGAAAAGGAAACTGTCAATACCGGTTATCGCAAGCATAAATTGCACCACCGCCCGTGAATGGCCTGTTTTTGCGAAAGATATCGAAAAAGCCGGCGCAGATGCTTTGGAACTGAATGTTTTTGTTCTTCCCTCCGACCTGGATGGCGAAGGCAGGGATTACGAAAAGCTTTATTTCGATGTGGCAGAGAATGTGCAGAAAGAGGTCAGTATCCCCGTATCGCTGAAAATATCAACCTATTTCTCCGGACTGGCAAACATGATCAAAAAACTGTCATGGACTGGTGTGCAGGGCATTGTCTTGTTTAACCGGTTTTTTAATCCCGACATCGACCTGGAGAATTTCCGGATCAAACCATCCCACCTTTACAGTGATCCGGAGGAGATCTCCGCTTCGCTTCGCTGGATTGCCATTCTCTCAGGGAAACTGCAGACAGACCTGTGTGCTTCCACGGGCGTCCATGATGGCAAAGGCGTCATCAAACAACTCCTTGCCGGGGCAAATGCCGTACAGGTATGTTCTACCCTCTACAAAAACGGCTTCGACCAGCTTGATCTGATCCAAAATGAGATCATCCAATGGATGGAGCAGCACAACTATAACAAAATTTCCGACTTCCGGGGAATGATGAGCCAGAAATTGACCACAAACCCCGCTGCCTTCCTGCGCGTGCAGTTTATGAAACATTTTGCCGGCATCGAATAACAGAAGGAAAGACAAAAAATAACCACCGTATCCCGGATCCCAAACCAGCATCATCCAAAGGCTGCCTGTGGGTTTAATTTTTTTTAACACCCATGTGTTTGCCTATAATAATATATCTAAATATCTTTATGCGATCAAATTATTGAACTTTTTATGTGCGTAGCTGTTTGATGTATAATAAGTTGATACTTGCTGTCCGGTCAAAAAGCCATGCCGTTAGATAAAAAATTGATCCAACTGAACAACAACCAACATTACGTTTTATGAACCTGAACAAGAAAAACAAAATTTTGCCCATTGTTGTGGCATTGGGAGTCATTGTAGTGGCGATTGCCATTCATTCAGTGGTCAGTGGTTTTGGGTCTTCCCGCGGGGATATATCTGTTGCGGCGGAAAGTTCCGTTTATTTGACCGACCTTGATGCGGATGGTTTTGACGATGCTATCGCTGATGGGATTGTTTTGGTCGATTTCTGGGCTACCTGGTGCCCTCCCTGCCGCATACAGAACCCCATCCTGGAGGAGCTGGCAGAAGAGGTTTATCACCTGGCCGACATTGCCAAGGTGGATGTGGACGATCATGGCAGCATCGCCCGGCGTTTTGGGGTTCGCAGCATTCCCACCCTCATATTGTTCAAAGACGGTGAAGAGGTGGAACGATTTGTGGGCGTCCAGCAGAAGGGAACATTAAGGGCTGCCATTGAAGAATACATATAAATGTTTAACCTGACCCGGCATCTCTTTGCGGCGATCTGAAGATTGTCACAATCATGGCCGGTTCAATCTAAATCTGATTCATCAGAAGTTAATTATGGAAAATTTAACCAAAGAAGTGTTCAAGGAGAAAGTGTTTGATTTTGAAAACAACAAAGAGTGGAATTTCTCGGGTGACAAGCCTTGTGTCATCGATTTTTATGCCGACTGGTGTGCTCCTTGCCGCACCCTGACACCCATCATGGAGGAGTTGTCGGAGGAATATAAGGGGAAGGTTGACATCTACAAAATAGATACGGAGAAAGAGCAGGAGCTTGCTGCCATGTTTGGTATCCGCAGCATCCCATCCATTTTGTTTGTCCCGAAAGAGGGCCAGCCCCAGATGGCAACGGGGGCTCTGCCCAAGGATGCCCTTGAAAAGGCCATTGAAGATGTACTGGGTGTAAAAGCGTAACCATCTATGGATTCAAAAATGAATGAGCTTCAGCGTGACAGTGAGCGTGGGAGGAAGTGGTTTTTGCCACGTTTTGTTGATCAGCGTCGTTATTTAGGGGTGGTGGCTGCCTTCACCCTCCTTGGTGTTGTTGGCGGCTATGCGTATTATGCCCTGATAGGTTGCAACACCGGTGGGTGTGCCATCACATCCAACCCATATATGAGCATGGTATGGGGCGGATTGTTTGGTTATCTGCTCCCCGATCTCTTTGTGAAAAAAGAGAAACCGTAACCGGTCGATCTCTTGGCCGGGTCAATGAGCTGTTCAGGCCACCGTGCAACAAAGTCATGCAAGTCCCTCCGGGTGCAGATCAGCAGGCTCAGGCGCCTGATTTCACTTTTCGCGGGCAAAAACCTATTTAGGGGCTATTTTGATCAGGTAGGCGCCGAGTATCCCGAAGAGGATATTGGGTATCCACACGGAGAGCATGGGATGCAGGTTCCCTTTGGTGGCAAAGGTGGTGGTTACCTGCATGAAGAGGATAAAGGCGAAGCTTATGGTGATCCCTGCTCCCAGGTGTAGTCCGACCCCCCCTCTTACTTTTTGACTGCTGAGTGCCACGCCGATAAAGGTAAGTACGAGCGTGGCGAAGGGGAATGCCATTCGCCGGTGCTTCTCCACCTCATAGAAGCTCACGGCCTCCGACCCTTTCAGACGTTCATTCGCGATAAACCTGTTGAGCTCCCTGTAGTTCATGGTCTCCATGTCCTTCAGGTTCTGGATAAAATCGTAGGGGCTGAAGGGCAGCAAGGTATCCAGCTCGCGGCCAAAGCTTAATCTTTCCTCCAGGCCATCTATGGCACGCACATTGTAGTTGCTTATGGTCCATGTGCCCTCTCCATCATTGTATTTTGCCTGGCTTGCCATCAGCTTGGATTCCAGCCTGCCGTTTTCGATCTGTTCCAGGCTGAAGCGATATCCTGTCTGTGTCCTTTCATTGAAAGATTCCAGGTAGACAAACAACCCCGGCCGCACTTGCATATGAATGTTGCGGCCACGAAATGCTTCGGGCTTTCTCACATACTGGCTTTCAAACGCCAGCCTCTTCTGGTTGGCAGTGGGTATCACCACGTTCGACAGGTAAATGGTGCCCAGCGATAGCAGGATGGCGGAGATGAGATAAGGCACCAGCAGCCGCCTGAAGCTGATGCCCGAACTCAGTATGGCGATGATCTCGGAGTTGAAGGCCATGCGTGAGGTAAAGAACACCACGGTGATGAATGTGAACAGGGGGCTGAAGAGGTTGATGAAATAGGGGATGAAGTTCACATAATACACCAGGACGATATCCCGCAGCGGTGCCTGGTTTTCGATGAAGTTGTCGATCTTTTCCGACAGGTCGAAGACCACCACGATCAAAATGATCAGGGAGATGGCATATACAAATGTCCCCAGGAACTTCCGAATGATGTATGTGTCCAGTTTTTTAAGCATATGGCCCTGTTCATAAGAATAAACGGGCCAAAGATACGCTTATTTTATAAGCGTTGTGCCACCCTGGCAAGCATGACCTTTTTCCAGCTGGCAAAGGAATTTTCGATGATGTTTTTTCTTGCTTCTTTCATCAGCCGGATGTAAAAACGCAGGTTATGCAGGGTGGCGAGCATGGGGCCCAGCATTTCGCGGGCAACGAAGAGGTGCCGGAGGTAGGCCCGGCTGTAGTGCTTGTCTGCAAAGGTGTCGCCATCGGGGTCGATGGGGGAGAGGTCGCCTTCCCATTTCTTGTTTCTGATGTTGATGATGCCATCACGGGTGAAAAGCATCCCGTTACGTGCATTTCTGGTGGGCATCACGCAGTCGAACATGTCGACACCCATCGCCATGCATTCCAGGATGTTTGCCGGGGTGCCCACACCCATGAGGTAACGGGGTTTGTCGTCGGGAAGGATTGAGCAGACAAGGTCTGTCATTTCATACATCATGCCGGCAGGCTCACCGACCGACAGTCCGCCGATGGCATTGCCTTCGCGCCCGCACTCACTGACATAGTGGGCCGAGGCTTCGCGAAGGTCCCTATACGTGCTGCCCTGAACAATAGGGAAAAGGGCCTGGTTGTAGCCATACAGGGCACGGGTGTTGTCGAAGCGGGTACAGCAGCGCTTCAGCCAGTCGTGGGTTAGCTTCATGGACCGGGCTGCATATTGATGGTCACATGGATAGGGGGTACATTCATCGAAGGCCATGATGATATCGGCACCGATCGCCCGCTGGATGTCCACCACCTTTTCCGGGGAGAAAAGATGGCGCGATCCGTCAATGTGCGACTGGAAGCATACCCCCTCACCGGTAAGCTTGCGGCGGTCTGTCAGAGAGTAAACCTGGTAACCGCCGCTGTCGGTCAGCACAGGACGGTCCCACGACATAAAGCGGTGAATGCCGCCGGCCTGCTGTATAATGTCCGTACCAGGCCGAAGGTACAGGTGGTAGGTGTTGCCCAGGATGATCTCTGCCCGTACCTCTTCCTCCAGGTCTTTTTTGTGGATGGCCTTTACCGTAGCCACTGTGCCCACCGGCATGAAAACAGGGGTCTCTATCGTCCCGTGACCGGTCGTTATCATGCCGGCCCTGGCCTTGCTATGCTGATCTTTTGCAGATACTTCAAACTTCATTGTACCGGCTGTTGCTGTTTGTTTCAGATGATGGTGCCAGGGAATGCCTTCCGGGTGTTGCACGCTCCGGGCCCCGGCACCTCCGGCAGCAACCGGGCCGACATGGGCTTGCCGGACCCACATCTCCTTGCGGGCAACGGCAAAAGATCCCGCCCTGACTTGTGCAGGCGATCCGCCCGGCTTGCCCTTAACCCGGGAGATGACCACCCATCATCAGGAAAACCGAACCGTCCATTGTTCTCAGACGAGCTGACCCCGGAAGATCATATCCCACCTAAAGGGCACACCTGTATTTTTTTTCAAAGATAGAAAGTATTAGCTGAGATTATGGTATTTTTCTCCTGTAAAAAAATACCACCATTTTGTGTGTTGACAGATGACGGAAGAACGATGGAACGAATCTTTTGGCTGTTGGCTTTTAAACCCTTAAACCATTAAACTTTTAAACCCTTAAACCTATTTGACCTTTTGACAAATGATAAACATTAATAAACAAGCGACGATCGGGTGCAAGACCTTGAGTTTTTTTCGTTCGTCTGTATGTAATTTCGAACGAAAAAAATTCATGTATATTTGTTCCCATGGGAGCAACGGGCGGACATACGGAAAAGGCCAGAAGGGACCTGGCGCTGTTGCGCCAGGCCATAGGAAATGATGACCAGCAAGCCTTTGCTGAACTGATGAGGCTTTACAAAGATACCATTTTTTACATGCTCCTGAAAATGACGGGCAACCCACAAGATGCTGAAGACCTATGTATTGAAACCTTTGGCAAGGCATTCACAAACATCCGTCAGTATAACGAAAAATATGCCTTCAGCACCTGGTTGTTTAAGATCGCCACCAACAACTGTATTGATTTTATAAGGAAGCAGAAAAAGAACGTGTTGAACCAGGAAGCCAATGAGGACCTGGAAGAGCCGGAGGACAAGTTCCATTTTGTGGCTGAAATGATGAACCCGGAAGAGACATTCATCCGCAGCCAGAAAGTGGAACTGATGCGCCAGGTTGTCGAAACGTTGAAGCCGCGTTATCGTACGTTGATCGCCATGCGCTATTTTGAGGAACAATCTTATGAAGAAATAGCTTCTGCGCTCAACCTTCCCCTGGGTACGGTCAAAGCACAGCTTTTCCGGGCAAGGGAGTTCCTTTATCAGTCGCTGAAAAACATGAAAGAGCGCATATAGGGCCTCTCCGTTTATTCAGGGTTGTATGGCCTCCCCTTTTTTCGCTGAGGTGAACACAACGGCCCACACCCCGGCCCGTAACCAATGAAGAGGTTACAAATTTCGAATGGCCTCATCCGACCGATCTAATAAACAAAAAAAAACAAACAGATGCAAAATCATTTTTATGTTATTGTGGCCACGGCCTTGATCCTGCTTGGGGGAACATCCGTCTTTGCCCAGGTGGAGTACCATGAGCATGACACGATTGACAACGTGTTGATTGAATACCGGTGGCAACGTGAAAGATTTTTTGCCAGAGATCCCAATGCGGTCCTGAACCTGAAGGTCACCAACCTTTCCGATGCTTACCTTGAGTTACGGTTCACTGCCGGGTTTTATCGCGACAAGCAACTTATGTTTGAGACCGCCGAACAGGCTTTGTGTCTTCAGCCCTGGCAGAGCAAGAGGGGCAGGCGCGCTGACCTTCGTTTCACTGCCGAAGGCATCACGATGGGAACTGTTGAGCAGGAGTGGTTCTCGTGGGATATTCCGATGATGGATGTCCGCCTCGTCGATGATTGCGAGTAAATGGCTGGTCTGTGATTCATTTGATTAACCAAAAGAGGAAGACATATGTCGTTATCAACCTTTCAAAAAGCGATATTGCAGGGCATCCCCGATGAGCTGCCTGCGCCGCGACCTTACGACCCGGATGTGAACCATGCACCGCGGCGCAAGGACATACTTGCACCGGATGAAAAGAGGCTTGCGGTGAGGAATGCCTTACGTTACTTCCCGGAGAGGTTCCATAAGGTTCTTGCGCCGGAGTTTGCGGGGGAGTTGAACAGTTATGGCCGGATATACATGTACCGTTTTCGTCCGGATTATCCCATTCATGCCCGCAAGATGGATGATTTCCCTCACCGCACGAAACAGGCGGCTGCCATCATGCTGATGCTGAGCAACAACCTGGATCATGCCGTGGCACAGCATCCGCACGAGTTGATCACCTATGGTGGCAACGGGGCTGTATTTCAGAACTGGGCGCAGTATTTGCTTTGCATGAAGTATCTGGCGGAGATGACGGAGGAGCAAACCCTTGTCTTGTATAGCGGCCATCCCATGGGACTTTTCCCTTCACATCCCGGGGCACCCCGCGTGGTGGTCACCAATGGGATGATGATCCCAAACCACTCCCGACCGGATGACTGGGAGCGTTACAATGCCCTTGGCGTGACCCAGTATGGTCAGATGACGGCTGGCTCTTTCATGTATATCGGGCCACAGGGCATTGTGCACGGGACCACCATTACGGTGCTGAATGCCGGCCGGTTGCTGAAGAAAGGTGATGGTGGGATGGCAGGGAAACTGTTTGTCTCCAGTGGCCTTGGCGGCATGTCAGGGGCCCAGCCAAAGGCGGCTGTCATTGCCGGGGCCATCGGGGTGATCGCCGAGGTCAACCCCAGGGCCATCCAAACCCGTTACTCACAGGGATGGGTGGACGAGGTGTATGAGGACAAGGATGCCCTGATGGCCCGTATCCGCGGTGCCAGGGAAAAAAAAGAAGCGGTGTCGCTGGGCTATCATGGCAATATCGTTGATCTGTGGGAACATTTCGTGAACGACGGCATGGAGGTGGAGCTGGGCTCCGATCAAACCTCATTGCATAACCCTTATTCCGGTGGTTATTATCCCGCGGGAATAAGCTTTGAGGAGGCCAATGAGATGATGGTGAAGGAGCCCGCAAGGTTTCGTGAAAAAGTTCGTGCCTCGCTTGTCCGTCATGTCGATGCGGTGAACAAGATGGCGGACAGGGGGATGTATTTCTGGGATTATGGCAACGCTTTCCTGCTGGAGGCCGGCCGTGCCGGTGCCGATGTGTTCAGCAGCAACAAGAGCTACAGGTATCCATCTTACGTGCAGGATATCATGGGCCCGATGTGTTTCGACTATGGCTTCGGGCCTTTCCGGTGGGTGTGCGCCTCATCAGACCCCGAGGACCTGCGGGTCACCGACCGGATCGCTGCCCGGGTGATCAGGGAGATGCTACAGACCGCACCCGCTGAGATAAAACAACAATTGGCAGATAACCTTCGGTGGATCGAACAGGCTGAAGACAACAAGCTGGTGGTGGGCTCGCAGGCACGTATATTGTATGCCGACAGCGAGGGGCGTATACGCATTGCGCGCGCCTTTAACGAGGCCATCAGGGAAAAAAAGGTTTCCGGTCCTGTCATCCTTGGGCGCGACCATCACGATGTGGGCGGCACCGACAGCCCCTACCGGGAAACATCAAACATATACGATGGTTCGCAGTTTACTGCCGACATGGCCATTCACAATGTTGTCGGCGACAGTTTCCGGGGGGCCACCTGGGTGTCCATTCACAATGGCGGCGGCGTTGGCTGGGGCGAGGTGATCAACGGCGGCTTCGGCCTGGTCCTTGACGGCTCGGAAGAGGCAGGACACCGGCTGGAAAGCATGTTGTTCTGGGACGTGAACAATGGCATCGCCCGGAGAAGCTGGGCACGAAACCCGGAAGCCATCTTTGCCATCAAGCGGGCCATGGCAGCAGAACCACGGCTCAAAGTCACCCTGCCGCATATGGTCGATGACGCCCTGATTTAATATGCTGGTTCGATTTGCCGGCGTGCAATCCGGGCTCAACAAACAACAACCTGGCAGCTAATTGTTCGACCCCGGCTCCAATAAAGGCTCAGGCATGGGCCCGGGACCCTCCTTTTCCGGCAACTGCTCTGCCTCACTTTCCATGATACTCAAACGGTTCAGCATCTTTTCATGGATGCGGTCCATCTCCCTTTCGTCAAGCAAATAACAGTCAAGGGCTTCGTCAAAATCGTCCGGGTCCACATCATGATGGCGAAAGATGCCACCGTAATAATATTTTGCCGAATCAGTGACCCTGCGTTCTATGTACTGGTATTCCATCAGGAATGCTTCAAGGATGTATATCTCCGTGAGGATATCGGCCATCTGCTCCCTCGACAATATCTTGTCGCAATCTTCCTTGCCCGGGGCGCGAAAGAATGTACATGCCCCCAGAAACAACACCAGCATGATGGCAAGAAAACGCTTTTGAAAGTCGCGAAACATGATCTTTTTCCACATAACCCAAATGTTGTGACTATCTCTCAAATGCCAGGGCCTCACCCTTGATATCTTCGTAGAACCGTCCCTTTTCATAAACGATGTTGCCATTCACAAAAGTATATATCACTGAGGCATCCAGGGTGGTCCCTTCCAGTGGCGACCATCCGCATTGATAGAAGATGTTTTCTTTGCTGATGGTAAGGGGTTTTCCGGGGTCTGCCACCACCAGGTCTGCTGCATACCCTTCGCGGATGAACCCCCGGCCTTTGATGTTGAAGCAGATGGCCGGATTGTGGCACATGAGCTCCACTATTTTTTCGATGCTTATCCGGTGCTTCTTTGCCAGGGACAGCATGGCAGGCAGGGCATGTTGCACCATGGGGCCACCTGACGGGCATTCCTTGTATGGCTTGCTTTTCTCTTCCAGTGTATGGGGGGCATGGTCGGTGGCCACAACATCAATATAGCCCTCTTTGATGCCATTGATCAGCCCCAGCCTGTCGGTGTTGTATTTTACCGATGGGTTCCATTTGATGAGTGCACCTTTTCTGTCGTAATCATCGATATGGAACCACAGGTGATGCACGCAGGCTTCGGCGGTGATCCGCTTATCTTTCAGTGGCTGGTCATTTCTCAGCATCCGGATTTCATTGCGTGTGCTCAGGTGAAGCAGGTGGAGCCGGGTGCCATATTTCTCGGCCATCCTGACGGCCAGGCGGGAAGAGCGTTCACAGGCTTCATGGCTCCTGATCACGGCATGCATGAAGCATGGGATCTCCTCACCATACCCCTGTTGTGCCGCAGTGAGGTTTGCCCTGATCGTGGCCTCATCCTCACAATGTACGGCGACAGGGACGGTCACCTCCCTGAAAATGCCCTCCAATGCAGATGGACTGTCTACCAGCATATTCCCTGTGGAGGACCCCATGAACACCTTGACACCGCACGCCATTGCCGGGTCGCTCGCCATCAGTTCGCCCAGGTTGTCGTTGGTGGCTCCGATATAAAAAGAATAATTGGCAAGGCTCTTTTCCTGTGCCAGCCGGAATTTCTCTTCCAGCAACGCTTGTGTTGTAGTCTGGGGAGAGGTGTTGGGCATCTCCATGTAACTGGTAATGCCGCCTGCGACAGCTGCCCGCGACTCACTGTGAATGTCCCCTTTGTGTGTCAGCCCCGGCTCACGGAAGTGCACCTGGTCGTCAATCACACCGGGAAGCAACAGCAGGCCCTCCAGGTCGATCACCTTGCACTGGCCCCCAGGGGGCACGACATGCTTCCCGGAGGGAAAAATTTTTGCAATAAGCCCCTTATCCAACAGGAGGCTGCCCTGCCATGTGCTGCCCTCATTCACAATGGTGGCATTCTTCAGAAGGTAAGGTGTGTGCGACATCGTTGAGGATATTTTGTGACAGGGGCCATCGAAAGCCCTGGGTCATGAGGTCTCCGCCCTGTATTTTCCCGGGCTGACAAGGCTCTTCCATTTTAACTTTATCACACCCCACACCGCTTCTTTGAATATTCCTGTGCTCATTTTGGATTTTCCTTCGGTGCGGTCAGTGAAAACGATGGAGACCTCCTTCACCTTAAAGCCCAGCTTCCATGCGGCAAACTTCATTTCGATCTGGAAAGCGTAACCGGTGAACTTGATCTCGTTCAGGTCAATGGCTTCGAGCACTTGCCGCTTATAGCATTTAAAGCCCGCCGTGGTATCACGGATGGGCAGCCTGGTGATCACCCTGACATATATGGAGGCGAGATAGGATAACAAAACCCTGCTCAGGGGCCAGTTGACCACATTGACACCGTCGATATACCTTGAGCCTATCGCCAGGTCGTACCCCTCTTTTGCACATGTGTCATACAGCCGTACCAGGTCTTCCGGGTTGTGTGACAGGTCGGCATCCATTTCGAAGATCAATCCGTATTGACGCTTCAGGGCCCATTTGAAACCATGAATATATGCCGTCCCAAGGCCCATCTTACCTTCTCTTGTCTCCAGGAAAAGTGAATCGGGAAAAACGGACATCATCTTGCGCACCACATCTGCGGTACCGTCAGGAGAGTTGTCATCCACCACCAACACATGAAAGTTGTACTGCAGGGAAAAAACCTGCCTGATCACTTTCTCAATGTTTTCCCGCTCGTTGTAGCTGGGAATAATCACCAAAGCATCAACCACGATACTGTTTCAGTTTTAGGTTTTGTATGGGCCGCCGGGATCGATACGGTTGATCCATCGCACGCCTGCACTTCAAAAGTACGGTTTTTGTTGAAATAAATTGTGAAAAATGGATCCTGGCGCATAATTATTGCCTAGATGTCTTCCCTCTCTCTTCTCACCGGGAGTGTTTCAGGTCGTCTTTGGTCTGGTGCGGATGATTGCGGAACTTTTATATATTTTTGTAATGATGGATAAAGCGATGATCTATTTGGATAATGCGGCCAGCACCCCCCTTGACGGGATGGTTTTGGATGTCATGACTGCATGTCAGCGCGACATATACGGGAACCCTTCATCGGTGCATGGGGAGGGGCGGAAAGCCCGTGTTGCGGTGGAGCAGGCGCGTCGTACCATTGCAGGGCTTATGAATGTGTCTCCCTCGGAGGTCTTTTTCACTTCCGGTGGCACGGAGGCCAACAACGCCATCCTGTGGGGGTGTGCCAGGGATTTTGGGCACAGGCACTTCATCACCAGCCGGCTGGAGCATCCGGCGGTGCTTCGGCCCCTGGAGGTTTTGCGTGAGGCAATGGACATTCATGTCCACCACGTGGAGGTGGATCCGTTGGGCCATATTGATACGGATCATCTGGCCGGCTTGCTGAGAAGATATCCCGGATCGGTGGTCAGCCTGATGCATGCCAACAACGAGACCGGCAATCTTTTGCCTGTGAAGGCCGTGGCTGCCTTGTGCCGGGAGCACCAGGCGCCGTTTCATTCAGACACCGTGCAGACCGCCGGCAAGTTCAACCTTGACATTGACAACCTGGACATTGACTATGCCGTTGCCAGCGCCCATAAGTTTCATGGTCCCAAGGGTGCGGGCTTTATGGTTGTTCGTCCCGGAAAAT
This sequence comes from Bacteroidales bacterium, assembly GCA_007125585.1. Taxonomy (GTDB): domain Bacteria; phylum Bacteroidota; class Bacteroidia; order Bacteroidales; family UBA7960; genus PUPG01. The sequence goes on from SLCY01000085.1 coordinate 12,329, forward strand.
TTTTTAAACCATTCATCACGGGAGGCACCCAGGAACGGAACATGCGTGCCGGCACCGAGAACGTTTGCGGCATTGTCGGGATGGCCAAAGCCCTGGAGGTGGCGCATGAACGAATGGAGGAGGACCAGGCCCACATTGCCGTCCTGAAAAAGGAATGCATTCGCTTGCTGCGTGAGCAGATCCCTGGGGTCACGTTCAATGGCGATGCCGAAGGAAGCTCCCTGCACACCATATTAAACCTGTCTCTCCCGGCCGGGACAGATGCTGAGATGTTGCTCCCAAAGCTGGATATTGCCGGCATATGTGTCTCCTCCGGCAGCGCCTGTGCCTCAGGCACCAGCAAGGGCTCCCATGTGCTGGAAGCCCTTGGCGCGGACCCGGACCGGCCATCGCTGCGCGTGTCATTCAGCCGGTACAATGCCCTTGACGAGGTAGCCACCCTTGTAAAAAATTTGAACCGCTGAATGATGGCATTCAGCACATGGGCAGACGGTCAGGTTGCCTATGCGGGACGGCATCGCCTGAAACCCGCCAGGGGGGGCTTGCACCGCCCCTGATCTTGTTTGTGCCTGAAGAATTTTATTTACTGCCTGATGCTTGACTGCCCACTTACCAACCCTTCGCTGCGTCATACAGCTTCACATTGTCAACCCTGAAAGAGCCGTTGGTCCCATCGGGGTGGCTCCCTTCATAACGCCATGCAATGTAGATGATCCCGGAGTGGTTGCTCAAATCGATGATGCCTGAGTCGATCCAGGTGTGAAAAGCATCATCGGGATCAGCCAGCCGCGCATCCAGTGCCGTCCATGTGGCACCTGTTGGGTCGCCTCCGTCGAAGTCGGTCGAAATATAGAGGTCAACGGCATCATGTTCGAGGTATTCATGGGCGCTCTGGAACTCGAGTACAGGGCTCTCTATGGCGTCCAGGTCGACCGGCGGGGTGATCATCCACATGATGTTGTTGGGGTCGGGGGAGTTGAATGCTGTCGCCTGGGCATAATGGTTCCCGTCAAACATACGGCATATCCACTTTCTGCCGCCCACCTCTGCGATTGTGTTCCAGCCGTGCTGATCTATCTCATCGAAGTTGGAATATCCCTGGAAGTCCTCATCAATATAAGTCACCGGGTCAACATCGCCGTTGTCGTCATCATCTTCACCCACATATTCCATGTCATCCAGGCTCCTGATCAGCAACTGGGGACTAAAATAGAAGGAGGCGATGGCGGTGACATTATAAATGCCGCCCTCCACCGGTGTATCGGCAAAAGCAGCCCAACCGTGCGTGTAAATGTTCACACTGCCGGTGCCGTCGCTGATCTCGACGTTGCCCTCAAAGGCATTGCTTGACGGGACAGATGCATTTTCGATGGTGATCAGGGCGGACTCAAAATCACTGAAATTGTCCCTCAGGTTTTGTATGGTGGTGATCACCGGTTCCGGTATTTCACCATCTCCAATGGCATAGGCGTTCCCGGTGGGCAACTGTTCGATCTGCAGCAGCCCGTTGAACTCGTTGATGGGGATGTTCGAGGTGATGACCCTCACCTCGTTGCCGTAATTCAGGTTGTGCCAGTTCTGGAAGCGGAGTGCTATGCCGTCTCCATGCTCATCCATGATGTAGGCATTCTGTCCCGGGTGGTTCTCATACTCCCTATTGGATATCACCACCCCTTCCAACCGTGTGTTGGGTGGCAACGAGGTGTGTCCGTCGGCATACTTTTGCCGTATGTCTGCGATGGTGAGCAGGTCATGGTCGCCTCCCGGGGGGGGGCAGCGGTCATCTTCCAGGTGTACCTCGCCGGTGTTCCTGATAAACAACTGCATGGTGTTTTGATACTGGGTCACCACCGCGACCACTGTCCCATTGCCTTCGGGGATCACCTCATCAGCAAAATCGGCGAACCCACTGGTCCTGACAATGATAGAGTTGCCGTCGCAATCCATAAGTGTCCGGCTCATGGCCTGCTGGCTGGCGGCATCGGCATAGGTCTTTCCTGTGTCTTCAAAAGAGAACTGTACATTTTCGAGTTTCACGAGTTGCGACTGTTTGTCTGTCGTGATTTCAGGTATGGTGACCAATTGGGGAGACAGATCTTTCCCTGGAGCTTGTGTGATGATGCTTGTGGATGGGTCCACGTCATTCAGCTGCAACATGTTATTAAACGTATCCAGGGTGGCGCCGTCGAGCGCAATCCGCACCGAATCCCCCTCGTTGAAACGTGAGGGTGTGGTAAGCCTCAGGAAGATGCCGGCGGTTTCGTCCTGAACGATCAGGCTGCGATGGATGTTCCCCAGGTTCTCGTCCATGATGACCGTGGCAAAGAACATTGCCTCACCGGTGATCTCTACCGGGTCGCCCGTGTAAAGGTCACGTACCTGCTGAACGGTCATCAAGGCATCCTCGGTGATCTGTCTTTTTGGCGGATGGTCGGGGTCCTTCTCGCAGGCGGCAAAAAGGACGGGTATGATGATAAGGAGAAAAACCTTGCTTATTTTATTCAGTTTCATGGCTTTTTCAATTTAGTCATTCTCATATAGCTTAACATTGTTGACCCTGACAGATCCGTTGGTGCCGTCGGGATGGCTCCCTTCATAGCGCCAGGCAATGTAGGCGATACCGGGATAACCGCCAAGGTCAATGACACCGGAGTCGATCCAGGTGTGAAAAGGGTCATTTTGATCGACCAGGCGCGCATCCAGTTCTTCCCATGTGGCTTCGGACGGGTTGATACCGTCGAAGTCGGTTGAGAGGTAAAGATGCACAGCATCATGCCCAAGGTGTTCGTGTGCGGTCTGGAATTCGAACACCGGGTTGTCCATGGCGTCCAGGTCGACCGGTGGGGTGACCAGCCACATGATGTTGTTGGGGTCGGCGGAGTTGAATGCTGTCGCCTGGGCGTAATGGTTCCCGTCGAACATACGGCAGATCCATCTTCTGCCTCCCTCTTCCGCGATTGTGTTCCAGCCATGCTGGTCAATCTCGTCGAAGTTGGCATACCCCTGAAAGTCTTCATCAATGGATGTTACCGGATCGATGTCCCCGATGTCGTTCTGGTCATCGCACCGCTCTCCGTCCAGATTCACTTCATCTATGTGCCTTATGTAGAGCTGCATATTGTCGCGATACTGCGATACAACCGCCAGGAGTGAGCCGTTCCCTTCGGGCACAGGGTGGTCGGCAAAGTTGGCATAGCCGCTGGTCCTGACAATGACCGTCTCACCGTAGCAATCCTCCAGGACCCGGTCCATGGCGAGAAGGTTCTCGCTGTCGGCAAAAGGCTGTCCGACATCCCCGGCTTTGAACTGTACCCCATCCAGCTTGATGAGCCTGGCCTGGTGCCCGGGGCCGATCTGTCCAACCCCGACAGGCATGGGCTCTGTCGATTTGCCGGTGCCCTGTTTGATAATGTTTTGGTCGACGTTCACATCATCCAGTTGCAGCATCCCCTGGTAGGAGCCCAGGGTGGTCCCCTTCAGATTGATCCTTACGGAGTCTCCCTGGTAGATGCCTCCGGGGGCTTGCAGGCGCAGGTTGATGGCGGCGGTGCCATCTTCCACGAAAGCGCTCCGGTAAATATTCCCCGATTTGTCGTCCATGGTCACGATGGCATACACCGAGGCATGGTCGTTAAAATATACAGGCGATCCGTCGAACATCTCCCTGAGCTCAGCGAGGGTCATGACATCCCCGGCGGGAGCATCTGCCTGTGGTGGGTCGTCAAAGTCGTCATGGATACAGCCTTGTATCCATAAGATGCCCAAAAGGACGGGCATTAAAAAAACTATATTTTTAAACCGTTTGATCATATGACTGGGTCTTTTGTTTGATTGCCAAAATGGATTAGAACCTGAAAACAAGGTTCGCGAAATATGTCCTTCCATACAGATAGAAGTACTTTGAATCGAACTGGCCGGGCCTTTGTGAATCGTAGCGCAGTTGTTCGAAGCCGCCAATGCGGAAGTCCTTCACGTTGGTGATGTTGCTTACGCTCACATTCACCTGGATGAAGTACTGTCTTTGGATACGCCATGAGCGTCCAAAATAAGCGTCAAAGGTAATGTTTTCGTCCATCTGTTCCTGGCTGAGCAGTTGTTCCCATTGCGGGTCGGTCTCCACCAGGTGTTGCACTGCTGCTTCTGTTCTGCGGTCGGGGTTGATATCGATATAGATGTCGTCGAAGTAGTTGGCGTTGACCCCTATAAACCAGTACCTGGGACTGTCATACCGCAGTCCGACGGAGCCGGCGGTATGCGTCATTCCCCCGATCTTGTAGTTTTCCAGGTACACTGTCCGCCCCTCTGCCATCACTTCGAAGTCGTTGTCGCGGGCGATGGTCACTTCCGGCCGGGAGTTGTAGATGTAATCGCCTGTCCCGGCAGCGATATATGCTGACAGGGTAGGGGTGAGTGCCAGGTCGATGCCCAGCTCGGCGCCCATATGCCTGGTGTCAACACCTGTCATGATATAGTTCACGAAGGTGCGCAGCTCATCATGGTAGAAGCTGCGCGACCAGGTCTGGTCCTGGAATTCGGTGTAGAACAATGTCAGCCTTGACTTGATGAAGGGGGAGCGCACGATATAGCTCAGGTCGCCTGACAGGATGGTTTCGCTCTCCAGCCCTTCAATCACGTGGTCCCGCACCCTGGAGGAGATATAGGCGTTGCGGAAGTAAGGTGCGCGGGTCTTGTAGGCGGTGCTGGCATCGATATAGTGCCTGCCGGTGATCTTCCAGGTGGCCCCGCCTTTCAGGCCAAAGTTGGTGAAGTTATGTTTTTCGCTGTCGCCGTAGGAATTATCCGGGAACCGTGCGTTTTTCATGTGGCCGGTACGCCAGAACGTAGTATGCGACAACATGCCGGTAATGTAAAAGTCCCACTGCGGCAGTATCCATTCGCTCTGGGCAAACATGGAGTATTCGTTGATGTTGCCGGTGAAGTCGTATCCGAACACATCCCCCTCCTTCACGATGCGGTTCGGGTTGTTCAGGTCAGGTTGTGCCATCTGGGGGTCGTCGAAGTCGCGCTCGGCGAACTGGTCGATGTCGTAAAACCATTCACCGCCCAGCAGGTCGTCGATGGTCTTGAACTGGTGGGTTTTGGAAAGGGCCACGTTGACACCGCCGCTGAGGATATGCCTGGGGTCTGCCAGGTGTTCGATGGTGCTGTTGAAAACCATTTGGGTGCGGTCGTTCCTTCTTTCTTCTATGATATATTTAGACCGCATACCGGTGACATCGTTGCCTTCGATGCCGTCGGCATTGTTCACGGTGAAGAGGTTTCTCCTGTTGGCATCATAAAACCATTCCCAGTCGATCTGGCGGAAGCTTTCATCATTTTTCCACAGGTCGGTCAGCAGCCCGAACATCTCCGGGTCGTGGCTGTGCCAGCTGGGGAGCCACCGGTAGTAGTCGGGGCGCGGGTCCCCTGCAAGGTTGTAGTCAGGGTGGTCGAACGATTTGTGGCTGTCGTACCAGTTGAGGGCGGTGGAGCCGCCACGCCCCCCGCTATATGCGGCACTGGTGGCGATCTCTGTTTGGTCTCCCAGGTCCCAGTAGTGCGACAGGATGATCCACGGCGTGTGGTAGTTGTTCACACGCGCGTTACGCTTCTCTCCGTTCTGATAGCCCCAGTTCGGGTTGTAGTAGTTGTTGCCCGTAAGGTCGTATGCCTCTTGTACGGCCACACCGGGCCTGCCTGTCCGCGATGGTGCACCGAAGGCGATCAGGCCAATGCTGTGATCGCTGTTCAGCTGTCTTTCCACCGACAGGAAATAGCCCCATGCATCGTAAAACGTGCCGGGTGCATAGCCTTCACTGGCAGACCGCCGCGAGCCGCTGAGGGTGAACGCCCAGCCGTTGTCCTGCATGCCGGTGCTGTGGGTAAACATCATCCTGTGGTTGTACGTCCTGTTGGCACTGGAATAGGTTGTACGCGTGTTGGGCCCGAAGCGGGATGCACGGGTAACAATGTTGGTGGCTCCGCCCACACCGCCAAAGGTATGGCGCGAAGGCCCAAGACCATTGACAGGCTCCGTCATGCGGGTGACGTCATTCAATCCGCCCCACACGGCAAAAAATGGCCTGCCCGTCTCCGGGTCATTCACCGGGATATGGTTGATCATCACCGTGGTGTTCTCAGAGTCATAGCCCCGGATACGGTACCGGGCAGATCCAAAGTTAAATCCCGCCGTGTTGACATAGATGTCGCGCGAACCCTGCAACAAGCTGGAGATGTCGTGCGACTCCGCCTCCCCTTCAATATCATCAATGGAAATGGTAAAGACAGGCAGGTCACGGTCGCCACGCTCTTCAACCTCCAGGGTGTCCAAAGCCATAACCTCTTCAGGCAAATCCTGCGCATGCCCCGCCAGAACAATGACAAACAAAAAAGACAGGGCCAGTAACAAATCTTTTTTCATGGGTGAAGAAATTTTATTTTGTAAAGGAAATCGCCAAATATTGTTGATGACATGGCCTTATTCCCGTAAAATGATTATTTTTGGGCAACAAAATTAATCATTTATTATGGAACCTGCTATGCGTTTAACATATTTCCGGACCTGTCTGGCGCTTGCACTTGCTTTTTTTATCGCCGTACCCACCGTCCTTCTCGCCGGAACGGACGATGACAAACGTGAGTTTATAAGTGTCCCGATCGGGTTTTACAATGTGGAGAACCTCTTCGACACCATCAACGACCCCGACATCCGTGATGATGACTTTACGCCGGAGGGAAGCAACCGGTGGACATCGGAGCGTTACTGGGAGAAGCAGGAGAACCTGGCGAGGGTGATCGACAAGCTTGGCCGGGATTTGAACCCTGACGGGGTGGCTGTTCTCGGGCTGGCCGAAGTTGAGAATGAAGCTGTCCTGAAAGATCTTGCCGCCCAGGAACGCATCAAAGACCGTAACTACCAGGTTGTCCATGAGCCGAGCCCGGACCGCAGGGGTATTGATGTGGCATTTTTTTACAATCCCACCTACTTTGAGTATGACAGCCACAAGGCCTATCCCACTGTCATAGAAGATCGCCCGGACTTTATTACCCGCGATCAGTTATTGCTTAGCGGCTATTTGCTTGGCGAGCGGATGCACTTCATCGTGGCCCACTGGCCCAGCAGGGTTGGTGGTGAGGCCCGCAGCAGGCCACTGCGTACCGGTAAGGCAGACATCGCCAGGCATATCATCGACTCTATCCAGGAGGCCGAGCCGGGTGCCAGGGTGTTCATGATGGGCGACTTCAACGATAACCCGACCGATATCAGCATCAGGAAGCATCTCCGGTCGAGGGGCAACAAGGGGGAGGTGGGGGAGGATGAGCTCTACAACCCCTTTGAGTCTTTTTACAGAAGAGGCATTGGCACCAATGCCTGGCGGGATGCCTGGAGCTTGTTTGACCAGATCCTGATAACCTCTTCCTTGTTGAACGAAGACTACAGCGAGTTCAGGTATCTGCGAGCCGAAGTGTTCAACCGCCCTTTCCTGAGGCAGCCTTCGGGACGTTTCCAGGGCTATCCCTTCCGGACTTATGGCGGCGGCGTGTATCTCGGTGGATACAGCGACCATTTCCCCGTGTATATTTATCTCATCAGAGAGTATCAAAGAGAATAAGCCATGTCTGAAAAAAAAACCCGGGCAGGAGGGTACAGGTCCAAACGAAAAAGAAAGGGTGTCAGGTACAAGAAGGTGGGCTTCAAGCTTACCGTGGGACAAAAAAAAGCGCTCGAGCGTTATTGCAAGACGAACAACCTGACGCCCATCCGCTTCATGAAGTCGCTGGTCAACAATCATGTGGCGCGTTATCGTGATGATCCGCCACCCCCTTCTTACGTTACAAAAAATCAGCTGAAGCTGTTTGACAAGGAGTGAGCCGGCATGCTGTTCCTATTTTCCGAAGTCGACAACGGTGATGCCTGCGCCGCCACGGTCGGGGTGCTCATCCCTGAGGCGGCTCACATGGGGGATCTCCTTTAAGAAGTTGCGGATGGCCGGTCGCAGCACCCCGTCTCCCTTTCCGTGCAATATCCTGATCTGTGGTACGCCCAGGAGGCAGGCATCGTCTACATGTGTCTGCAACTGCTTCAGGGCCTCATCCACCCGTGCGCTGCGCAGGTCGATGTCGGGCTTGAAAGCCGCCGCCCTCGCGTTGATGTCGAAAGAGCTGCGCGAAGAAGATCTGCTGACGCCAACCGCACCTGCACTCGATTTTTTCAACTTCACCAGCTCATCCAGGGCTGTCCGGAGCTGAACGCTCCCAAACACCACCATCGCTTTTTTTCCCGTAATGGCTGCAACCTCCCCGGGTGTTTCCTGCCCTTTTACCTTTACGGTGTCGCCCACCCCGATGGGTGTCGGGTCAACCTCTGCCTCAGGCATCACCTGCCTTTTCTTTTTCTTCCCTTTCTTTTGGGGATGAACGGGTGGCATCTTCGCAAGCTCTGCTGCCTGCCCTTCGGCGAACTCTTCCAGCTGCCGCCGTGCCTCCCTGGTCTTATCTCTTTCGGCCTGCGCCTCTTTGATCTCCCTGATGGTGTTTTCTATCATCCTGTTGGTGCCCTCAAGGATTCTTTTTGCCTCCCTGCGGGCCTCCAGCAGGATCTCATCCTTGCGTTGCTGTAGCGCATCGCGATGCTTCTCGTACTTGTCGATCAACTCGGCGAGGAAGTCGTCGGCATGGTGGAGCTGCCTCTCTTTGGCCTCCAGCTCTGCCTTCTTCACCTCCAGGTCTTGCAGCTGGATGTCGAAGTCGAGGTCCTGGTCGCCGGCCAGGGTGCCGGCCTTCTCCAGGATCGCCATGGGCAGCCCTATGGAACGGGCGATCTCGAATGCAAAGCTGCTGCCGGGAACGCCTGTCTTCAGCTTATACAGGGGCTTCATCCGTTTGCTGTCGAACAGCATGGAGCCGTTGATCATCCCCTCGTGCTTGCCGGCCATCAGCTTCAGGTTGGCATAGTGGGTGGTCACCACGCCCATGGCCCTTTTGGCATGGACCTTCTCCAGGATGGCCTCAGCGATGGCACCGCCAATGCGCGGCTCCGTGCCGGCGCCGAACTCGTCGATCAGGAACAATGTCCGCTCGTCCCCATTCTCCAGCAGGTGCTTCATGTTGAGCAGGTGGGAGCTGTAGGTGCTCAGGTCGTTCTCCAGCGACTGCTCATCGCCGATGTCGATAAACAGGCTGTGGAAGATGCCGGCCTCCGAATGGTTTTCCATCGGGACCAGCAGGCCGCACTGCAGCATGTACTGTACCAGGCCGCATGTCTTCAGGCAGACCGACTTGCCTCCGGCGTTGGGGCCCGAGATGACCAGGATGCGGCTCTCCTGGTCCAGCCTGATGGTGAGGGGCTCCACATGTTTCTTCTGCCTTTTGTAGGAAAGTGTCAGCAGAGGGTGCCTGGCATTCACCCAGTCGATCTGTGGCTGGTCTTTCAGCTGTGGCATCATGCCGTCCATCTCAAGGGCCAGGGTGGCTTTGGCACGGATGGCGTCCATATGTCCCAGCATGCCGTACCCCTTTTGAAGGTCGGGGATCAACGGACGCAGCACATCGGCGAAGGCTTTCAGCAGGCGGATGATCTCCTGGCGCTCTGCGACGTCGAGCTCACGGACACGGTTGTTCAGCTCGAACACCTCTTCAGGCTCCAGGAAGGCCGTTTGCCCGGTAGAGGAATGGTCGTGGATGAAGCCGCGCACCTTCCGCTTGTAGGCGACTGCCACCGGGATCACCTGGCGGCCGTTCCTGAGTGCAAGCTCCACGTCCTTTTTGATCCACCCCTGTGCCTTCCCATCGTTCAGGATGTTGTTGATGCGTTGCAGGGCCTTCTTCTCCAGATCCTGCCTTGTCTTGCGTATCTCAGCGAGGGCGGGCGAGGCGCTGCTGCGTACCATGCCATGTTCGTCGATCAACGCGTTGATCTTTGCAGGCAGGGAGGTGTCGATCTCCAGGTCGCCGGTATGACGCGCCAGCCATGGATACTTCAACGACCCATCCTCACTGGTGCGGGCCAGGAAAGCCATCACGCTGATGATGGCCTCCAGCGACAGCTTAAGGTCCAGCAAGACCTCCGGCTCGGCAAAGGTCCCGGCAGGCGCCAGATGGGCAAACACCTCTGAGGGATCATAATAGTTGGCCCCGGGAAAAGCTTCGCCCGCCAGGATGATCTGCCTGAACTCCTCCGCCTGTTGCAGCAGGCAGCCGATACGGCCATGGGCGGTGTCGAAACGGATCCTGCGAACCTCCTTCTCCCCCAAAGGGCTTTGGCAAAAGGCAAGGAGCATCTCACGGATGCGGTCGAAGCCGGTCTTTTCCTCAAAATTTGCAGGATAGGTGTGACTCATCTTCGTGTCAATATGACTACAAAAGTAATAAAGAAGGGTGATATGACGGGGGTCGATGCGGAACCGCCGGATGCTGGATATGGGTGCCGGGGCAATGGGGCGCCCCCGTTCAGGGCCCAGGGTGGCCGGGGCATGACACGCTTCCCGAAACCGTGGTTTCAAACGATTTTTGTGTCTGCAACCCCCGCACCATTCGTTATCTGACCAGCATCACAACACCTTCAAAATCATGGCGATTGCCAAGGAGATCAATGTACCCGATCCGGTAGATGTACCCGCCTGCAGGCGCATCGTTGCCGTTGACATTCCCGGGCCACCCATCGTCAACATGGGCCGATTCAAAAATTTTATTGCCCCACCTGTCATATATTTCAAGGGAATAGCTTTGGAGAGAAGCCATATTCAGGTCTGCAGGCTTGAATGTCCGGTTTTCGGGAATTTGACTGTCGGGTCTGAAGGCATTGGGGATCCTGCTCTCCGGCATGGTGGTGAAGATGTGTTCTTCCCCGTAACCTGTAAAACCATCAGCATTGGTGGCATACGCCCTGACATGATATTGGGTTGCAGGTTCAAGGGCTGTGAGATGACTGGTAAATGGCCCCGTTCCTTCACCATCTGTTGTGATCCCTTCATGATCAATAATGTCAGGCCCTGCGAAGGTGCTCCATACCACGCCGCGGACAGTAATGTCAGCCCCGCCATCATCGGTCACCCTGCCTCCTGAAAAAGCTGATACAGCTGTGATGTCGCCGGGGTCGGGCGGGGTGGTCTCAACGGTCGGTTCAATCGATCCGGCATACTCAACCTCAATAGGATCAGAAAGGAGCGTCAGATCAGTCACCTGTAAATTGGTGATTATACAGACATATACCCCCGCCATTTCACGCGAGAACGATTCGATGGTGTAGGTGTCCGAGTCAGCGCCCGGGACAGGATCGCCATTCAATAGCCACCGGTAAATATTGTGTTCACCGCCAACGTTTACCATGAGTTCGACTGGCTCCCCGTATACAATGTTATGATAATCTTCTTCCACCCCCACCCTGGCCTGGGGGGAATAAATGAAATCATCCAGTTGCGGTTGAAGATCCCAGTTGTGTTCGATCGAATTAAAATGCAGTCGGTTGTTTTGGAGGTAAAGCCTTTTCAGGACAGGCAGGTTTAATGCAGGAACAAACACAAATTCGTTGTTTGCCAGGAACAATCTCTCCAGGTTGTCCAATTGGTTAATCTCGTCATCGATTTCGCCTGCCAGCCGGTTCGATGTCAGATAAAGCTTTTCCAGGCTGGTTAATTCGTAAATAAAAGCAGGGAACTCGTCTGATTCCAGTTCATTGAAGGCAAGGTTCAGCTCCTCTAATTTGTTTAGGGCTTCAAATTCCGGGGGAATTTCGCCGGTTAATGCATTTCGGCTTAAATCCAGGACTGTCAGTTCTCCAAGGTCTCCAATTTGCTCCGGGATTTCACCAACCAGATCATTGTTCTCCAGGGATAACTCCGTTAAATTGACCAGGTCGCCAATTTCATTCGGGATGGGGCCTGTAAAGTTATTGTGACCAAGGTTTAACTGTCTCAATGCGGCCAGGTTAAATATTTCATCGGGGATGGGGCCGGTCAGGTTGTTGCCGGAAACATTGAATCGTTCCAGGTTATCCAGGCCAGTAATGGGGGGTATTTCACCTGAAAAATTGTTCCTTGAAAGGAACAGGGTTCTCAGGTTGGGCAGTCCCAAAATCGTTCCCGGAATTGTATCTTCGAAATTGTTTCTGGAAAGGTCGATGAATATCAAACTTGTGAAATTTTCAAAAACATCCGGAAGCTCTCCGGAGAGGTTGTTGGCGTTTTCCTGTTGACCTTCCTGACTGTTCAAGGCAAGTATTTCCAAATACTCGAGGTCCCCGATTTCTGGGGGAATGGTTCCCTGCAGGTTGTTTTGCCGCAGGTCCAATATGCGAAGGCGTCCGTCGGACACTGTGATACCGTGCCACGCGCTGGTTACATCATTTGGCGTTGTCTCATCAAAGTCCCAACCTGTTCTATCATCCCACCCATCCCCTCCGGTTGAATCATAAAAAGCTTTCAGCGCATTAAACTCTTCTTCACTAACCTGGGCTTTCGCCGAATGGTGGAATAGGAGGGGCAGCAGGGGGAGAATAAATAAAAACAAGCACTGTTTCATCCGGGGTTAGGTATTTGGACTGTTTGCGAATTTAATTTTTTTTTTGGTTTTTTAAGGATTTTTTGCATATGATAATTTTTGTGACTATTTTCGAAGTCTGACTAATCCATTTTGCACACATATACATGCGTAGATACGTTTTTCATTTCAATTCATATTTTTTCATTTAACCAAAACATACCAATATGAGAACATCAATTACTTTACTGTTATTATTTTTTGTTGGGCCATTTCTGACCATGGGACAGGGGTCCCTGATGGAAGTCAACAAGACGGAGCACAAAGAAGTCAAACTTGATCAGACGTCATGGTTTCTTGAGGATGCGGACGTGCGGCAGGAGATTCGGTTACAAATTGATGAAAGCAGGTTTCGCTCCGGCAAGATCATCGGGGGAGAAGATGCCGATATTGAAGACCATCCGTGGCATGTCGCTGTAGGTGATGATGGCTATTTAATATGTGGTGGCAGCATCATCGATGAACAGTGGGTGCTGACCGCTGCACACTGTGTAGATGATCCGGATGGCCTCATACAGATCTTTGCAGGGATGGATGACTTCCCTGATTTCGATCAAATGAGAAATGTTGATGAAATCATCGTTCATCCGGGGTATAGTATGCCATTGAACGATGTTGCATTGTTGAAGCTGGCCTCACCCTTGAATTTTACCGACAGGATACGTTTAATCCCTCTTATCAGTCAAAGCGATGCGGATGACGGCCTTACCGACCCGGGGGTGATGGGCCAGGTTACCGGCTGGGGGGCAACGAACCCCGACGGAA
>SLCY01000102.1 GCA_007125585.1 Bacteroidales bacterium
GGAATGGGAGGGCTGGACATATTTTTCAGCCGTCGCGACAGCGACGGAAACTGGACCGAACCACAAAACATCGGTTACCCCATCAATACACATGGTGATGAGTTTGCCATGATCGTGGGTGCATCCGGCCAGTATGCATGGTTTGCCTCAGACATGGAGGGAGGCTATGGAGACTCCGACCTGTACACCTTTGAACTGTATCCGGAAGCCCGCCCACACCCCCATACCTATATGAGGGGTGTCGTCGTTGACGCCCAAACCCGGAAGCCGCTCGTTGCAAAATTTGAACTTCTCAACCTGCATGACGGGGAAATACTGATAGAAGCAACGTCCGACCCCGTCGACGGATCTTTCCTGGTGGCCATCCCCACAAAAAAAGACCTTGCGCTGAATGTGTCAAAAGAAAGGTACCTGTTTTTCTCTGAACACTTCAGCTATACCGGCATACGGACGGAAGACGAGCCCTATTTGCGGAACATCAGCCTGCAACCCATTGCAGAAGGACACCCCGTGGTGTTGCGGAACATTTTTTTCGAAACCGACAGCTATGCGCTCCGCGAGACATCCCATGCCGAACTGAACAAACTGGTGCGTTTCATGAAAGAGAATCCCGGCATCCATATTGAAGTCAGCGGCCATACCGACAGTACCGGAACCTTCGACCACAACCTGGAGCTGTCGGTCAATCGCGCCAAAAGCGTTCGTGACTTTCTGATCCGGAAAGAGATATCCAGGGAAAGGATCTCCTATACCGGTCATGCAGACACAAAGCCTGTAGATACCAACGAAACGCCGGAAGGACGTGCAAACAACAGGCGAACGGAGTTCCAGGTGATGAAGACCAATAGGGAGGCCCCGGCCGATTAAGTTGCACACCCTTAGTTCTTTAACCCCACAGGGTCATTGTTGATAATTATTTATGGACAAATAGTTGTGGGCAGGTGCGGGATTGTGTATTTTTGAACCATGGAAAACAGGGAACAAAAAGTAAGGGATGCAACCGGTCGAAAGATCAAAAAGACCTTTTCCCCTTTGGATTATTCCGATCATGGTCGGGTCCCGCCCCAGGCCGTCGATCTGGAAGAAGCTGTTTTGGGTGCCATGATGTTGGAACAAAATGCTTTGACCAACGTCATCGACATTCTGAAACCCGAAATCTTTTATAAAGAGTCTCACCAGAAAATTTTTGGTGCGGTATATGAATTGTTTTCAGCAGGACAGCCGGTTGACATCCTTACTGTTACCGAAGCATTGAAGAAGAGCGGCGAACTGGATATGGTGGGTGGTGCCTATACCATCTCCATGCTTACCAACAGGGTGGCCAGCTCAGCCAATGTGGAATACCACGCACGCATCATTCTGCAGAAGTTCCTTCAGCGCGAGCTGATACGTATCAGCTCGGAGATCATCAAAGATTCTTATGAAGACAGCCAGGATGTGTTTGATATTCTCGACAAGGCGGAGAAGGCGCTTTTTGCCGTCAGTGAGACCAACCTGCGCCGCAATTATGATGACATGCACTCCCTGATCAAGGAGGCTGTCAAACAGATTGAGGGCGCAAAGAACCAGGATGGCCATATCAGTGGTATCCCCAGTGGCTTTCCGGAGCTTGACAGGGTGACGGCGGGCTGGCAAAAGTCGGACCTTGTCATCCTGGCAGCCCGCCCGGGGATGGGGAAGACCGCTTTCATGCTTACCATGGCAAGGAATATGGCTGTTGACTTCAAAAAGCCCATTGCCATCTTCTCCCTGGAGATGTCAGGTGTTCAACTGGTGACCCGTCTGATATCCAGCGAAACGGAGCTCCCGGCCGACAAACTGAGGCGCGGACAACTCGAACAATACGAATGGGAACAGCTTAACGCCCGTCTGAATGCACTGACCGATGCCCCTCTGTATATCGACGATACTCCCGCCCTATCCATATTTGAACTGCGGGCAAAATGCAGGCGCCTGAAAGCACAGCACGAAATCCAGCTGGTTGTCGTCGACTACCTCCAGCTGATGTCAGCAGGCCCGGATAACCATCGTGGCAACAGGGAACAGGAGATCAGCAACATCTCCCGCTCCATGAAAAGTCTTGCAAAAGAACTGAATATCCCCGTAATAGCTATTTCCCAGCTAAGCCGCGCCGTAGAGACCCGGGGTGGCTCCAAACGTCCTATCCTTTCCGACCTCCGTGAATCCGGGGCCATAGAACAAGACGCAGACATGGTGCTCTTTATCTATCGACCCGAGTACTACCAGATCACCGAAGACGAACACGGCCGCCCCACAGAAGGGCTGGCACAACTGATTATCGCCAAACACCGAAACGGCGCACTAAAGGACATTAACCTGCGTTTTATTCAAAACTTTGCCAAGTTTATTGAATACGAGTCAGGCGATTTCGGTTTGTCCGGAGAGATGAAACCCGCCGGCCAGTTCGACGACCAGCCCAACATCCTTACCATCCCATCAAAAATGAATACCATGGATGATGATGATGATGAGGTGCCGTTTTAACCTGCGGACGTTACAATAAACGGATATCCGGGACGTATTTTCCGTGACGGCAGAGGGCTTCTTGGCTTGTGGCTTCTAGCTGTTGGCAGGGAAAAAGGCCGAAAGGGAGGAGCAGTGTGCCGGTTGTCGGGATGGTGGTTGGTTATGGCAATTGAAAGATGACACGGGGTAATGCACAGGACCGGGTTCCCGGAGTGGTCAGGGATGCAGCCGGTGCTGTGGAAACGGATGGATAAGAACGGCCGTAAACAATCAACGGCCCTGAATTGTTGAGATCATTAAAGGACCATACATATGAGGTGTTTGTTTTCAGTTTTGCTCGTATTATTGATGCCGCTTTACACGTTTGCTGCGCAGATCCTGGTCCCTATGGATGATGCGCAGCGTAATCACCTAAAGGCATATGGTATAGCGTATCATGTGCTGACTTACGATGTGGAGGTCAGCTGGCTCCTGAACTACCGGGGGGGCAGCTTCATGTTTGATTACCATCGTGAGTTTGAGGAGGAAATGGTGGTTCGTGGGGTCAGTTTCCAGGTCATCGCCGATATCCAGGCTGCCGGTATTTTACGTGAGATCGCTGAGCCGGAAGTTAACATGGAGGAGATCCGCCTGCACAAGGTCCCCCGAATTGCTGTATATACCCCGCCCAACAGCTTGCCGTGGGATGATGCGGTGACCCTGGCACTCACCTATGCCGAGATACCGTACGATGAGGTATATGACGAGGAGGTGTTGTCGGGCATTCTTCCGCTTTATGACTGGCTGCATCTGCACCACGAGGATTTTACCGGGCAGTTTGGCAAGTTCTGGCTGGCCTTCCGCCATGCTGACTGGTATCAGGAAGATGTGCGCCTGGCAGAAGAAACGGCCCGTCGCCTCGGATATGCGCAGGTGTCAGACCTGAAGCTGGCAGTGGCTAAAAAGATACGCGGCTTTGTGGAAGGAGGAGGATATATGTTTGCCATGTGCTCTGCACCTGAAAGCATAGATATTGCATTGGCAGCAGAAGGGGTTGACATATTGCATGAGGTTTACAACGGCACTCCCCCGGACCCGGATGCGCAGGAACGTCTTGACTTTAGCCGCACCTTTGCCTTTGAGGATTTTACCATCGTACCGGATCCGGCCATCTATGAGAAATCCAACATCGACGTTCCCAAGACCGGCAGAAACCAGGCTACCGACTTTTTTACCCTGTTCGAGTTTTCAGCAAAATGGGATCCCATACCCACCATGCTGACCCAAAGCCATGAAACGGTTATCAAGGGTTTTATGGGCCAGACCACCGCATTTCGAAAAAGTGTTGTCAAGCCCACGGTCACCATCCTTGGTGAAAACCGCTCCAAGGGTGAGACCCGTTACATCCATGGCATACGGGGCCAGGGTACTTTTACCTTTCTGGGAGGGCACGACCCGGAAGATTACCGCCACCATGTGGGAGACCCGCCCACCGACCTGGACCTGTTCCCCAACTCTCCCGGATACCGGTTGATCCTCAACAACGTGCTGTTCCCTGCTGCCAGAAAACAACCGTTGAAAACCTGGAACACAGAATAACACTACGGGCGGCTGGATTTCTTTTTGTATGTCATGAAGGCATAGGGATACTTGTTCTTTTCATTTGCCTCATGCTCTTCCATCTCTTTCAGCTCCCATTTGCCCGGGTCGATTTCGGGGAAGAATGCATCACCGTCAAAATTGGCATATATCCTGGTGATGTATAGGCGGCGGGTATGGTAAAGGCCTATCGTTTGAGCATAGATCTCCGAACCGCCTGCAACGAAAACCTCTTTTTCTGCTTTCACTGCTTTGACGGCATCCCTGATCGAATGGACTATCTGGCATCCTTGTGCATCAAAGTCTTTGTTGCGTGTAACCACGATGGTCTTGCGGCCTTTCAGGGGCTTGCCGATCGACTCGAAGGTTTTCCTGCCCATGATGAGCGTATGGCCCATCGTAAGGTCCTTAAAGTGCTTCAAATCGGCGGGCATATGCCAGAGGAGCCGGTTTTCGCTGCCGATGACATTGTTGTTTGCCACGGCAGCAACAAGCGATAGTTTCATACAATGTGGCGTTGGTTGGTAAAAATATCAATTCATAAGCAACATCTGCGGTTAAACGGCCACAGGGGCCTTTATATGTGGATGGGGATCATATCCCGACAATTCAAAATCAGTAAAACGGAAATCAAAGATATCCATTATGTCAGGATTGATCTTCATTACCGGCAATGGTCGCGGCAAGCGGCTCAGCTGAAGGTTTGCCTGTTCGACGTGGTTAAGGTAGAGGTGGGCGTCACCAAAAGTGTGGATAAAATCGCCGGGTTGCAGCTGGCAGACTTGTGCGAGCATTTGGGTAAGCAGCGCATAGGATGCGATGTTGAAGGGCACGCCCAAAAAAACATCTGCACTGCGTTGATAAAGCTGGCATGACAATTTCCCCCCGGCGACATAGAGCTGGAACAATACATGGCATGGGGGGAGCGCCATTTGGTTCAGCTGGGACACATTCCAGGAACATACCATGAGGCGCCGCGAATCAGGATTGTTTTTTATTTGATGGACCAGTGTCTTGATCTGGTCGATCTGTCCGTCTGTTGATGGCCAGTTTCTCCACTGGGCCCCATAGATAGGGCCCAGGTCGCCGTTTTCATCCGCCCATTCATCCCAGATAGAGACCCCGTTATCCTTTAAATAGCTGATATTGGTATTTCCCCTGAGAAACCAAAGCAGTTCATGGATGATGGAGCGGAGGTGTACCTTTTTTGTCGTCACCAGCGGAAAGCCCTTGCCGAGGTCAAAGCGCAATTGGTACCCAAAAATACTGAGGGTGCCCGTGCCGGTGCGGTCACCTTTTTTTATCCCGTGATGCAGGACGTGATCAAGAAGAGAAAGGTATTGTTGCATGTGAAAATTCTCAATGACTTTTACAAATAGAGGATACGTTCAGCTATCATGTCATGTTTTTGACCCGGTCGTCCGGCCGTGCCCCGGGCTGCCATGGGTTTTGTGGACTGTTGCACTTTCCGGTGCCTTCTTTTTGGGGCTTGTTATTTGTGCGACCTGGCAACATCATCCCAGTATCATTCCCACGATGGTTGCGCTCATCAGTCCTGCCAGGGTGCCTCCGAGCAATGCCCTCATCCCGAATCGTGACAGCAGCACTTTTCGTGTGGGTGCCAGGGAACCGATGCCGCCAATCTGGATCCCGATGCTTGCAAAGTTGGCAAAGCCGCAAAGAAGGTATGTTGCCATGATGATCGATTTCGGGTCGGCAAAGGCATTGGCATCTTTGAGTTCAGCCAGGCTCACATAGCCGATGAACTCTGTCATGATGATCTTTTCACCGAGCAGTCTGCCCACCAGGGTGATGTCGGGCAGGCTCACTCCGATGAGCCACATGATTGGTGCGAAGGTGTAGCCCAGGATGAACTGCAGTGAGAGGCTCTCGTAGCGGCCGTCAGTTGCCTCGGCGATCAAAGGGTTCAGGTTGACAATGTCACCCAGCCGTCCCACAATAAAATTGAACATTGCGATGAAGGCGATAAACACGAGCAGCATGGCTGCCACGTTGGCTGCGAGGCGCAACCCTTCACCTGCACCGTTGGTGATGGAGTCCAAAATGTTGTCTCCAATCCTGTCTTTGGAGATCTCCATGGTTTTGTCAATTTCCTCTGTTTGGGGGTACAATATTTTGGTGACCACCACCGCCCCTGGAGCGGCCATGATGGATGCGGCCAGCAGGTGCTGGGCAAAGATCAGCCGCTGCACCGGGTCATCGCCGCCAAGGAAACTGATGTAAGCTGCAAGGACGCCACCCGCCAATGTAGCCATGCCGCCCGTCATCACCATCAGTATCTCCGACCGTGTCATATCCGGGAGGTAAGCTTTGATCATGAGCGGCGATTCCGTCTGTCCGAGGAAAATGTTCCCTGCCACCGACAGGCTCTCTGCCCCTGAGAGCTTCATCGCTTTGGTCATCAACCATGCGAGGCCGTAAACGATTTTTTGGATGATGCCCAGGTAGAATAACAAGCTGGTAAGTGCTGAAAAAAAGATGATGGTGGGCAGCACCTGGAATGCAAAAATAAAACCGAACCTATCTGTGTCAAGAAACCCTTCGAACAGGAACTCCGTGCCGGCTTTGGTGAAGTCAAGGATCACCACGAACACCGAACCGATCATCTCAAAGAAATATTGTACGGCCGATACCTGCAGTACACCAAAAGCAAGCAGGATCTGGACTGACAGGCCGATACCCACCACCCGCCAGTTTATGGCTTTGCGTTTGGCACTAAACAGAAAGGCGATGCCAATGAGCACGAACATGCCCAGCATCCCCCTGAATATGGAAGTTATGCCGAATGCATATTCAATCACTTCTGCCGGCACGTATTCCAGCTGATAAAGGTGTTCATCATCGGAAAGGACGAGGGTTTCCTCTGTAAGCTCTTCAATGATGAATTCAACGGGTTGTTCATCGGCCTCCAGGCTTTCAGGCGTATGCCTGGCAAGCATTTTACCTGCATGGTAGTACCGGAGCATGGGAGTGCCATCATCGACCAGGTATACGATCGAATCAACTTCCTGTTCCAGGTCCGTCAGTCTTGGTAACAGACGAAGGGTGTCGCCCTCCCTCGACCAGCTTCCGCGGGTGTCAAGTTCAAGGAAATCAGAGCGGATACTAAAAGTTCTGGCTTCATCCGTTTCGACAATACCGAGGGTGTCTTTCATGGGAAAGGCAATGGCCTCTCCCGTGTCTTTATCTGTCACCTCCTGAAAAGCCCAGATCTTTGAAATCTCGGCAAAAGTTACCTCCTGGCTTTCCCCGCCGCATGCGCTAAGCAAAAAAACCGGTGCAATAAGCAACACAAGCAACCTGTGAAGCATCTCTTTCTTGGTCATTGATCATTGGTTTAAGGATAGAACACTGCAGTATTGCTGCCGGGTACAGTTTCATTGAACCATGCCATACGACGTCATTATTTTTTACTGCGTTTTCTTTTGTTGATCTCGTCACGGATGACGGATGCTTTCTCATAAGCCTCTGCATCGATGGCTTCCATCAATTTCTTCTCCAGTTCCTTAATGGTCATATGGTTGTACTGGTCTTTCGACACCTGTTGTT
Organism: Bacteroidales bacterium; assembly: GCA_007125585.1. Lineage (GTDB taxonomy): Bacteria > Bacteroidota > Bacteroidia > Bacteroidales > UBA7960 > PUPG01. The sequence goes on from SLCY01000102.1 coordinate 7,636, forward strand.
TTTCCTTTTTCTTTTTTCCGGTTTTCCCCCCTTCTGCAGCCAGCGACTCGTCGCCTTCCTGCATCACGATGCCTGCAGCGCTCAAAATGTTTTCATAAGTGTAAATGGGGCACTTGAAACGAACGGCAATTGCCACTGCATCGGATGTCCTCGAGTCTATCTCCACCTCTTTGATGCCGTCAAAGCATATGAGTTTGGCAAAGAATATGCCTTCGCTGAACTTGTAGATGATCACTTCGGTAATGGAAACATTGAAGGTGGTGGCAAAATTCTTGAAGAGGTCATGGGTCAAGGGACGGCTGGGCTTCATCTTTTCAAGCTCGATGGCGATCGCTTGTGCTTCAAAACTGCCTATGATGATGGGCAACCGCCTTTTTTTCCCGGCTTCGCCAAAGATCAAAGCATAAGCCCCTGATTGTGATTGGCTGTAAGATATTCCCAATATTTCAAGCTTGATTTTCTTCATATGCAATCCTCCTTCAGAAAGTGCCGCATCATTGCACCCTGTGTGTCTGTAAAACACAAAAATAAGGATTTTTGTGAAACGGCCGTTATCCTTTTTGTAACCCACGCGTTCATGTTTCACGGATCCATGGAATGCGGGCAACTGGTCGTTGCAGCTGTTTGGTGCAGCAAAGCGGATAACTGGGATCACCATGGCATTAATCCTTCAAATAATTCTATACCACTACAATACAACAACACAACATTTCGAAAATAAACCACAACAATTCAAACCATCAATATTGCAAGGAATCATCAGCAGGGGCAGGCATCTGGCATATATCAGCCCACACGGCGAAACACTGAAAAAAAACTTTTTAAAAAAACCTTCCATTGAACAGGTGGTTTTGTGTCAGGCGATTAAAATTAATCTTTAAATTTGCTGCCATCCTGTTAAAATCAATGGTTTATTTAACTTAAAACAATACAAAAAATGCCTCCATTTTTTTGGTTAGTCCCTGTAAGTTCAATCCTTGCATTGGCTTTTGCCTGGTATTTTTTCCGGCAGATGATGCGTATGGACGAGGGCACTGACATGATGAAAAAGATTGCTGATCATGTGCGAAAGGGTGCCTCCGCCTATTTACGTCAGCAGTACAAAGTGGTAATCATCGTGTTTCTAGTCATCACGGTGATTTTTTCTTTTCTGGCCTATGGTTTGGGTGTTCAGAACACGTGGGTGCCTTTTGCCTTTATAACCGGCGGTTTCTTTTCAGGTCTCGCCGGTTTTTTTGGCATGAAAGCAGCCACGTTTGCTTCCGGGAGGGTTGCCCATGCGTGCCGCACATCGCTCGATGGCGGATTGCGCCTTGCTTTTCGAAGTGGTGCGGTGATGGGTTTGGTGGTTGTCGGGCTGGTGCTGCTCGACATTTCGGCATGGTTCATCGTGTTGAACATCTTTATCCCGGAGATGGATGCCGGATTTAAGCTCATGACCATCACGGCGATCATGCTCACCTTTGGCATGGGTGCCTCCACCCAGGCATTGTTTGCCCGTGTGGGAGGTGGTATCTATACCAAGGCTGCCGATGTGGGCGCTGATCTTGTTGGGAAGGTGGAAGAAGGTATTCCCGAGGATGATCCGCGCAACCCTGCCACCATTGCCGATAATGTCGGAGACAATGTGGGGGATGTGGCCGGTATGGGTGCAGACCTGTTTGAATCCTTTGCAGCATCAATCCTGGCTACGGCCTTGCTTGGCGCTGCCGCTTTTATCGGCTATGGCAGCGATATACAGGTAAGTGCTGTGATCGCACCCATGCTCATTGCCGCCGTTGGCACCTTGCTTTCTATTGCCGGCGTATTTATGGTGCGCACGCGTGAGGGGGCGACCCAGAAACAGCTGTTGCGCTCGTTGGGCTTTGGGGTTAACATGAGTGCCGTGCTTATTGTCATTGCTTCTTTCCTTGTACTGTACTTTCTGCAACTCCCGAACTACCTCGGTTTTTGGGGCTCCATCGTTACCGGACTGCTGGCCGGCATAGCCATCGGGCAGTCTACCGAATATTTTACGGCATCGGCCTACCGGCCCACCAGAAAAATTGCTGAGTCCAGCAAGACAGGGACGGCTACTTTGATCATCAGTGGTGTTGGCAACGGGTTGATCTCTGCTGCTGTGCCCTTGCTGATCATCGTGGTGGCCATCACCATGGCATTTTCTTTTGCCACCGGTTTTTCCTTTGATGTGGCACACCTGAATTATGGACTCTACGGCATTGGCATCGCCGCCGTCGGTCTGCTTTCGACACTTGGTATTACGCTGGCCACCGATGCCTATGGCCCCATTGCAGATAATGCCGGGGGCAATGCCGAAATGTCTGGCCTTGATCCAGAAGTGCGCAAGCGCACCGATGCGCTGGATGCCCTGGGTAACACCACAGCCGCCACAGGGAAAGGCTTTGCCATTGGCTCCGCTGCACTCACAGCCCTTGCACTCCTCGCATCATACTTTGAAGAGGTCCGCATGATGTTTGTGAAGTTCCTTGAACGACCTGATGAGTTAATCGCCGGTACGCGAGCGATAGATGCTACTTTTATGGACTTTGTCAATCATTATGAGGTACACCTGATGAACCCGAAGGTGATCGTCGGCATTTTCCTGGGTGTGATGACCGTCTTCCTGTTCAGCGGACTGACAATGAATGCTGTGGGGAGGGCTGCACAGAAAATGGTAGACGAAGTTCGTCGCCAGTTCTCCAGCATGCCGGGCATCATGGAAGGAAAGACAGAACCCGACTATGCACGATGCGTACATATCTCCACCAAGGGAGCTCAGCGGGAAATGCTGCTCCCGTCATTGATCGCACTGCTGATCCCGGTGATTGTCGGCCTTGTGTTTGGTGTTCCCGGTGTGTCGGGATTATTGCTCGGCACCATATCCAGCGGGTTTGCGCTGGCGATCTTCATGGCAAACGCCGGAGGGGCATGGGATAATGCCAAAAAATATATCGAAGAGGGACATTTCGGGGGCAAAGGTTCTGAAAGCCATAAAGCAGCCGTGACCGGTGACACGGTGGGGGACCCGTTTAAAGACACTTCCGGACCCAGTCTGAATATACTCATCAAACTGATGGTGATGGCCTCCGTGGTAACCGTGGGGGTGGCGGTAACATACGCTGTTTTTTAAAGGCTGGTTTTCGTTCAGAGGTTTAAGGTTTATAGGTTTAATTACTTAAAGATTCAGGGGGTTAAAGGTTTAGGGATTTTTATGTTTTTTACCTTTGGTTTATGCTTATCTTTGCGTTTTAAACCTTCGTTTTATGCAACTCCCTGAAAAACTTACCTTTCGGTCGCTGCTGGAGAACAGCGCGTCCTTATACTCTGAACAACCTGCCCTTGGCTTTGTCGGCCAGAAGCCTTTGACTTACAATGATGTGAATAGCCGGGCAGAGGAGCTGACCCGGATGCTGTTAATGCTGGGTGTCCGGAAGGGTGACCGGGTGGCTTTGCTGTCGCAGAACATGCCCAACTGGGGTGTGTCATATCTTGCGGTAACCTCCATGGGTGCAGTGGTCGTCCCCATCCTTATTGATTTCAGTGATTTTGAGATATCCAAGATATTACAGCACAGCGAATCGAAGGTGATCATTGTTTCGGAAAAACAGGCCTACAAGCTCCAGGGCGTTCTTCCCAAAACCCTCAAGTCAGCTATCCTGGCAGATGACCTTACAGAGATCAGCCTGGGAAACCTTGAGCTGAACGGGGCTGTTGTCAAGGCGGAGCCACGGAAAAACAAAGGGGGTGCACTTCCTGTTCCTGAATATCCGGCGGAGGACGACCTGGCAGCCATCCTTTATACTTCCGGAACCACTGGAAAACCCAAGGGTGTGATGTTAAGCCACAAGAACATCCTTTCGAATGCGGTCAGTACGCTCGGTATCCAGGATGTTCACCCCCACGACCGGTTATTGTCTGTCCTGCCGCTGCCACATACCTACGAATGCACCATTGGCTTTGTGATCCCATTCATGTCGGGGGCTGCTGTCAGTTACCTTGACAAGCTTCCTACCCCGGCTGTCCTTTTGCCTGCCATGGAAGAGGTGAAGCCCACCATGATGCTTACGGTACCCCTGATCATTGAAAAGGTTTACCAGAACAAGGTTTTGCCCAAGCTCACAGGCAGTCCCCTGATGCGTGGGTTGAGCAAGGTGAGGGCGGTAAAGAAATTCTTCCACAAGATGGCCGGCAAAAAGATTTACAAAGCCTTTGGCGGCCATTTACACTTTTTTGGCATTGGCGGCTCCAAGCTGAGTGCTGCCACTGAGCGCTTCTTGAGGGATGCCGGGTTCCCCTATGCTATTGGTTACGGATTGACCGAAACATCGCCACTGCTTGCCGGCTGTGGGCCAAAGGTCACAAAATTTCAGTCGACCGGCCATGTCCTTCCCGGACAGGAACTTCGTATTCTTGATCCTGACCCGTACACAGGCGAAGGAGAGATCATCGCCAGGGGCCCCATGGTCATGATGGGGTATTACAAAGAGCCGGAATTGACGGAAGCGGTGTTCACCAAAGATGGATGGTTCAAGACCGGCGATCTGGGTGTGATGGACGAAGACGGTTATCTGTTCATCAGGGGTCGCATCAAGAACATCATCATCAGTCCGACCGGGGAGAACATCTATCCGGAGGACATTGAGGCGGTGATCAACAGTGAGCGCCATGTGCTCGAGTCACTTGTTTATGAATTGAAGGGCAAGCTGGTGGCCAGGGTCCACCTTAACTATGAAGAGATCGACAGGCGTTATCATGAACTCAAAGAATCCAGCGGAAAAAGCTACAATGAAATGAAAGAGACGGCCGGCCTTTTATTTGAGCAGATACAGGCAAAGGCGAAGCAGCGCCTCGGGGAGATCCAGCAGAAAGTGAATGCACGGCTGAGCCGCTTTTCCCGTCTGACTTTTATAGAAGAACAGACTGAGCCGTTTGAAAAGACGCCCACCAAAAAGATCAAACGTTTCCTTTATCTTGACAAGAAGGACTCCCGGTAACCCCGACCGTTCCGTAAGCTCTGTACATCGATTTTACTCTTGTGCGTAGCTTTCTATGGGGTCGCAGGTGCACACCAGGTTGCGGTCGCCGTAGGCGTCGTCGATCCGTGTAACGGGCGGAAAGTACTTGATCTCTGCCGACCAGGGCATCGGAAAAACGGCCTGCTGCCGGCTATAGGGCTTGTCCCAGTCGTTGCCTGCCGCCATCGCTGCGGTATGTGGTGCGTTTTTTATCACATTGTTTTCCCTGTCCGCCCTGCCTTCTTCCACTTCCTGTATCTCTTTCCGGATGGAGATCATCGCGTCGATAAACCTGTCAAGCTCAGACAATGGTTCACTCTCTGTTGGTTCCACCATGAGGGTGCCGGCGACCGGGAATGCGACCGTAGGGGCATGGAAGCCATAATCCATCAGCCGCTTGGCAATATCGATGGCATCGATGGCTACACTCCGCCTGAAGGGGTTGCAGTCCAGGATCATCTCATGGGCCGACCACCCGTTCTTACCTGTGTAAAGCACCCTGAAATGTCCTTCAAGGGAGGCTTTGATATAGTTTGTGCTCAGGATGGCCACCTTCGTTGCTTCTTTCAGCCCTTCTCCACCCAGCAACTTGATGTAACCATAGGTGATGGTCAGGATGAATGCGCTGCCAAAGGGTGCGGCGGCCACTGCGGGGATGCCTTCCGGGCCCCCGGTTTTGTACAGGGGGTGGGCCGGCAAAAAGGGCAGCAGGTGCTTGGCCACGCCAATCGGGCCAACGCCCGGGCCGCCCCCTCCGTGGGGGATGGCAAATGTCTTGTGCAGGTTCAGGTGACAAACGTCCGCCCCGCAAATGACAGGGTTGGTATATCCTACCTGGGCGTTCATGTTGGCACCATCCATGTATACCTGACCACCATTATCGTGGATGATCTTTGTCACCTCCAGGATATCCTCTTCGAAAACACCGTGTGTGGAAGGGTAGGTGATCATGATCGCGGCCAGGTTGTCTTTGTTCTTTTCTGCTTTTTCGCGCAGATCGTTGATGTCGATGTTGCCATTCTCGTCGCACTGCACCACCACTACCCGTGTCCCGGCCATCACGGCGCTGGCAGGATTGGTGCCGTGTGCAGAGGAGGGGATGAGTGTGATGTCACGGTGTCCTTCGCCACGGCTTTCATGGTAGGCACGTATGACCATCAAACCGGTATATTCTCCCGAAGCACCCGAGTTGGGCATAAAAGAGATGCCGGCAAATCCGGTGATCTCACAAAGGTCACGTTCCAGCTGGCGGATCAGCTCATGGTATCCGGCTGCCTGTTCTTCAGGTACAAAAGGATGGATATTGGCAAACTCAGGCCAGCTGAGGGCAAAGAGTTCGGTGGCCGCATTCAGCTTCATGGTGCAGGAACCCAGTGGGATCATCGTACGGTTGAGTGCCAGGTCACGATTTTCAAGCTTTTTCAGGTAACGCATCATCTCCGTTTCAGAATGGTATGTGTTGAAACAGGGCTGTTGCAGAAAAGGGCTCCCGCGCTGCAGGATGTCCGGGATGGTATTGACCTTGTCGCATGTTGCGGGGTCACAGTCGAATGTTTCAAAACCCTTGCCCGCCGCCTTTGCAAAAACCGACAGGATGGTGTTGACATCTTCCAGGGAGGTGGTTTCATCCAGGCTGATGCCCACATGTTTGTCATCGATGATGCGGAAGTTCATACGGTGGTCAAGGGCCAGTTGTTGTATGTTACCGGAAAAGACGTTTTCAGGCAGCTGGATAAGCAGGGTATCGAAGAAATATTGGTTCAGCTGCCTGAACCCGTACTTTTCCACCTCCTGTGCCAGTACGCCGGTCAGGATGTTAATATGTCGTGCAATTTTTTTTAATCCTTCAGGGCCGTGGTAAACGGCATACATGGCGGCAATGGATGCCAGCAACGCCTGTGCAGTGCAAATGTTGGAGGTTGCACGTTCACGTTTTATATGTTGCTCGCGTGTTTGCAGCGCCATTCGCAGGGCATAATCACCGTTCTTGTCAACAGACACCCCGATGATCCTTCCGGGTACAGCGCGTTTAAACGTTTCTTTGGTGGCAAAGAATCCTGCATGCGGGCCGCCATATCCCATGGGAACGCCAAAGCGCTGGGAGGATCCCACCACCACATCGGCACCCCACTCGCCCGGGGGCGTCATCATCGTGAGGCTTAGCAGGTCTGCTGCAACGGCAATGCGGATATCCAGCTTTTGGGCTTCGTGAACAAAGTCCTGGTAATTGTTGATGGAACCATATTCGTCAGGATATTGGATCAGGGCACCGAAGAATGTTTCGTTGAGCGTCACCTGGTGGTGATCGGCGATGACCAGTTCAATGCCCAGGGGCCTGGCACGGTTTTTCAGCACATCAAGGGTCTGGGGAAAACAACGCCGGGAGACGAAGAACTTGTTCACACCCTTTTTTACCGCGCTCCTTGGCCTGCTGTTGAATAGCATGATCATGGCTTCGGCGGCCGAGGTGGCTTCATCGAGCAGCGATGCGTTGGCGATCTCCAGGCCGGTGAGGTCGGCGATGACGGTCTGGAAGTTCAGCAGGGCTTCCAGGCGCCCCTGTGAGATCTCGGCCTGATAAGGTGTATAGGATGTATACCAGCCGGGGTTTTCCAGGATGTTGCGCTGTATAACCCCCGGCAGAATGGTATTGTAATAGCCCATGCCAATGAAGGATTTATAAACCTTGTTTTTGGCTGCCAGTGACGAAAGATGCCGGATATACTCATATTCGTTCAAACCAGCCGGGATGTTCAATTCATTTTTCAGACGGATGGCCGGCGGGATGGTCTGATCGATCAGCTTGTCGGAAGAACCGATCCCAATCTTTTGCAGCATGCGTTCTTCATCATCTTTGCGTATTCCGTTGTGACGTTCAATAAAATTGTTCGTTATCATAGGTTCAACAGGGTTAATATGAAAAATATGATCAAAATGTCTGTGCAACATTTCCGGGATTTCAATGAAGCAAGCTTTTTGTCGACAGGTGCAAAGTTATAACTGATTTCCCGGGTTTTTTGTTTAACGCGGAAACGGCTTTTCCGCATCATTTCCGGCCACTTCCCGGCCGGCACGAAGGGCTTTCAGGTTCATATCCACCAGCTCATCCCCCTTCTTGCCAAAAAGGAAGCGGATGGCGTCTTCGAGCTTACCCAATGGGATGTCGATGAAGGGAGAGGCTGCTCCCAGGATAACGACATTTGCAGCCTTTTTGGTACCGATCTCTTCTGCAATAGCACCGGCATCCAGTGCCACATGTTGCGGAAGCTTCCTGATCTCTTTCATCACCTCTTCTTTATCCGGGTAGTTGGGAATATTGATGAAGGGTTCAGTGTTGGTGATGAGCCAGCCGTCAGGGCTGAGAAAGGGAAGATACCTGAGCGACTCCATTGGTTCCACGGAGATGACCATGTCGGCTTTCCCCTGGGGGATGAGGTCGGATGCGATCTCTTCAGACGAGAGGCGCAGATGGGACTGCACATCGCCACCGCGCTGGCTCATTCCATGAACCTCGGCCTGTTTAAGGTACAGGCCGGATTGAACAGCGGCATGACCGATGATGGCTGCGATGGACAAGATCCCCTGACCACCAACACCGGCCAGTATGATATCGTTTTTCATCTGTTTATATTTTGTAAAATATCAAATAGGTTTAAGGGTTTAAAGGTTTACTTCTTACTCCCAGTGCTCAGCACCCTGTTTCCATAATCATTCCCCTGGGTGTCCGATAATGGTCCTGGCCTGGCTCACTGGTTTATTGATTTACTTTTTTTTTGCCTTGTCCTTGAATTTCTGCCGCATCCTTTTGTTCAATGTTTGAATGCACTCCCTGCGGGGAATGATGACAGACACTCCTTCATAGGCCAGTTCTTCCTTGAAGACCCTGGTGTTCTCTTCATGCTGTTTTCGCAGGGGCTTGATGACCCGGATATGCTCTTGTTCCACCCCGATGCCGCGGCAGATGTCTTCGACCTTTTCAAAGGCGGCGGAAGGCTGGCCACCTGTCATGCCGGTGGTGGCATTGTCAAGGATCACAACCGTGATGTTGGCTTTGTCGTTCACGGCATCGAGCAATCCCGTCATGCCGGAATGGGTAAACGTGCTGTCACCGATCACGGCCACTGCCGGGCGCATGCCTGCGTCGGCCGCCCCTTTGGCCATGGTGATGGAAGCACCCATATCCACACAGCTGTTGATCGACTCATAGGGCGGAAGGGCGCTCAGGGTATAACAGCCGATATCGGAGAAAACACGCCCCTCACCATATTCGGCAATGGCCTCGTTGAGGCCCAGAAAGCTGTCAATGTGCGGACAACCCTTGCAAAGGGATGGCGGACGTTTGACCACCAGCCCCGGCACCTCGCCAATATTTTCATGTAAAAAGCCAAGTGCCTTTCCGACAATATTGGGATTCAACTCGCCGGTACGGGGCAGGGTGCCGTCCAGCCGGCCATTGATCTCTTTGTCCTGGTTCATGAAGCCTTTTAGCATCTCTTCGACCACGGGATAGCCCTCTTCCAACACCAGTATCCTGTAGCACTCATTGTAGAGCTGTTCTATGTGATGGTGCGGCAGAGGGTAATGGGAAATTTTTGCAACGGGGTACGGCACCTTCCTGTCGGGGTAGTTTTCCATCAGGTAGTTGTAAGCCAACCCACAGGCTAAGATCCCCACTGATCGATCTTCTCCGGGCATATAAGTGTTGTATGGCGACTCTTCAGACAGCTGCTGGAATGCCTGCTGGTTGTCCAGCAGCTTCTGGTAACGTTTCCGGGCAATGGCCGGCAGCAATATGAACTGGCGCAGATCTTCGGGCAGCTGGAACTCGTTTTGGGCCCTTTGTTCTTTTCTGACCACCCCGGCACGGGAATGTGCCAGCCGCGTGGTGATGCGCAACATGACGGGGATCCCGAACTGTTCCGAAATGTCGAAGCCCAGGTGCACCATGTCGTACGCTTCTTGCTGGTTGGAAGGTTCCAGCATCGGGATCATGGCAAACTTCCCATATACCCTTGAGTCTTGCTCATTCTGTGATGAGTGCATGGAAGGGTCGTCGGCCACCACGAAAAGGAGGCCGCCGTTGGCACCTGTAATGGCAGCGTTCAGAAAAACATCGGCCGCTACGTTAAGTCCCACGTGCTTCATAGCCGTCATGGCACGCTTGCCGGCATAAGACATCCCAAGGGCGGCCTCGGCAGCCGTCTTCTCATTGGCAGCCCAGCTGGCCACAATGCCTTTCTTACCGGCCTGCGGCGAACTGCGCACATACTCGGTTATTTCCGTGGAAGGGGTTCCGGGATAAGCAAAAATACCTGACATGCCTGCGTCCATTCCGGCCTGGGCAATGGCTTCATCACCCAGCAGCAATAACTTCTGCATATGTATATCGTCGTTAAGGGGTTTAAAAGTGATATGTTTTTAAAGAATATTTTCGCAAACAAAACAGGTTTCATGGTCGAGATTACAAAGCTAACAAAAAACATCATATTTGGGCTTTTGGTTTTTCTTTGTAATATTGTGAGACGGCATTTTGACAATAACCATAGAGATGAACTTTCTGGCCCATCTGTATCTGTCCGGCAATGATGAGGAGCTGATCATCGGCAACTTCATTGCCGACATGGTGAAAGGACAGCAGATCAATGGATACAGTGATGGGATCGTCAAGGGGATCCGCTTGCACAGGCATATAGACCATTATACAGATGCGCACAGCTTTGTTTCACAGAGCAAGGGTCGCTTGCGCAGGAAGTACCGGTTATACGCGGGGGTGGTGGTGGACATGTATTACGATCACTTCCTGGCCAGGTATTGGGCGGAGTATTCAAGGCATCCATTGAGAAGATATGTGGATGGGGTATATACCATCCTGAAGCAGAACAAGGACATCTTGCCGCCCCGTGCGCAATACATCCTTCCTTATATGACAGAGAACAACTGGCTGGTGAACTATGCTGACCTCTCGGTTTTGCAAAGGAATTTTGGCGGGATGGCACGGCGTACGCCTTTTAACTCAGGTATGGAGGCCGCTGTTGACGATCTTTTGCAAAACTATCAGCTGTTTGAGGATGAGTTCAGGGCGTTCTTCCCTGAACTGGTCGAATTTGTTGCAGGGCAGGGTGTTTCACACAGCCATCATTTAACGGGACATTGAATCGCCAGGGGTCAATAATACCCTGACCCGGTCAGGTAACCATTCACATAGTCGGCAACACCTTCTTCGAGAGAATAAAAGGGCTTTTTGTATCCGGCCGCCCTCAGCTTTTCGATATTCGCTTCGGTAAAGTACTGATAGTTGTCACGGATGTTCTCTGGGGTATCGGTGAACTTCACTTTTTCGGGCACCCCCATGGCATTGAAGATGGCGCTGGCCAGTTCCGTGAAGCTTCTGGCGTGGCCGGTGCCCAGGTTATATATTCCGGGGTGGGGTTGATGTTCTTTCAGGAACATACAGACATCCAGGACGTCTTTTACATAGATGAAGTCCCTGCGTTGTTCTCCGTCGGCAATGTCGCGCAGGTGGCTGCGAAACAGCTTTACCTCTCCACTGTCACGTATTTGCCTGAAGAGATGCAGTATGGCCGAGGCCATCCTCCCTTTGTGGTATTCGTTGGGCCCATACACATTGAATAATTTAAGGCCGGCCCAGAAAGGAGGTCCTGTTGATTGCCCCAATGCCCAGCGATCAAAGTCATGCTTGCTTTTGCCGTACGGGTTCAGGGGTTTTAGTTTTTCCAGCAGGTCGTGGCGGTCGTCATAGCCGTGTTTGCCTGCGCCATAAGTGGCGGCAGAGGAGGCATAGACAAGGGGCAAATGGTATTTGACACAGGCCTTCCAGATGTTTTTTGAGTAGTTCAGGTTAAGCCGCTCAAACAGGGCTGTATTTTTTTCGGCGGTATCGGTCCGGGCACCGAGATGAAAGATGAAGATAACCCGGTCGTGGTTTTTATCCAGCCATCCGGCAAAACTGTCGCGCGGCAATTTTTGCGAATAAACTTTTCCTGACAGGTTTCCCATTTTATGCTGGTGGGAAAAGTCATCCACAAGAACAAGGTCTTTGATCCCCTGTCTGTTCAGTTTGCTGATCAGGCAGCTGCCGATAAAGCCTGCTGCGCCTGTTATTACTATCATGGCCAGTAACTGGTCTAATCCATATCCTTGTTTGGCAGTTCGAGCCCGTATCCTGATGTCTTGTCTTCACGTTTCAGGAGGAAGGCAAACACCAGGCCGATAAATCCGAGCAGGGAGAATACCAGCATGGGGTTGGTGTAGTCCAGCGGCTTGATCACCTCTGCCTCATGTTCATTCTCGGCCAGCCCGAAATAATCCGGGTTGGCAAATACCAGCCGCCCGTATCCCATAAGTATTTCAAAGCTGCCGTCATCTTTGAGGTAGAAACGGATCCTTTCCTGCCACACTTTTCTTTGTTCGACGTTGATGATCTCTGCTCTTTTTTCGTTGTCAGGGGATACGTCGGCATACTCCCCGGTGGCGGCATTTTCTTCAGAGCCATAACCTTCAGCGGGGGCGTTGTCTTCAGCGAAGACGGTATCTGTGATGATGTCATACAGTGTGAGGTTGCCTCTGAGGGTGCGGCCAAACAGGTGTTCATGACGCTGATCCACCTGGTTGGTGAAATAGTTGGCCGTATCGACAGAAAAGTCGCCCTCATAGAGATGGAGATCCTCCGATCTTCTTGTAACGACCAGGTCGGCACGATATTTTGGAGATTCCACGAGGCGGGAGAAGTTCACATCGGATATCACGTCTCCTTGGCCGAACCGGATGTCAAACCTGCCTTCATCATCGGTTTCCACTACGTGGACCTCACGCCATAGAACGTTGCCGCTGATACTGTCTTTAAAGACAGAGGTGTTGACATGTATGGTCATGTTGTCGTTGGGTTCACCTTTGCGATCGATGTAGGTACCGGTATATTTCAGGCCGGCAGCTTGTATCTCGGTGAATTGTGCCGGGTATATTTCTGTCCTGTAAAATGGGTTGGAGGTGTCGACCACCCATCCGATGAGGAGGGGGAACACCCACAGGCCGATGTTTTGCACCGAGAACATAAAGCCATAGGCGGTGCCCAGTTTGCTTTGTCTGACGATCTTTGTCACGGCAGGCCACATGGCGGCGGGCACGAGTGAGAAGGCGATACCCAGCAGCACGATGGGCACGCGGGGTTCGATATAGGTCTTGGCAAACATCAGGTGGGCGACGATCAGCAATGCGGAGCCCAGGTACATCAGGGTGGCGCTTTTGCCCTTGTTATCCGCCACCCAGCCAAACAGTGGTGTCAGCAAAATGGTCCCATACATCAGGTATGATGTTACATCGCCTGCCAGTGCCCGTGGCATGGAAAACTTGTTCATGAGCAGGTCGGGTGCAAACTTCAGGAAGGGGAAGACGGCAGAATAGAATGTCACACAGAGCAAGGTTATATATATCACCGAACGGTTGGTAACAAGGTCTTTCAGGTCTTTCCACCTGAACTCGTCTTCAGGGTCCTTCAGGTCGATCTTGACCTGCCGGTCGATCTTCAGGTCCATGATCATATAGAACATGAAAGCCAGCAAGCCGACCCACAGCAGCAAGGCGCCAAACCATATGGCGGTGGTCCATTCGGGGTAGATCAGCCTGGGCGACATGGTAAAAGCCAGGGCGGCACCCAAACGGCCTATGGCCAGGTTCAGGCCCAAAGCCAGGGCCAGCTCCTTGCCTTTAAACCATTTCACGATCACCTTGGAGAGCACGACAATGCTTGTCTCAGCCCCCAGTCCGAAGATGAAAAAACCCAGTGACATCATTTTCAGTGCGGGGGAATAGCCGGTCAGAAAAGAGTTCATGAAGTGGTACCCGAATCCGCCGCTCAGAAATGTGTCTGAGGCCCCATAAGCGGTAATGGTCCCTCCCAGTGCCATGAAAAAAATGAAAGAGAAGCCGGTGATCCGTATCCCGATGCGGTCGAGAATGATGCCGCCCACCACTGCCATGGCCAGGAATACATTTGGGATGGAATAGGCTGATATGAAGAATCCGTATTCAGTGGTGCTAAAACCCAGGTTCATGCGGATAAGGTCTGCCAGTGGCGCCAGGGCATCATAAAAATAATAATTGGTGGCCATGGCAAAACTTGCCACAATCAGGACGACCCACCGCGCGATTTTTGATTCATTGAGTTTTTTCTTGATTTTTGCTACCATGGATTTGTTTTTTCAGGGTAAAAATGATAAAAGGGGTTAAAGAAACGAAACCCGGGACATGATGGTGGTCGTTCAGGACCGGCTCCGGGGTGTGTTTTTTTATATTTTGGATTTTAATGCCAGCAAAAAGTCACGCATCTTGTTAAGTGTCTTGATGATCTCGAGGTCTTTCCTGGTTTCCTCCGGGTTCTTTTTGATCTTTTCCCTGGCGCCCTTGAGGGTGTATCCTCTCTCTTTCACCAAATGGTAGATCATGTGGAAGTGGTCCACATCTTTTGGGGTAAACAGCCGGTTGCCTTTCTTGTTCTTGTGCGGCCGGATCATGTCAAACTCCTTTTCCCAAAAACGGATCAAAGAGGTATTTACATCAAACATTCTTGCCACTTCTCCGATGGAATAGTAGACCCTGTCGGTCTCCGGGGGTGTTTTGGTCATTGGTTGATCGTTTGCGCCGGTAAAAATAAGAAAATCCTGCCAGTAAAGTAAAAATGAAAAGGGAAAAATGTGTCGATGGGTAGTTGGGTCGTGGGGGGCGGATGCGCGGTATGTCTCAGTACACGGCAATCTCGCTCACAAACAACCATGCCCGCTCTCCCTCGGCGAAGTGGTTTGGCGGACAGTGGCCCAGGTTTTCTGCATGGACACGAATGTAACGCACGTTCTCGGCCTGCTTGTTGGTCGAAAACAGGTGAATGACCCCTTCCACATCGTTGGGCGACACATCGTGTTGCAGAACATCCAGCAATACGAAATGGGTGCCATCTTCCGATACTTCTATACGGAGCTGTTTGGGAAGGAATATATATGCATAATACGACTGCAGTGCATCCACTTCCATGCCGTTGATCTGTATGGCTTTGCCCAGGTCAATGGTCGCCACCATGTCGTCCCCGTAAAACCCTTTCCAGTTTCCGTCGTAAGGGTTCCTGGTACCATGGATCCCGTTTACCAGGCTGTACTCCCCGTGACCATTGTAGTGCGGGTTATTGGGATAGGAAAGCGTTACGTCAGCGGCAAAGGCCTTGTGAATATTGTACTCCCTTTCGAGCACCTGACGCATGGAACGGCCATCCTTGAATATGGCTGCTTTGAAAGTTCCCGGGGCGTCCACTGCAACGTGTTCGGTGTATAGGGGGGACCGGCTTGTTGGGTCACTGCCATCGAGGGTATACCGTATTTCTGGGTCGGGCACCTCTGAATCCAATCTTAGCAGCAAACGCCTGTTTTCTGGGTCCACACCGGGCGATACCGTGACCTGGAATGCACTCAGGGAATAGTTGATCCCCAGGCGTTCGTACCGCATGTACTGTGCGTCCATCCGTTGCCAGAAGCTGGTCCAGTCGCGGTGCTCCGCAGGCGACCACAGCACTTCCGAAAGTGCTGCCAGTCGAGGGAACACCATATATTCCACCTGCTCCGGTACCGGCATGTGCTCGGTCCACACATTGGCCTGGGCACCAAGGATGCGTTTTGCTTCCTCTTCGTTGAGTGCCTCCGGGATAGGCTCGTAGGAGTATACATTCGACAGCGTGGTATGTCCACCGATAGCCTGAGGTTCAAGGACAGGATCTCCCTGGTAGTAATCAAAATAACAGTGTGAAGTTGGCGTCATCACCGCATTGTGCCCCATGCGCGCTGCCTCGATGCCTCCCTGCTCTCCCCGCCACGACATCACCGTTGCATTGGGCGCCAGTCCCCCTTCAAGGATCTCATCCCAGCCTATCAGCCGGCGGCCGTGTTCATTCAGGAACCGTTCTATGCGCCGTACAAAATAGCTTTGCAGCTCTTCCTCATCCGCCAGTCCCTCGTCGCTGATGCGCATCTGGCACTTCGGACAGGTTTTCCAGTTTGCCTTGTTGGCCTCATCGCCGCCTACATGGATGTATTCAAACGGGAAAAGCTCCATGGTCTCCAACAGCACATCCTTGAGGAACGCAAAGGTGTCGTCGTTGCCGGCGCAGTAAATATGGGTGATCGGCCATACAGCTCCGGGGGCAACCCCCAGGTTTTCGCCGGTGCAGGAGTATTCCGGATAAGCAGCCAGGGCTGACATGACGTGCGCGGGCATTGCGATCTCCGGCATCACATGGATATTGCGTTCAGCGGCATAGGCAACCACCGCGCGTATCTCATCCTGGGTATAGTAACCGCCGTAGGTGGCATTGTCGGGGTCGTAAACCAGTGGCCGCAGGCCCCAGTGCAGATCCGACATATCGACCCGCCAGGCACCCGTTTCGGTAAGTTTCGGGTGGCTTTTGATCTCCAGTCGCCACCCCTGGTCGTCAATCAGGTGCCAGTGGAACACATTGAGCTTGTGCATTGCCATATAGTCAATGTACTTGTATATGAAATCCACAGGCATAAAGTGGCGTGACACATCCAGGTGCAATCCCCTGTACCCGAAACGCGGGTAATCGGTGATTTCAAGACAGGGCAGTTTTCCGTCCACGCTGGTACTCATGAGCTGATACAGTGTCTGGACGCCGTAGAAAACACCCGCAGGCCGGTTAGCCGATATGGAAATCCCATCGGGTTCAACAGTAAGGCGATACTCTTCGTCGCCCAACACCTCGTTGTAATCAGACTTGAGCAATAAACATATGGCATTGCGTACCCCCTCCGTGTCCTTTGCAAGGAGGGGTTTCTGCTGCCCGTCACCGCATAACCCAAGAAAACTGAGAGCGTACCTTGCTGTTGCTGAAAGCTCTTCATTCGAATACACCAACGGGGTCCCGGGTCGTATGGAAAAACTCCCCGGCCTTGCCTCCATTTCTGCCGGCAGCGGGATCAGGCTGATATGCTCACCGGGTTTTTGCTCCCTGCACGCCGGAAAGAGGAGTGCCAGACTAAGAATTACGTAGATACCAAAGGTTCTGTTCATGATATTTCATGGGTAAATAGTACATCCAATGATGCAAACTGTGGGATTAAAACAATTTTGTTTCATGCAATAAGACCCGATGCTTTAGCATCCGGCGATGGTTTTTGGTACAAAATACGGAAACATTGATCAAAAAGTTTTTAAAGCGACCATTAAACAGGTACAAATAATGACATGAGCATTTTTTGGGGTCCCTGCATTTGGAGTGTTATTCTGCCAGCAGGTCGAGGATGTCCACCAGGTAGATGACGGCGGCCATGGCTGCACTTCCCAGCTGCATCTCGCGGCGGTTCACCTGGTCGAAGGTATCGCTGGCGGCATGGTGCAGGTCGAAATACCGCTGCGAATCGACTACAAGTCCGACGAGAGTCACATCATCGTAATAATTCTTCAGCGGAGCGATGTCAACCCCACTGCCGCCTGCAAAAAACTCGTGCATGCCATACGGGGCAAAATACTCTTTCAGGGTTTTCATGGCAGCCAGCCGCTCACTGTCGGTGTCGATAGAAAAGCCACGCGGGGTAAACGCCCCCCGGTCCGACTCAATGGCAAAATAGTGTTCCTCGCCACGCTCCGCTGCCAGTTCCGCGTATTTGTTACCGCCCCGCTGGGCGATCTCTTCGTCCATGAACATCACGGCACGGACGGTCCGTTTGGGTTGTATGTCCAGTTCCCTGAATATACGCA
>SLCY01000008.1 GCA_007125585.1 Bacteroidales bacterium
CGCTTTCGCGATATTGAAGCGGCCTGGATAAAGGAGTCAGGCAACAGCAGACGCACCTTTCAGGGCTGGGTGGTTACCAACACCCGCTTCACTACCGACGCCATTGATTACGGCCGCTGCGCCGGCTTGCACCTGGTAAGCTGGGACTACCCCCACCAGCGCAGCCTGAAAGAAATGATAGAACAATCGGGGCTCTTCCCCATTACAACCATTACCAACCTTACCAAAAAACAAAAGCAGCAATTGCTGGAGCAAAACATCGTGCTGTGCCGGCAGTTGGTTGACACTCCCCAGGCCCTGGAAGAAATGGGCATCAGTGGGCGCAAAAAAGACAATATCATTAAAGAAGCCCACCAGATCATAAACAATTCCTGATTACATCATTAGCGGCTGTCTGAGAAACCCGGTGCGGTGACACCGGGTTTTTTGTTAATAAAAAAATAATAAGTATTTAATTTTTTTTTCGACCTTATCATAAAAATGCATACATTTGCCTGTATGATAAAAAAATCCTGATTATGAAAAAAGTGTTTACTTCATTGCTTCTTTTGGGGTTTATCATTGGTTCTGTTACGCTGCTGAACGCCCGACCAAACGAATTTAAAGCAGCTGTCACAATCGCTGACGAACTAAGCCTTCCCAACAGAAACGTCCTGGTCCCGGTTACTGCCGATTTTGACATGGGAGAAATTGTAAGAAGTTTTGAGTTTCGGATTAACATTGAAAAATCCCACGTATTACAGTTTGTCGACATGGTCGATGTTGACCCTGTATTTGTGGATGCGATTAGTTATGATGATATTGATGATGCAGACTTCCTTATCACCTGGGAAGCCCCCACGGGCAACCTGGAAGTGGCCGAAGGCTTTACAGGCACCTTGTTTTACCTGGAGTTTTCCTTTACGACCGGGTCTTCAGAGATTGTTTTTATCGGGAAAAACGAGGTGGGTGTCACAGAGGTAGGTGGTGCCACTACCAACAATCTCGGTAAAGATAAGGAAGGGGTTGCAGACGCGATATTCACTGACTTTACCGATGGATCGGTTTCCGAAATTGAGGTGCCGGTCCCCCTGGCCAATTGGTCCATCTTCGTGGGGCTTTTATTGATGCTTGGCTTCGTGGCAGCCAGGGCTGTAAGGATCTTGTAAACCACTCGTACTTTTTTAATAAAGTTTGCATAGAGGCTGTCGCAAAGTGTGAATATGTTTCCATTTTGTCGGGGCCTCTATTGTATATATATATATCACCCGCTTAACTGTGTTATGATTATTCTCCAATGAAGAAATCTCTCATAATTTTTATTGCCTTTGCTTTGATCGGCATCAGTCAGGGTACAGGTTTATACGCCTCCAACGGGGAGAGCGCATCCATCAGCATTCCGCACCAGGAGGTCTTACCAGGTACTACGGTAGACGTACCCGTCACAGTAACAGGTTTTACCGAATTCAACATCCTACAGATCAGGATCACCTTCAACAACAATGTGATTGACGTTGATATGGATCAGGACAACTTTGTGACAAACATCCATCCGCTGATCGGTAACTTACAGTTTGGCCTGTTTAACGACACCACCATCGCGCTTAGCTGGTTCAGGCATGACCCAAGGACAATTCCTGATGGTGAGAAGCTCTTCGACCTGCACCTCCCTTTCTGCATGGACGAAGTTGCCTGTGCCCTGCATGATAACACCTCGCTGCTGGACTTTGTTGAGGAACATACCTTTCTGGTCCGCCTGGTTAACGACGAAATGGAGTTCATCCCACTCACCCTGAACAATGGGTCCGTATTTGCTGAGACAGGAAACTATGCCCTGGTCATACATACCTCAGGCGACGGCCAGGTAACAGTGGATGGAAGCATCTACACCGAACCACTGATGGTCGAGCCAAACACCACCCTTACGCTGGAAGCCATGCCCGACGAAGGATGGAGCTTTGATGGCTGGACGGGTAGCCTGACAGGAACGGATAGTCCCATCGATCTGCTGATGGATCAATCCAAAGAGGTGGGGGCCACCTTTACCAAAATCCCGGTACCATACACTTTCACCTTAGACATCGAAGGGCAGGGCACGGTAAATGTCAATGGCGAACCTTATACCGGTGCGATGACTGTGGATGAAGGCACTGTGCTATCGCTGGAAGCCATCGCCGACCCGGGATACCAGTTCGAGCAATGGACGACTGAAGATGGCGACACCATCAGCGGGCAAACCACCTTCCAGTATACGATGCCGGATCAAGATATCACCCTTACGGCCCATTTTAAAGAAATATCGCCGGACAGCCATACATTATCCCTGCTCGTTAACCCCGCAGATGCTGGGGGTGTGCAAGGTGCAGGTGAATATGAAGCAGGGGAGGAAGTGACTGTATCAGCCACTGCCAACGAAGGCTATCTATTTCTTAACTGGACCGGACCCGGAAACATGGAGGTGTCAGACAACACCCAATACACCTTTGCCATGCCCGACAATGACCTTACTCTGACCGCCAACTTTTCCCTGATAACCTATACCATCTCGGCCGGACCCAATGAGCCGGACTTCGGCTCAGTGACCGGTGCAGGCGAATACGGACACGGGGAGGAGGTCACGCTGACAGCCATCCCGGCAGAAGGATACCACCTCGTGAACTGGACAGAAGAAGGGATTGTGGTTTTTACCGATGCAGTGTATGTGTTCACCGCCACAGACAACAGGGAGCTCGTGGCCAACTTTGACGTGACGGGCTACACCGTGAACGTTTCCGTGCTGCCCGAAGGTGCCGGTACCGTTACAGGGGCAGGTAGTTACAACCCGGGCGATAACGTCACCCTGGAAGCCACGGCCAACGAAGGGTATGAATTTGTGAACTGGACAGATACCGGCGGCGAAGAAATGGATCCCAACGCCCAGTACACCTTTGACATGCCTGCCAATGACCTTATACTGACCGCCAACTTTTCCCTGATAACCTACACCATCTCGGCCGGGCCCAATGAGCCGGACTTCGGCTCGGTGACCGGCACGGGCGAATACGCACACGGGGAAGAGGTCACGCTGACAGCCATCCCGGCAGAAGGATACCATTTTGTGAACTGGACAGAAGAAGGGGATGAGGTTTTCACCAATGAAGTGTATGTGTTCACCGCCACAGACAACAGGGAGCTCGTGGCCAACTTTGAGCGCAACACCTATACCATCACTGCCCACCCAAATCCTGCCGACGGGGGAACCGTCAACGGCGCAAGCCAATTTTCCGAAACCTTCGTGCACGGAGAAGAAGTTACCCTGATTGCCGCTGCCAACCCTGGCTTTGATTTTTGGGGATGGGTCGAAGGAAGTGCCTACATAGAGGACGCCGGCGCAGAATACACCTTCATCGCTGCCGGCGACCGCCAACTGGTGGCCAATTTTGATGCTGAGTCCGTCTTTATCAGTGCATCAAGCATGCCAGAAGATGGCGGAACCATTACCGGTGACGGCATTTATTCAATAGGGGGCGAAGTGACCCTGACAGCTATCCCGGCAGAAGGATACCATTTTGTGAACTGGACAGAAGAAGGGATTGTGGTTTTTACCGATGCAGTGTATGTGTTCACCGCCACAGGCGATCGGGAACTGGTGGCCAACTTTACATTGTCGGATTATACGGTGAGTGTTTCCGTCTTGCCCGAAGGCGCCGGGACCATCACCGGGGAAGGCAACTACAACTTTGGGGATGATGTTATCCTGGAAGCCACGGCCAACGAAGGGTATGAATTTGTGAACTGGACAGATACCGGCGGCGAAGAAATGGATGCCAACGCCCAGTACACCTTTGCCATGCCTGCCAATGACCTTATACTGAATGCCAACTTTGCCATGAAATCCTACACCATCTCGGCCGGGCCCAATGAGCCGGACTTCGGCTCAGTGACCGGCACGGGCGAATACGCACACGGGGAAGAGGTTACGCTGACAGCCATCCCGGCAGAAGGATACCATTTTGTGAACTGGACAGAAGAAGGGGATGAGGTTTTCACCAATGAAGTGTATGTGTTCACCGCCGCAGGCGACCGGGAACTGGTGGCCAACTTTACATTGTCGGATTATACGGTGAGTGTTTCCGTCTTGCCCGAAGGCGCCGGGACCATCACCGGGGAAGGCAACTACAACTTTGGGGATGATGTTACCCTGGAAGCCACGGCCAATGAAGGCTATGAATTTGTGAACTGGACAGATACCGGCGGTGAAGAAATGACCGCCAGCACGCAGTATACCTTCAACATGCCGGCAGGGGATGTGTCTCTCATAGCAAACTTTGAAGCTTTAAGCCATGTGATCAATGTGGTTGTTCAACCCGACGGCGCCGGAACAGTGACCGGCGGGGGAACCTACGACCACGGTGTGGAGGTGGTTTTAGAGGCTGCGCCGGCCACAGGCTATCATTTCACCGAGTGGACAGAAAACGATACCGTCATTGGGGGGGAGCCACTGCTCACATTTGTGGCTGAATCCGACCGTATGATCACCGCCAGCTTTCAGACGAAGACCTTTACTATTGCCGCCTCAGCAGGCGATGGTGGCAGCATTGATCCGGCAGGGGAGGTGTCGGTGGAATACGGTGCTGAACAAACATTCACCATTGAACCGGATGAGGGCTACCGCGTCGCCGACATACTGGTTGATGGCCAAAGCGTTGGCCCCGTTGAATCGTACACCTTTGATCACGTTGTGGCCGACCATACCATCCACGCCGGTTTTGAAACAACCACCTTTGCCGTGACATTCAATGTGAATATGACCTATGTGACATACGACCATGCCGGGTTCGACTTTGACCCGGACAATGACGTGGTCTATCTGGCAGGCAATATGATCGAAGACTGGATCACCCCGGGTGATGACCCTGAAAGCCAGGAGATGTCGCCCGATGGAGACCATCCCATGGTCTACACCAAGACCCTCCAACTGGAGGCAGGTACCTATGCCTATCGATATTTTCTGAACGAGGGTTGGGACGGCGATGAAAATGAGGACGCCCCTGACAGGGAAATTGAAGTCTCCGGCGACATGGCGGTGCACGACTGGTTTGGCAGTATGAGTGACCCGACAGAGGTACAACTGCCAGAAGCATCCCTTTTAATCAACGCATTCCCGGTCCCGGCCAGGAACTACGTGACGGTCACATCCAATGCCGTAATGTCGGAAATCCGTGTGGTCGATATGCTCGGAAAGCATATGATAACAAGGACAGTAGATGATGACCACTACGAACTCAATGTCACAGGCCTGCGCAATGGAACGTATTTTATCCGGGTAACCACAAACAACGGTGTGAAAACCATCCCGGTAAAAATCATCAGGTAACCCCTATCAAACCAGCATGAACGGACCCTGGTCCACGCCGGTTGTATGATGCAAAACCATATATGGCTTATCTCCATTGTTTTAACTTGTTGCATCAGGAACCCCCGCAGCTGTTGAACAAATGGATTTGCTGGCCTGTTCTTCTACTATCAAGCCATGTTGCATGAAGCCAATCGCATGCCTGGCCAACCTGAAAAAATTTGTATCTTTGGACCATGAAACGGATCGCGACACATACCATGGTATTCTTGCTTGCCTCCCTGTTCCTGCTTTCCTTTACCGGGATACGCATGCTGATCCACCATTGCCTTGGTTGCGAAACAACGGATATCGCCTTGTTTGCCTTTGCCTATGATGACTGCGATGCCACACATCATACCCATGCAGGTTCGGCGACATGCCACTTCCCGGCTTCGGACGACCACAGACATGGATGCTGCGAAGCGCATGACGAAGCACATGAAGATGCATGCGGCAATTGCTGTGAAACAGAGGTGCGTTACCTGAAGAATGATTACCAGGTTCCCCAGGAAAAAAGCGAGCCCAGGTTGACGCCCGTAATGGTTGCCGTTCTGACCCCCTTCCTGATCCCCTCAGAGGAGGATCAAGCGCTGCCGGGCATGCTGGATGGCCATTCCTCTAATTCCGGGCCACCGCGACCGGTGGGCCGCGAATTCGTGATCTATACCCACCGGCTTAAGATCTCATAGGTTGTTTTTATCTGACTCCCGATGCCTGAACAATACAGGCATCCGCTAATCCTGTTGTTTAACCTCTCAGATACAAACAACCATGTCAAAAAAAATCATTTTTTCAAACATTTTGTTCTTATTATTTGCTGTCACAATCGCCGTGCATGGCCAGTCGGGCCAGGTTACCGGCTATGTATATGAGGTGGAGCCACACCGTGACCACCACCATGTCCATCCTCTGGCCGGGGCCAACGTTGTGTGGCTGGGAACCACCAGCGGCACTTCAACCAACCAGGAAGGGAGCTTCCAGCTACCTGTCACCGTCGAGCTGCCCCACGAGATGGTGGTCAGCTATATCGGATACCAGAGCGATACCATCATGGTGAACACCCCGGATGAGAATTTGGCCATCGTGCTGGATGTCGCACAAAACCTTGATGAGGTCGAGGTTACGGGTCGCCGCCCCGGGACACACGTGTCATCACTGGAACCCATCCTCACCAACGTGATCACCGAGAGTGAGATGCAACGTGCCGCATGCTGCAATCTGTCAGAGGCATTTGAGACCAGCGTCTCGGTCGATGTGTCCTACAGCGATGCGGTATCGGGTGCACAGCAAATACAAATGCTCGGACTGGCGGGTATATACAGCCAGCTGATGATCGAAAACATGCCTGGTATACGCGGGCTGGGACAACCTTTCGGGCTGAGCTATATTCCCGGTCCCTGGATGGAGTCTATCAGCATATCAAAAGGTGCAGCCAGTGTCGTTAACGGCTATGAGTCGGTTACGGGGCAGATCAATGTGGACCTGAAAAAGCCTGAAGGGCCCGAGCAGTTTCATTACAATGCCTTTGTCAGCCAAGACGGACAACTCGAAAGTTCAGCCATCGCTGCCTTTGACCTCAACCCGGACTGGTCGGCCATGATCATGGCCCACGGTGAACTGTTCAACAACAAGATCGACCATAACCAGAACACCTTCCTGGATCAGCCCCTGGTGAAAAAATACAACATCCTCAACCGCTATCGCTATGACAGGCCCGGTGTGATGGACTCCCAGTTTGGCTTTAACCTCATGCAGGAGGAAAGGGAAGGCGGCCAGAAGGATTTCTTCACCAATGGGGAACCTTTTGGCTCAGACAGGTTCTATGGATATGGCACCAGCACCACCAGGTTTCAGGCTTTTGCGCGTACCGGCTTTTATTTTCAGAACAAGCCAGATGCCAGCCTGGGGACCCAGCTCAACTTTACCCATCACAGCCACGACTCTCACTACGGACGAAGCACTTATGGTGGTGAACAAAACACGTTTTACGCCAATGTGTTGTTTGCCAGTACACTGCGAAATTCTGAACATGAATTTGTTACCGGTGTGAGCTTTTTATTTGACGACCATAACGAGCATCTGACCAACCTGGGAGGACATGCCATGGACTCTCTTTTAGAGAGGAGAGAACTGGTTCCCGGTGCTTTCCTTGAATATACATACCATAGCCACGAACAACTCACCCTTGTTCTGGCGGCAAGAGCCGATTACCACAACCTGTATGGCATGTTTTTCACGCCACGCACCCATATCCATTTTAACCTGAATGAGCATACTACGTTGAGGGCCTCTGCAGGTAAAGGGTACCGGGTCCCCAGCCTGATTGCCGAAAATGCCGGGCTGCTCGTCAGCAACAGGACCTTCGTTTTCAGTGAGGAGATCGATCCTGAAGAGGCCTGGAACTATGGGGGAAGCATTACCCGCAGATTCCGCCTCTTTGCAAACGATGCGAGCGTGGTGGGGGAGTTCTATCGCACGGACTTTGTCAACCAGTTGGTTGTTGACGTGGACAGTGATTTCAACAAGGTCTTTTTCTATAACCTTGATGGCGACTCCTATGCGAACAATTTCCAGGTTGAGCTGAATGTAGAACCCATCCGCCTGCTGGAGATAACGGCCGCCATCAGATACACCGATGCAAAACAAAGTATTGATGATGAACTGCGGAGAAAACCTTTTGTGAACCGTTACCGGGGCATGGTATCCAGCTCTTATGCCACCCGCGACAACGACTGGCAGTTCGACCTTACCGCCCAGTTCAACGGGCCCTCACGTATTCCGGAAGTGCCCGGGTCAATGCTGCATATGCATGAAGACTTCAAAATGCGCACCGAATCACCGTCCTTCACCATCCTGAACGCCCAGGTGACCTATCGCTGGCGCAACATCGACATCTATGCAGGAGGCGAAAACCTGCTCGATTATGTCCAGAAAAACCCCATCCTGAACCCGCAATCACCGTTTGAGGAAGGATTTGACGGAAGCATGATCTGGGGGCCGCTGATGGGAAGGAAGTTCTACATGGGCATCCGTTATGCCATTGAACGGTAGCGCCAGTCCCCAATCCCAAAAAGTACGATGGCGAATGGTGAAAACTGAAAAATTTTCACCATTTTTGTTTTGAGGATTGTCCCGGAAACGAATGGCCATAAACAAGACACATAAACATTGGGATACTTTGGGACCGCTGGTGCGCACCCTGCCGGACAAGCCGGGGGTGTACCAGTATTACGACCGGCATGGGAATGTGATCTATGTGGGCAAGGCAAAGAATTTGAGGAAACGGGTGGCCAGCTATTTTGGCAGGGAGAGGCACGACAGCAACCGGGTAAACCTGATGGTACGTCGTGTTGCGGATATAAGGCACATCGTGGTGGATACGGAGCTGGATGCCTTGCTGCTGGAGAACAACCTCATCAAAAAATACCAGCCCCGGTACAATGTGCTTTTGAAAGACGACAAGACTTTCCCGTGGATATGTATAAAGAATGAGCCCTTCCCGAGAATCTTTTCTACACGCCATGTGGCGCGCGACGGCAGTAAATATTTTGGTCCCTATGCCTCGGTACGGATGATGAATGCCTTGCTCGACCTGATCAGGCAGCTTTTCCAGTACCGCACATGCCGGCTGGACCTTTCTCCCCGCAATATCCGTTCCGGCAAATTCAGGCTCTGCCTGGAGTACCATCTGGGCAACTGCAAAGGCCCTTGCGAAGGGCTGCAGGACGAACAGGACTATCAAAATACCATTGACCAGATTGAACATATACTCAGAGGCAATCTCGGAATGGTTGTGAAGGCGTTGAAGCGCCTGATGCATGAGCATGCCGGAGCGTATGCCTTTGAAAAGGCCGAAATGATCAGGGAGAAGGTTCAGCTGCTGGAAAAGTTCCAAAGCAAGTCCACCGTGGTGAACCCTTCGCTGAGCAATGTAGAGGTGTATTCGGTCCTCAGTGATCCCGACCATGGCTATGTGAATTATTTGCGGGTGGTGCATGGCGCCATTGTGCAATCACATACCCTGGAGATGAAGAAGCGGCTGGACGAGTCGGATCTGGAGCTGCTGGAGATGGCCATCGCGGAGCTCAGACAGCGATTCCGCAGTGAAGCCCGTGAGGTGATCGTCCCCATAAAGCCTGAGACCGGCATCCCTGATGTACGCTTCGTGGTGCCGCGGCGCGGCGACAAGAAGAAGCTCCTGGAATTGTCGGAGCGCAATGCAAAGTACTATCGCCTGGAGAAGAAGAAGCGCCGGGAGCTTGTGGATCCAGGGCGACACGGCCGGCGGCTGATGCAACAGATAAAGAAAGACCTTCGCCTTGAAACCCTTCCGGAGCACATGGAATGTTTTGATGTGAGCAACACCCATGGCAAGTCCATGGTGGCCGCAATGGTAGTGTTTCGCGAGGCGCGTCCCTCCAAAAAAGATTACCGCCACTTCAATATCATCACCGTGGATGGGCCCAACGACTATGCGGCCATGGAGGAGGCAGTATTCCGGCGCTACAAGCGACTTAAGGAGGAGCAACAGCCACTGCCCCAGCTGGTGGTTGTGGATGGCGGCAAGGGTCAACTGAGTGCTGCCATGAAGGCATTGGAGCGACTGGACTTGCGGAAAAAGATGGCCATCATCGGTATTGCCAAGCGGCTGGAAGAGATCTACTTCCCGGGCGACAGCATCCCGCTGTATATTGACAAGCAGTCGGAAACCCTCAAGGTCATCCAGCACATGCGCGACGAAGCCCACCGGTTCGGCATCAACCACCACCGTGTTCGTCGGGAAAAAGACAGCATGCAGTCAGAACTTTCACAGATCAAAGGCATCGGCCCTGCCACCGCACAGACACTGTTGATAAAATTCCGTTCAGTGGCCGGCATCAGGAAAGCAACCTATGAAGAGTTGAAAGAGACCGTCGGCCCTGCGAAAGCCAGGACCCTGAAAGCCCATTTCACCCGGGACGAATGACATGTTGTGTTTTTTGATGGCTGGCTAAAGGCATTGGCGGGCAGGAAGAACCACTGCGCTTTCACAAAAAAAAGTCCATGTATATCTCTGCTGAAAAACCCTGAGTGGTTTTCATCCGCCGGCATGTCAATTGAAAATTGTCGTGTATATTTGCCGGCATATGATAACGAGATCCTGGCCCAGCCGTTTTCTCATCTGGCGGATGAGAAACATCAGTGAAAAACAGATGCTGGTGTTTCTTGCCGCATTGATCGGCATCCTGGCGGCCATTGCCGCCGTGGTGCTGAAAACCTCCGTGCATTACCTGGAGGGCTGGGTGCGGAGTGTCCCCGGTGCCCACCTGGGCAACTGGCTTTTCCTCGTGTTTCCTGTCATAGGCATCATGATCACGGTGTTTTATGTACGTCGTTTTGTAAAAGATGACATCAGCCATGGTGTTTCCAGGATATTGCATGCCATTTCACGCAACAAGGGGGTGATGAAACTGCACAACACGTATTCGTCCATCATTGCCTGTACCTTTACCGGCGGGTTTGGCGGATCAGTTGGGATGGAGGCGCCCATCGTCTCAACGGGGGCAGCCATCGGGTCCAATGTGGCACGGTGGGCACGGCTTGGCTTCCGGCGCGTCAACCTGCTGATAGGCTGTGGCGCTGCAGCTGCCATCGCAGCGATTTTTAATGCCCCCATCGCCGGACTCATCTTCTCGCTGGAAGTGCTCCGCCTCGACCTGACCCTTACCTCGGTTATCCCCCTGCTGATCGCTACCGTGGTGGGCGCCATATTCTCATCCATCTTCCTTGGCGAAGGGGTGGAGTTCTATTTTACGTTGTCAGATCCATTCAATTATGGACATATCCCTTTTTATATCTTGCTGGGAGTTATTACCGGACTGGTATCCTTGTATTTTACCTGGATGAACGGCAGGGTGGAATCCGGGATCAGAAAGATTGGCCATCCTTACATGCGGGTAATGATTGGCGGCACCATGCTGGGCATCCTCATATTCCTGTTCCCCCCGTTGTTTGGCGAAGGTTACTATACGATGCGAAGCATGCTCTCCGGCCAGCCGGAGCAGCTGCTGGAGAACAGCCTCTTCGGACATATGGTAGACACCACCGGACTGATCTTTGTGGGGTTCATGCTATTGGTATTGTTTTTCAAAGCCATCGCCACGTCCCTGACCCTGGGGGCCGGTGGGGTCGGCGGGGTCTTTGCACCCAGCCTCTTCATGGGGGGGATCACAGGCTTCATCGTTTCCCGGCTTACCAATCTTTTCAGCATGTGGAAGGTCTCTGAACACAACTTCTCACTCGTGGGGATGGCAGGCCTTATTGCAGGGGTGATCCATGCACCACTGACAGCCATCTTCCTCATCGCAGAGATCACCGGCGGGTATGAGCTGTTCATCCCGCTGATCCTGGTGTCTTCCATATCCTACATGACGGTGGTGTACTTCCAGCCCCACTCCATATATACCAGGAAGCTGGCACAAAAAGGACAACTCATCACCCATCATAAGGACAAGACAGTCCTGACCCTGCTCAATGTGGAAAATGTACTCGAGACCAACTTCGACAAGATGCACCCTGATGACACCCTTGGCGAGCTGGTCAGGGTGATCGCAAAAGCCAGCCGCAACATTTTCCCGGTCACCGACGAAGAAAACCACTTCCTGGGGTTGGTGCGTCTGGATGATGTGCGCGAGGTGATGTTCGACCACAGCCAGTATGAGACCCTGAAGGTCCATCAAATGATGATACAGCCCAGGGCCACTGTCCACTCCGGCGACAGCATGGACACGGTGATGCAGAAATTCAGGGATTCAGGCCTGTGGAACATGGCCGTGGTTGACGACGGGATCTATAAAGGATTCGTGTCGCGCGCCAATGTGTTCAATATCTACAGGAAGATGTTGCTGGAACTTACGGAGGAATAAAGATCAACAAACCAGGAATTCAACAGGCTTCAATGGCACAACAGTCACCAATCAAATAACATGAAAGACCACCTTCCCCCTGACCCTCTCTGTTTCGATAAGTTCGTGGGCTTTTGGGCCCTCTGACAGCAGAAAACTCTGCTGTACGTAAGGCCGGACAAGTCCCCGTGTCATCATGTCGGCAATGATCGCCAGATCATCACCGGAAGCTTTTACCAGGATAAAATCTGCTTTTTTCTTTCGTATGAAGTTAAAGGTCCTGTGGAGGAGCAACCCCCTGTTGGGTACTGTGGTGATGTATGTCCCGTCTTTTTTCAGTATTCGTCTGCACCTCCGGTACGAACTTTTTGCAACGGCATCAAACACTGTGTTAAAGCGCATCTTTATTTTGGTGAAATCCTCTTCGGTATAGTCTATCACCTTGTCGGCACCCAGGCTGTAAACAAAGTCCTGGTTGCGGGCGCTGGACACTGCCGTCACATTGGCCCCCATGGCTTTGGCGATCTGGACGGCAAAAGATCCTACACCGCCGGAAGCACCGTTGACAAGAAGGTGGTCGCCTTCCCTGACCCTCCCGCTCTTTTCAAAAGCCTGCAAAGCCGTCAGCGCAGCAAGAGGGGTGGCAGCAGCTTCTTTCATGGTGACACCCTCGGGAACATGGCACAGCAAGGCCTCCTTTACCGTGACAAATTCGGCATAACCACCACCGCTGAAAGGAAGCATGGCAAATACCTTGTCGCCGGGATTGAAATTTGATTTCTTCCCGGACTGTTCTACAACCCCGGCAATGTCAAAGCCCGGTATGAACGGGAACTTTCGCCTGTAAACCCATTTCATCGAACCACTCCGTATCTTGTAGTCCACCGGATTGATGCCCGCCGCATGGATGCGGACCAGGACTTCGCCGCGATGCGGCATCGGGAGTGCAGTCTCTATAAGCTGCAACTGCCCGGGACCGCCATATTGCTTTATTGCCAATGCTTTCATGTCATTCGTTTTTTGCTTGACGCAGATAATTGATATTACAGGACATCAGGGAGGTGTGAGTGTGATCCCCGCATCAATGGTTGATGTAAGAATGTTTCGGGCACTGACATTCCCTATAACGGCATTGTCTGCCGACAGACTCAGGTTCACCGGTACCCGGGGACTTATCACATCAAAGGAAGCAATAATACCATCATGGCCGGCAAATGGCTTGCTTTGCATGGATACGCTGAGCATCCTTGCCACATTCCCTTCCCTTATCCCAAAGGTAAAGTAATGTCCATCATCCCTGTAAAGCTGTTCGGAACCCTCCACATATTGAAAGTCTGCCGGGAGCGGTATGTCCAGGTTGAACCCGATGAAATCCTCTTCATTGATGATCTCCAGCTTGATGGTGATGGTATCACCTGCCTGCGCTTCAACATCATGGAGCTTCATGATGTTGCCGCCCGCCAGGCTGTAACCGGCAGTCAGCCACAAAATAACGAGAACTGAAACCAATCGCCAGTATAACATACGCCCCGGTTTTATGAATGTTGGAATGGTTTTGATCATCAAAGATACATGACAATTTTCAATTGACACACCGGCGAATGAAAAACCCCGATCAATAGTTCTTCTCAGGATACTGATCTTCCCACCATTCGGGCTGGTCTTTCAGGTGTTTGTCCCACCAGGCCATGATGGCATTGTGCCATTGGAGACGTTTGTTGTATGTCAGGATGTGGTGATTCTCCCCTTCTACAAGGATGAGCTCGGTGGGCCTGCCCAGGAGCTTCAGGGCAGTATACATCTGGATGCTTTCTCCCGGGGGCACATTGGTGTCGCTGTCGCCGGTAAGTAACAGAAGGGGTGTGTTTATTTTGTCAGCCCGGTACAGGGGACTTTGCCCCACGTATATTTCAGGGCTGTTCCAGGGAAAGCTGTTTGCTGTGGCTTCGGCACTGTAAGCATAGCCAGAGTACCCCTCGCCCCAGTAAGAGGCAATGTTGCTGATGCCTGCATGGGAAAAGGCGGCTGCAAAGATATCGGTGTGTGTCAGCAGAAGCATTGTCATAAAACCGCCATAGGATGCACCTGCAACACCCACCCGGCCGGGATCGGCAAAGGGATGTTCCTCCAGGAATTGCCGGGTCCCTTCAATGATCTCGTCGGCAACCGTCTTGCCCCAGTTGTTTACATGGGCTGCAGAGAACTCCTGCCCGAAGCCCGTGGCACCGCTTGGCTGAAGCACATAGACAACGTAGCCGTTGCCGGCCCAGAGGTTGAAAGGATAACGGCCACCAAAGGTGCGGCTTACCGGATTGGTCCCCCCATACTGGTATACGATAACGGGATACTTCCTTTCCGGATCGAAGTCCGGCGGCAGGTAATATCTGCCTTTGACAACTGCCCCTGTGGAAGCAGTGAAGTCCCAGTCGTTTACCTCTCCAAAGGCCACATGGCGATAGCGTTCCGCATCCGGATCTTTCAATACGGTATGGCTGTCGTTACGCATGTCCAATCGGTATGCTTTCGGGGGTGCGTTCACCTCATTGCCGATATAGGCAGCTATCCGGGCATTGGAAGCATAATAAATATTGGAGAGGAAGTCCGTTCCGGTGTCGATCTTCTCGTATCGCTCACGCCGTATATTATAGCGGAAAAGCCGCCTGTAGTCTTCTTCACCGGCAAGGATGTAGATGTGATTGTCGGGTGCGTGCCAGTGCACCGAAACAACAGACGGATCGAAGCCATAGGTGATGGGATTGACAGAACCGTCTGCCAGGGAGTAGATGTAGGCCTGCGTGTCGTAATTGTTGGCGATCATCCCTTCAGGGATGTTTTCTCCAATACGTCCGAACGCAGAAGGGCCTCCGGTGGCCAGGAGATACTGGCCATCGGGTGAAAAGCGCGTGCTTATGCTCCATCTCTTGTCGGCCAGCAGGCTGTCCGTTTCCAGGCTTTGCATGTCCATGACAAACAGGTCTTGTTTGTAATAAGGCCGCTCCAGGTAATCGGGCCGCGACTGGCTGAAGACCATCTGCCGTCCATCCGGACTGATGTCGTGTAGGCTGGTGCTGAGGTTCCCGAATGTGAGGCGCGTCCTGACGCCGGAGGTTACGTCGAGCTTGTACAGGAAGCTGCGGTGCCGGTGGTGTGCTCTCCGGTCGAGCAAGCCCAGTATGTGACGCATGCTGTCATCGTTGCCGCTGCCTCCCTCCCTGATGGTGTAAACAAGATAGACCTCATCCGGCGACCATCGCAACCCGGCAAAATCTTCAATATCTTCCATCAAAACCCTCTTTTCCCCGGATTCCATATGGTGCCAGTGCACCGTGGTGCGGCCATCCTGGACGGTGGTGTATGATACGGCATTCGTAGCAGGCAGCCACGTAAGGCGCGATATGCCGGCATGGCGGAATGAATGTACCAGTGCGTTGTCGGAAAAACGATGAATGTCGGTCCAGGTCTCTGAGCGGTCAGACGGCGGCAGGGAGCGTCTGTAGCTGACAGCGTACATGCTGCCGTCAGGCGAGGGGCGCACACCGGTCACCTTTATGCCATCCATAAAGTGCAGTATGTCCTTTATCGTTTCCGGGGTGGTTACAGGATGAACATCGGTGGCCGCAAAAGGCTCATCCACCGTGATGCTGCCCATCATCTCCCAGTCCAGCCCCTCTTCCGGAGGGCACAATGCTTTAACCACCAGCAGATGTGTCCCCCGCGGCAACTGCATCGAATGCCGCACATGCCCATAACGACCGCGTTCATCGGCCCGCAGGTCCTCCGCCTCCTCACCCGCCGGCTCTTCGACACCCTCGCCCTCTACCTCACCATTTTCTTCACCTGTCAACCCCTCAATGGTCGACTTTGTACCGATCTTTTCGCCATTCAGCCAGGCTTCAAACATATAGGGGCTCTTCAGCTCCAGCTGTGCCCCGATCCAGCGATCTGTGCGAATGTAAACAGCCAGGTAAGCCACCTCCGGACTCTCACCGGGCCCCTCCGTGATCATTACATAGCCCCCAGCATCGGTGGTTAGTGAGGCCCAACGGGTGCTCACACCGTTTAACCAGTTTAGCTCCTTTCCCTCTTCAGGATAATAACCCTTCAGGTCAATATGGTCGAACAACAACAACTGGCGGTTGGAGAATGTGTTCCCTTCAACGTCCGGTGTATCATGAAATGCAGGGTAGTTGACCTCCAGCGGAGGGGTTGTCAGCCAGCCGGAAATAACGACCGTGTCGGAAGCAGCCAGCAAACAGGGAATGACGAGTGCAAAAAGAAAAATAATGCTGTTTTTTTTCATATGTGTATAATTTTTATATTTCGGTCACATGGAGCTCACCATGCGATGGTCATCCGTCTGTGTGACCATCAAGGGTCTCGGGCGGTTCATCTGTTTATACTTACGTTGTTCTTTGTATTTCAATCCCTTGTGTGTTGTTCAGGGTTTTTGATTTAATTGTGATGACGGAAAACCGAAGACATTCATCCTTCTTTGGGCTTTCATCAGAAACATCAGACCGGTTACCCGGCAATATTTCCGGACGGTAAATATAGTATTTTTCATGTGAAGTTAGGATGGCAGCAGTTGTTAAATAAATTGTATTTTTGGCTTTTATCATTGCCGGTTTTCTGGGTTTGATCATCTTTTTGCGTGCACTTAATCAATCACAAAAAACACTTCATAAACATGAAAAAGGACCATGTCGTATTTGATCTGATAGAACAGGAACGCAAGCGGCAGCTTCACGGGGTGGAGCTGATCGCTTCGGAAAATTTTGCCAGTGAGCAGGTGATGGCTGCCATGGGCAGTGTGATGACCAATAAATATGCAGAGGGATATCCTGGTCGCCGTTATTATGGGGGCTGCCAGATTGTTGACCAGACGGAGCAGTTGGCCATTGACAGGGTCAGGCAGCTGTTTGGGGCAGAGTGGGCCAACGTGCAGCCGCATAGTGGTGCGCAGGCCAATGCCGCTGTTTTCCTGGCATGCCTGAAACCCGGCGACACCTTTATGGGGCTGGACCTGAGTCATGGTGGCCATTTGTCGCATGGGGCCCCTGTGAACCTGTCGGGCATTCTGTATCGTCCTGTGGCCTATTCTGTGACCGAAGAGGCCGGGACCATTGATTATGATGAGATGGAGCGTGTGGCCATGAAAGAAAAGCCGAAGATGATCATCGCCGGCGCGTCGGCTTATCCTCGCGACTGGGACTATGCCCGTATGCGTGAAGTCGCTGACAAGGTGGGGGCCTTGTTGTTGGCCGATATTGCCCATCCGGCGGGACTGATTGCTGCCGGGCTGCTCAACGATCCCCTGCCGCATTGCCATATCATCACCACCACAACCCATAAGACGCTGCGGGGCCCGCGCGGCGGACTGATACTGATTGGGAAGGATTTTGAAAACCCATGGGGCCTGACCACACCCAAAGGCAAGGTGAAGATGATGTCGGCCGTGCTGGATAGCGCTGTTTTCCCAGGCACACAGGGTGGACCCCTGGAGCATATTATCGCCGCCAAAGCAGTGGCCTTCGGAGAAGCACTGGAGCCATCTTTCAAAGAATATGGCATCCAGGTGATGAAAAATGCCCAGACCATGGCAAAGGCTTTTGTTGATAAAGGATACCACGTAACGTCAGGGGGCACCGATAACCACCTTATGCTCATCGACCTGCGTTCGAAATTCCCGGAGATCACCGGCAAAAAGGTTGAAAACATACTGGTGGAAGCAGATATCACGATCAACAAAAACATGGTGCCCTTCGACAGCCGGTCACCTTTCCAAACCTCAGGCATCCGGCTCGGAACACCGGCCGTAACGACCCGTGGACTGAAGGAGGAGCACATGGGGCAAATTGTAGATCTCATTGATGAAGTGATATCCAATATTGACGACGAACAGGTGATCGCAAGCGTCAGGAAAAAGGTCAATGCCCTGATGGGAGCATTTCCGCTGTTTGCGTGGTAGACTGAAAAATTAGGACACTTCAACAGGGCGGGCATCTGCAAGCAGGCAATGACAAAAACAGATCGCAAGACACCCCCGCGACCGGCACTTTATAGCAAAATTTCCCGTATCTTTGTATAAGGATAACCGGGAGTTTGCATCATGGATGAAACAGCACTCGCAAAGGAGCGTACAGAAATATTGAAACGTTACCGTTCGCTGCTGTCCGTTTGTCGTTCCAGGATCAAAAAGGAGGACAGAAAACGGATCAGGCAGGCCTTTGATTTTGCTGCAAAAGCCCACCGTGACCACCGGCGCAAAAGCGGAGAGCCTTATATTTACCATCCTATCGCTGTGGCCAAAATCGTGGTCGAAGACCTCGGACTGGGCGCTACCAGCGTGGTTTGTTCTCTCCTGCATGATGTTGTGGAAGACACCGACTATACCCTTGAGGATGTTTCCGAATATTTTGATGAAGAAGTGTCGCGCATCATCGATGGGCTGACAAAGATATCGGACATTTTTGACCAGACAATATCCATCCAGGCCGAGAACTTCCGCAAGATGCTTCTTACGTTATCCGATGATGTCAGGGTCATCCTCATAAAGCTTGCAGACCGGCTGCACAATATGCGAACGTTGGAATCGCTGCCACCTGGAAAACAGTTGAAAGTGGCCAACGAAACGCTTTATCTTTTTGCCCCTTTAGCCCACCGGTTGGGCTTTCACGCCATCAAAAGCGAGCTGGAAGACCTCGCCATGAAGTATACCGAGCCGGAAGTGTACCAGACCATCCTGCGAAAGCTGGCGGAAACCAAAGAAGAGCGGAACCGCTTTATTCAATCCTTCACCAGGCCGGTAAGAATAGCTTTGCAAAAAGAGAACCTGGACTGTACCATCCTGGCCAGGACCAAGTCTGTAAGCTCCATATGGGGAAAGATGAAAAAGAAAGAGGTCCCCTTTGAAGAAGTTTATGACGTGTTTGCCATCCGCATCATTCTCAACTCCCCCGAATACCGTGAAAAAGCAGATTGCTGGAAGGCCTATTCCATCGTAACGGATATCTACCAGCCCAATCCCGATCGTCTGCGCGACTGGATATCCACTCCAAAAGCCAATGGCTATGAGTCATTGCACACAACGGTGATGAGCCGTTCCGGTAAATGGGTCGAGGTCCAGGTCCGAAGTGCCAGGATGGACGAAGTGGCCGAAAAAGGATATGCTGCGCATTGGAAATACAAAGAATCAAAGACTGGAGAAAGCGGTATTGATAAATGGTTGCGAAGGATCAGGGAGATACTCAAAAGTGCAGAGACCGATGCACTTGACTTTATTGATGATTTCAAACTGAACCTTTTTTCGGACGAGATCATTGTCTTTACCCCAAAGGGAGAGCTCCGGACACTGCCACTGGGCTCTACCGCCCTTGACTTTGCCTACAGTATCCATACACAGGTCGGGAATCACTGCCTGGGAGCCAAGATAAACCATAAGCTGATGCCGCTGAGCCATACCTTGAAAAGCGGTGACCAGGTAGAGATTATCACCTCCAGGAAACAAACACCCAAGCACGACTGGCTCCACTATGTTACAACGGCACGTGCAAAAGGCAAGATCAAATCAGCACTCAAGGAACAAAAAAAGAAACAGGCCGAAGAAGGCAAGGAGATCCTGGAACGAAAACTCAAACAGCTGAAAATCGAAAACACACAGGAAAATATTCAAAAACTGGTGGACCACTACAAACTGCGTGCACCGCTCGACCTTTACTATGAGGTGGCCATCGGGAAAATTGGTCAAAAAGACCTCAAGGCATATGCATCTGAGCAGGATGGAGGGGGGCTCCTCAGCTATATTCGCAACCCTTTTGCAAGGACCAGGGGGACGCAGGAGGTGAAAGAAACGGCCAAAGACCCCATCAGGCAACAGCTTAAAGACAAACCCGACACACTGCTCATCGGCGATAACATGGAAAGCCTCAGCTATAGCCTTGCCCCTTGCTGTAACCCTATCCCGGGTGACGACGTGTTCGGGTTTGTAACCATTCAGGATGGCATAAAAATACACAGGAACAAATGCCCGAATGCAGTACAACTTTTGTCAAAATACGCATACCGCGTGGTAAAGGCCAAATGGATGACCAACAAAAGCATTGCCTTCCTTTCCGGGTTGCGGCTGAAAGGCATTGACGAAACAGGATTGCTGCAAGACATCACCAATACAATCTCCAGCGAGTACAATATCAACATAAGGAATATACATATCGACACGCACGATGGGACCTTTGAGGGAGAAGTGATGCTGTATATTCATGATACACATCATCTGAACCGCCTGATCAAAAAACTTAAAAAGATCAAAGGCATCAAAAAGGTCACCCGGATCGGAAAAATGGAACCCATATCCTAAACCTGCCCTGCCATCATATAGGCCAAAACGGGCTTGCTATCCAAAAATATCAGGGGAGGAAAGCGAAAACAATCACCTTATGGGTTGTTCAATAAGATGTAAAATCCTGAAATACAGCATAAAATAAAATTATTTATAAGCATTTCAAATAGGTATTTTTTTTCTTACCTTTACCCTTTCACTGTCTGCCCGGAAAAGTTGAACAGGTTAGGCGGGTCATTTGTGGAGACAACGGCGCATGATCATGGATGGCAAGTTCCATGTGTATGAAAGATTAAAATTTTAACGTATGAAGGCTACTGAAAGCAACAAGGAGGTATTGGACAAGGTTAAGAAAATTTTCTCGGATTACCTGGAGAACAATGGTCACCGGAAAACACCGGAACGTTTTACCATTTTACGTGAGATATACATTACGGAAGGTCATTTTGATGTTGAGTCGTTGTATATCAGGATGAAAAACAACAAATACCGTGTCAGCCGTGCCACATTGTACAATACCATTGAACTGCTGCTAAACTGTAACCTTGTCGTCAAGCATCAGTTCGGCAAAAATGTTGCCCAGTTTGAGAAATCTTATAAATACCGCCAGCATGACCACCTTGTATGCTCTGATTGTGGCAAGTTGTATGAATTTTGCGATCCCCGTTTGCAGGAGATACAGGATTCAGTATCCGACCTGATGCAGTTCAAGGTCACCCACCGGTCTTTTGCTTTTTACGGGCTGTGTAAGGATTGCCGGGCCGGCAAATGATCTGGTCCGGCTAAAAAACAGATCCCGGAACCCCCGCTTCTTTTATCCTGTTGAACCTGCATGGCTTGATCTGCCGGCGGGTTCAATCAGTGCCATCCATGAAACATTTAATTTGTTCTCTTTCCAAAATACCTTAATTTTGGACCGGGAAACAGATTAAAATGCAAAGGGTATTATGGTAGAAGTCAACAAGGCGGATGTGTTGCTGGGATTACAATGGGGTGATGAGGGCAAAGGCAAGATCGTGGATGTCCTGACACCGCACTATAAAATGGTGGCCCGTTTTCAGGGAGGGCCCAATGCCGGACATACCCTTGTGTTTGAGGGGAAAAAGTACATTTTGCATACCATTCCATCAGGCATCTTTCACAGGGGGTGTGTCAATCTTGTTGGGAATGGTGTGGTGCTGGATCCCTTCATCATCAATAATGAGCTGGACCAGCTGAACCTTCCCCTGGATGTGTTGAAGGAGTCACTTTTTGTCTGTGGGAAGGCCCATCTTATCCTTCCTTCCCACCGTTTGTTGGACGCTGCTTTTGAGAAGAAAAAAGGGAAGGGCAAGATTGGCAGCACCCTGAAGGGGATCGGGCCGGCCTATACGGATAAGGTGGCACGTACGGGTTTGCGACTGGCGGATACGGCATCCGTTACTTTCCGGGAAAAATACAATGCACTGAAAGAAGAACATCTGCGGCTGGCTGGCGACCTGGGTTATGCCCTGGATGAACTCACCCTTGACGGATTGTCGTTCCCGGAATATGAAGATGCGTGGTTTCAGGGGCTGGAACGCCTCAAGGCTTTGCCCCGCGTTCAAAGCGAGGTTTTTGTCAACGAGGCCCTTGACAAGGGTGCCAGGGTGCTTGCTGAAGGTGCCCAGGGGACCTTGCTCGACATTGATTTCGGGTCTTATCCCTATGTTACCTCCTCAAATACCATCACCGCCGGTGCCTGTATAGGGCTGGGTGTCGCCCCGACAAGGATAGGTGAGGTGTTTGGTGTCTTCAAGGCATATTGCACCCGCGTGGGGAGCGGTCCTTTTCCCACGGAGGCAGTAGATGAAGAAGCAACACATTTGCGCGAACAGGGCAATGAATATGGCTCCACAACAGGCCGCCCCCGGCGCTGCGGATGGCTTGACCTGCCTGCACTCAGGTACGCAGTGATGATCAACGGCGCGACACGTCTCATCATGACCAAGGTCGATGTGCTGAACCGCATGGAGACCATCAAAGTATGTGTTGCATACGATCTGAATGGTGAAACACAAACATTGCCTCCATTATCATCAGGCCCTGACAACCTCAGGCCCGTGTACCGTGAACTGCCCGGATGGCAATGCTCACTGGAAAATGCGGAAACCTTTGAACAGCTACCCCAGGCACTGCTCAATTATGTTGCCATGATAGAAGATTTTGTGAATGTGCCCGTAGACATCATCTCTACAGGTCCCGACAGGCAACAGACGCTGATAAGGAAAGGCGCCGGCATCCTCAAACGCCTGGCCGTTATTAATGAACCGCAGAAATAGCGAAAGCCTGAAAGGCATGGATCCTTTCAGGCCTTGAAGATTGAACGGAACGCCGGATCCTTATTTAATCTGTTTATAAATTGCTTTGGCCGCCCCTTCTGCAGGCCAAAATCCCCTACATTTGTATTGAAACATTGCAATGGCTGTTTGGCCATTGCAACCCAATAAAATAACAAAACGGCCGGACGTTGGCAGACAGTCAATGGTTCATGGCCTCAGAGAGGATCGTTATGAAGGAAAAAAGCATCAAAGGTACCAGGACGGAGCAGAATCTTTTGAAGGCGTTTGCCGGTGAGTCGCAGGCGGCAAGGCGTTACGAAATGTATGCCAAAGTGGCCAGTGAAGAGGGGTATGAGCAGATTGCCCATATCTTCCGGCAAACAGCGGACCATGAGAAGATCCATGCGAAAACTTTTTATGAGTACCTGGAAGGGGGCAAGGTGGAGATCACCGCTGCTTATCCGGCCGGGAAAGTGGGAACCACCGCGGAAAACCTTGTATCGGCTGCTGCCGGCGAAAACGAGGAGTGGGCTGAGCTTTACCCGGAGTTTGCGCGTGTGGCAGAAGAGGAAGGCTTCAAAAGGGTGGCCACGTCATTCAAACTAGTGGCCCAGGTGGAAAAACATCATGAGGAGCGCTACCTGAAACTGCTGAAGCGCGTAAAAGAGGGTACGGTCTTTGAAAGGCCGCAGAAGACCCAGTGGTTCTGCATCAAATGTGGATATATCCACGAAGGGGAGAAGGCCCTGAAAAATTGCCCCGCTTGCCGCCATCCGCAGGCCTGGTTCGAAGAGCTGGCGGAGAATTATTAGGCTTTTTGGCTGTTAGCTATTGGCTATTGGGCCCAGGCTTATTAAAAGATCTGCGGGTATGCGGCCGGGTTGTATTCGTGCATCAGCAGGTAGATCTTCTCAAATACGTCTTCCGCATTGGGATTGGAAAAATAGTCGCCGTCGGTGCTGTATGCCGCCCGGTGTTCTTTGGCCGTCACCGTGGCTGGTTCAGCATCAAGGTAGCGATATCCCTGCTGCTCTTCCAGCACTTTCTGCATCATAAAGGAGGTGGCGCCTCCGGGCACATCCTCATCGAAAAAGACAATCTTGTTGGTCTTCTTCAGCGATTCCACGATGGTGTGGTGGATGTCGAAAGGCAATAAGCTCTGCACGTCGATCAGCTCCACGGAAATATTGAAGTCCTTCAGTTGGCTGACGGCATATTGTGCGATGCGCACGCAGGATCCGTAGGTGACCAGGGTCACGTCGCTGCCTTCGCTGATGATCTCGGGTTTGCCCAGCGGAACGGTATATTCACCGATGTTGGACGGCATCTTTTCCTTCAGGCGGTAAGCGTTGAGTGGCTCGATGATGAGCGCGGGCTCGTCTGACTGCAGCATGGTGTTGTAGAAGCCGGCTGCCTGGGTCATGTTGCGCGGCACCAACACGTGCACGCCACGGATCGAGTTGATGACCATGCTCAGGGGGCTTCCAGAGTGCCAGATCCCTTCGAGGCGGTGGCCCCGGGTGCTGATGATCATCGGGGCCTTTTGTCCGCCGGCCGTGCGGTACTGAAGGGTTGCC
Organism: Bacteroidales bacterium; assembly: GCA_007125585.1. Taxonomy (GTDB): domain Bacteria; phylum Bacteroidota; class Bacteroidia; order Bacteroidales; family UBA7960; genus PUPG01. The sequence goes on from SLCY01000008.1 coordinate 24,456, forward strand.
AGGTCGTCGCTGATCACCTGCAGGCCGAAAAGCAAATAGTCAAAATACTGTATCTCTGCGATCGGTCGCAGCCCGCGCATGGCCATTCCGATGCCCTGGCCGATGATCGTTGCCTCGCGGATGCCGGTGTCGCTGATCCGCAGTTCACCGTACTTTTCCTGCAACCCTTCCATTGTCTGGTTGACCCCGCCGATTTTACCCACGTCCTCACCAAAAACCAAAGCTTCGGGATACTTTGAAAAGATATGGTCGTTGTTGGCCACCAGGATCTCCCGGCCGTGGACTTCCGGCGCGTCGTCATCGTAGGTTGGAGGCACCTCCTGCACCTTAAAGGCAGATTGGCCGGATTCGCTGTACAGGTGCGATGAGTAACGGGTTTGGCTGTCTTCGTATGCTTCTGCTATCCACTGGGTGACGATCTTTTTAAGGGTTGATTCGCCGGGCGTGCAGGTGTTGCATATCAGGCGGAGGATCTTTTTTCCCGTGGAGATGATGTCTTTGCGCGTGGGCTCGCCGATGCGTGCAAGTTCCTGGAGCAGCGCGTCGATCTTGTCGACTTTCAGGCAGCGGCAGGTGGAGATATTAACCTTGCTGATAAAATCATCGCGGCGCTCCAGAATGGGCTTCTGGAAATGGTTCCAGGCCTTGCGCCGGGCTTCCTTTACGCGCTGAAGGGCTTGTTCTTCGATCTCGTCAAGCTCTTTATCACCTGCAATTTTACTTTCACTGATCCATTTTCGCATGCGGACGATGCAGTCGTTCTTTTTTTCCCATTTCAGGCGTCCGGCAGATTTGTACCTTTCGTGGGAGCCACTGGTGGAGTGTCCCTGTGGCTGGGTAACGTCGGTGATATGGAACAATACGGGGACATGCTCCCTGCGGCACTGTTCAACCCCTTTTTTATACATTTCTGTCAACCCTTCATAATCCCATGCTTTGCCGGTGAAAATCCGGATCCCGGAATGGTCCCCGCTGCCCTTCTCAAATCCCTTAAGTGCTTTGGAGATGCTGCTTTTGGTGGTTTGGTATTCGATGGGTACGCTGATGCCGTAGCCGTCATCCCACACGGAGACAGCCAGGGGGACCTGCATTACGGCGGCTGCGTTGAGTGTTTCGAAGAAATGGCCTTCGCTGGTACTCGCATCACCGATGGTCGCAAAAGTGACTTCATTGCCATTGCGGCTGAACTGTGAGAAATCCTTCAGCCCGTCTTCCTGCCGGTATACCTTTGAGGCCAGGGCCAGTCCCAGGGCCCTGGGCATCTGGCCGGCAGTGGGGGAGATGTCGGCCGAGGAATTTTTCTGCTTTGTAAGGTCCTTCCACTGCCCCTCCTCATCCAGGCTGCGGGTGGCAAAGTGGTTGTTCATCATGCGACCCCCGTTGTCAGGGTTGGCTTCGATGTCGGTGTCGCCGTAAAGCTGCGCAAAAAAGCCTTCCAGGGTCAGCAAGCCCGAGGCCATCATAAAGGTCTGGTCGCGATAATAGCCGCTGCGCCAGTCTCCCTCCTGGAATGCCTTGGCCATGGCCAGCTGCGGCACTTCCTTGCCGTCACCAAAAATGCCGAATTTGGCCTTGCCCGTCAACACCTCGCGGCGGCCAAGCAAGCTGGCCTGACGGCTTTCCTGGGCAATGCGGTAGTCGTCCAGGACCTCTTTTTTATATTTTTTAGAATGGGTCTGTCTTTTTGGAGGCATAGAATAAAGGGTTAAAATCAGCCGTTCGGGTTTTTTGTTACAGATGACCACAGCACCCGGTGCTCAGAACCTGTTGCTTGTGCCATCAATATAGTAAAAAAACCAACAGCTGAATTGTTCAATGACTTCCCTGTCAACAGGCCAGGGTCAGGTGCTGATCTGATTGAGGCCTGAAACGAATGCAAACACCAGCAACCCGATACCAAGTAACCATAAGAGCAATGCTGCGTGCTGCCATCCCTTTTTTGTCTGCGGCAGGTTGAAAACCAGGCTGACCCCGAAAAAGACCAGCAACAGCAAAGGGATCCCTATGACAAGGATGACACCCGCCAGGGCAACATTGATAAGCACAGTGGCCGGAAACCAGAAATGTAGCATCTCAGGGAGGGTGGTTACCGAAATTTGAACAACAGGGTCCAAAAGTGGCCAGGATATTCCGGTGGCCAGCACAAAAAGCAGAAGGAGCAAAAGGGTGCCGGTAACAGTGAAGATGATCCCGGCCACCACGGAAATCACCCTGAAAAGCGCATCAAAAAACCGCTCAAAAGCATTGCCCGGCCGGCCAGAGAAGTCTTCCAAACCGGTTTCAACTACTCTTTTTTTTTTGACCCCTTGCCTTTGGAGAGGTCCTCCAGGTTCTTTTTGATGTCGTTCAGGTCTTCTTTGATGGACTTTTCAATGTTGGAGAGGTTTATTTTTTCCCCTTTCATGGACAATCTGTCGCCCATGGTGCGGGCTTTTGGTATGACGATCCACAATATAATGTACAATATCAGTCCGAACGAATAGGCGAAAAGGGTGAGGAGGAAAATAATACGTATCCAGGTGGGATCAATATTGAAGTAGGCACCCAGGCCACCGCAAACACCACCGATGTATTTGTTGTCGGGGTCGCGAAACAGCCGTTTTGGCGCATATTCTTCATCAGTTTCTGGGTCTTCAGGTTCAGTGGTCTCCGCTCCTGCATCATCCTCTCCACTGATCTGTGAGGGTTCCCCGAGCTGGGAAATGGCCTCATCCACATCTTCAATGGTCACCACTTGCCGCTGATCCTGCTTTTTTTCCTGAAAAACCTCAGCAATACGGCTTTCAATACCTGAGATGATCTCATCACATCCCACATCGCTTTCAAAATATGCACGGATCTTCTCAAGATAAGCACTCAGCCTGGCATACGCATCTTCATCAATATGAAACACAATGCCGCTGATATTCACTGTCAATGTCTTTTTCATGGTTTTGCAGTTTGTTAAAATTACAAAATTATCCTGGTTTATGGTTGACTGTTTTCCTGCAACAACCAGCCCCAAACAGCTCTTCTGGCCACCTTTGACCGGTCCCTTCCAAAAGACCGGCCTATTGGTTCGTTTGTGTTACTTTTTGCACCGATTGCGTGAGCTGCACCCATGTTTTTGCCAACTCTTTGAGGAAATCCTTGCCCAGTGGGGTTATCATGTAATATTTCCTGGGTGGCCCCCCTGTTGATTCTTCCCAGCGGTAATTCAAAAGCCCGTCATTTTTCAACCGGGTAAGCAAAGGATAAATGGTGCCCTCCACCACCAGCAGCCTGGCCTCTTTCAAGGTTTGTATCAGTTCAGAAGCATAAGCCTCCTTATCCGACAGCAGTGCCAGGATACAGTACTCAAGGATGCCTTTGCGCATCTGTGCTTTGGTGTTTTCCAGGTTCATGCCGATGTTGTTTCCAGATCGTTTTCTGCAAAGATAAAACAAAAAAAAGTACTATGCAATACATGGTACTGTTTTTTTAATTTTTTCTTGCATCCTCGCAATCCAGGGTGCAAAAACAAGCCTGTTTAAGAGGGGAAGGGGATGAATGATTTTTTAATTTGGCAACGTGTTTTTGGGGGTATGAACGTGAATGATTTCCGTATCATCTTATCATTCATGGCTTCAGGTCAAGGATCTCGATTTTTTTGAATTCGGTGGGGTGACTTTCCGCTTGCAGGGCAATATAGCCTTTACCAAGAGGCAGGCCGCTGTCTTCCAGCCGGATATTTCCATAGGTCATCACCGTATCCCCTTCCACGATGTGGTACACCAGCGAATCACCATACACCACCAGTTCAAAATGCACCCATTGGTCACCATGGAAGGTTTGTGCGCCGGAGCTTATGCAATGATCATCAATCCTTTCCCCATCTATTTCAACGTTAGTCCCCGGTGTGCATACACTTCCGTTGGGCCTTTCGTTTTCACCGTCCCCTCCCAGTAGCTGCGCTTCAACAGATACCGGGAAATGCTGGTGCAATTCCATGCTTTCGGCCGGTTGCGAATGGAACATGATGCCATTGTTGCGGTATGCCCAACCGGGGCCGCCGGGCGTTTGCCTGCCCACGAAACGGTATTCAACCCTGAGTTTATAATGGGAAAATGGTTGGTTGTAAAAGATGTGCCCGAAACGGTCTCCGAATTCCTCGTATTCATCGTAAGAAACCTTAAGGACCCCATCTTCTGCACGAAAAGTGTTGCCATGGTTATCGTTCAAAGGATATCCGCTGATCTTTATATCCCATCCTTCCAGGTTCTCGCCGTTGAAAAGGGGCACCCACTCTTGTTTTTCTGTCCCTGACCGGCAGCAATTGAAGAAAAGGGTTGCAGCCAGGGTAAATACCAACAGGGTTGCCAAAGAATGGTTGCCGTATGGCTTGCTTCCAGATGTTTCTTCTTGGGTTTCCATTTTGTCATGTTTATTTGTTTGTGATCCGTTGTATGGTTTATCAAAAGGCCGAAGCCATGTCCCACTGTTCCCTTATCAGTTTTGCGGCGGCAGGGATGGTCTTTCTGCGGTCACCTTCGCTACCGCACTCCAGACTTATATAATTCTGATAGTCTATATATTTGAGCCCTTTGAAGCCGTCAACATAGTTGTCTCCATCATCCTCACCCGGCATTATTCTGTTCTTGCGGCTGGCTATATGCATGTGATACAGATAGTCCCACCCTGAGATGATGGCACCCAGGTCGCTGGTTTCTTCCCATGTCATGTGCCAGAAGTCGCCCATGATGCCAACCCCCTCACTTTCACTATCTTTGGCAATGGCAGCCGCATCAGCCAGCAAACGGAGAAAATAAGCCTCTCTGCGGTTCAAGGGTTCCAGCAACACGCGTGTGTTGTGCCTGGCGGCATGCGCTCCGAGCTCCTGGAGCTTTTCCACAAGAACCTTCCTGGACTCCCGGTGTGGCAGTGACTCCTGGTGGTTAAAGGCGGGAACCACGATCATTCCCGTGGAACCCAGTGCGCCGGCTGCCTCCAGGATGGCTTTGACAGAGTCCATGGCCTTTTTACGAGTGGCAGGGTCTTTGGCGATAAGAAAACCCTGAAAACCGGCAACCACGGCACTTATCTTGATGTCGCGGTTTTGCAGGGCCTGTTGGATCTCTTCAACCCGGCCTGTGAGGTTCCCGCCATGGGGTTCGAGTCCCGTGAACCCATGTTCTTCCAGGAAGTCGAGTTTCTCTGTGAGGGTGTCGCCAGGGGCCACGCCTTCCTGGCTTGACAGCCTGAGGATGGCCTTTGACCGACGTTCAGTTCCTTCCTTTATTGCCGGGGCGCAGCTTCCGGCCAACAGCCCCGCACCGCCAATGGCAGATAATGTGATGAATGATCTTCTGTCCATGATGATAGGTTGTTTTTTTAACCCATGTATGCTTTCGATGAGCTGCTCCCTGGTGTTATCCGACAGTGTCAGTCTGAATTGTCGGATTATTCCCCCCGTTCGGTGGCTGGCATCTGCATTGAAAAAACAGCCTGTCAGGACCTGTCTATTGAAATGGCAGCCATTTTTGTTCGCTGCGGGATGATTCGATCACTTTTTCAATGAAACGCATGCCCCTTACGCCGTCGGCAATGGTGGGATATTCAATGAAGCCGGGTTCGGGTTTTTCGCCCTGCTTGCGGCTGCTCATGTCGTATGCAGCATTCCGGTACAGGTTGGCAAATGCTTCGAGATAGCCCTCGGGATGGCCTCCGGGAACACGGAGGTTCCAAAGCGTCCTTTTCGAGAGGTATGCATGGTTGACTCCGGCCCGGAGTATTTGGACCGGCTGGTCAAGCATCTTCAGCAGCAACGTGTTGGGCTCATGTTGTTCCCATTCCAGGCCGCCCTTCTCGCCATACACCCTGATCCTGACATTGTTCTCCTCGCCAGCAGATATCTGGCTGGCATAAAGGATGCCTTTGGCACCCCCTTTAAAGCGCAGCAACACCGATGCATCGTCGTCGAGCCGGCGGCCGGGAACGAAGCTGGTAATGTCGGCACACAACGCTTCAATCTCCAAACCGGTAATGTATTCAGCCAGGTTCTCAGCATGCACCCCGATGTCGCCGAGGCACCCCCCGGGACCGTTGTATTCAGGTTTTGACCTCCAGGCCGCCTGCTTGTTGGCCGACCTTTCAAGCGGCGTTGAAAGCCAGCCCTGGGGATATTCTACAACAAGTTTGCGCAGGGTGCCAAGTTTGCCCGAGGCTATTAGATGTTTGGCTTCCTTTACCATCGGATAGCCGGTGTAAGTATGTGTCAGGACAAAGACCAGGCCTGTTTCCCCGACTTTCTTTTCCAGCTCTTCAGCCTGGGCCAGTGATATGGTGGCAGGCTTGTCACAGATCACATGGAAGCCTTTGTCCAACGCTGCCATGGCCTGAGGATGGTGCAGGTGGTTGGGCGTGGTGATCATCACCGCCTCCATGCGCATCTCTTCGGGCATTGCAGCCTCCGCTTCAATCATCTTTTCCCATGATGGATATGCCCTTTCAGGTGCTACATGATATCGTTCACCTGCGATTTTTGATTTTTCGGGATCGCTGCTGAAAGCACCACAAACAAGCTCGAAATACCCATCCAGCATGGCTGCCCGGTAATGGATGCTGCCGATGAAAGACCCTTCTCCCCCTCCGATCAGTCCTGTCCTGATCTTCTTTTCCATATTGTTTTGTTTATTGTATTAAGGAATGAATGAAAAGGCCCGGCCTTTCTTGGTCAGCTTACCGCTCACGCCTTGTAAACAGGGATTGCCCGTTTTTCGGGCCATGACCCTTTCATCCGTCACAAACAAAAGAATGCCTGGCATCTGGTGATGGCGACCCTAAAACTCTTTGATCCTGATATTCCTGAACCACACATCGTCGCCATGGTCCTGCAGTGCAATGTACCCCGGCTTATACTGGCCAAACCATTCATATTCTGCAAATTTACTCTCTTCCACCAGCCTTTCCCAGTCGGGGGTGCCCAGGTGGTATTCGAGCACCTTTTCGCCATTCTGGCGATGCACCACGGTGCCACGGTAAACCATGACCTCGGCCTTGTTCCATTCGCCGGCGGGCCTGGTGTTTTGTGGGTCGGCGGCAATAAGGTCATAAAGCGAGCCGGCTTTTCTGTCTTCGCCAAGCTGGGCATCGATGTGCCGCTCGTTGTCCAGGATCTGCATCTCCGGGGCAGACTTCCATATCGGCTCCCCTTCAATTTCCTGTCCGAGATAGAAGATGCCGCTGTTGCCACCGGGCGACACTTTCCATTCAAGCTTCAGGTGGAAGTCCAGGAACTTCTGGTCGTAGATGATGTCACCACCCTTTCCACCGGCTTCGCCGGTACCTTCGCCGATGCACCGCAGAAGGCCGTCTTCAATCACCCAGCCTTCCGGAGGGAAAGTTTCCATGTTGTAGCCGCGCCATCCGTCGGTCGTTTCTCCGTCGAACAGAAGGAAAAAGCCTTCTTCTTTTTCCTCTTCAGTGAGGGTGTTCAGTGGATGTTCTTCCATTACTTCCTCTTTTTCTTCAGCTTCTTCCCTGGGGCCACAAGCATTAAGCAACATGCCGGATACTACCAGCAAGCTGAGCATTACATAAAAAAAACCTGTTTTTTTCATTTTTCTGATTTTTTAGGTTAGCAGTTATTTGGTCCTTTGCATGAAAACGCAACGATTCACTTTTTCTTATCCGTACTATTCGGGCATTATGGCATGTCCGGCAGATCCCATCCCTCCCTGTAGTGATGTTTCACCAGTTCTTCCGAGAAAGCTTTGGCATTGATGGGTGGCGTCATTGTCTTGTCGAAGGTGGGGTGTCCGTCGGTGATCTCGAATCCATCTTCGATGACGATCCTGAGTGTTTCGTCGTCTGAGATATTGGTAAAGCGCATCTCTTCGCCATCCCACTCGAGTTCTTTATGGAGGTCCTGGAGCCTTACGGCCAGGACACCCATCACGACCATTTCGTTGAAAGGGCCTGCTTCCTTGAAGAAGGATGAAGCTTCGGTTCTGTTCTCCGGTGATTCTTTGCAGGCGCGCACCCAGTCCATTTCGTGGGTCTTTTCGATGCGCGGCAGGGTCTTGGGCACATCGGGTACCCGCCCGGAGAGCAGCCAGGGGCGCCGGCCATAACAGCCACAAATGAGGGTGTCTTTGGTGCCGTGAAACAGCACACCGCCACCGTCATCGTTCATGTTCCTTCCGTCAGGCCATCCTTCCGGCATATCCGGCTTCAGGCCGCCGTCATACCAGGTAACTTCAAGCTCGGGGAAGGCTGTTTTGGATTGCGGGCCAGCAGGCCTTGCAGGAAAGACCAGGCGCACCTTCTCTGCCTGGGGGGCGGAATCCTGGAGCAACAATGTGGAGCTGCCCTGAGCTTTGATGGGATACCCCAGTTGCAGCCCCTTGAACACCGGATGAAGGACGTGGCATGCCATGTCCCCCAGGGCACCGGTTCCGAAGTCCCACCAGCCCCTGAAGTTCCACGGGGTATAGATCTCATTGTAGGGGCGTACGGGCGCCGGACCCAGGAAAAGATTCCAGTCGAGGGTGTCAGGCACTTCCTGGGCCTTGGGCCGGGCGAGCCCCTGCGGCCAGATAGGCCTGTCGGTGAAAGACTCTACCCTGGTTACCTCACCGATCTCATCATTCCAGAGCCATTCACAGATCTGGCGAACGCCTTCGTCCGAAGCCCCCTGGTTGCCCATCTGCGTGGCTACCCGGTACTTGTCCGCCAAACGGGTAAGCAACCTGGATTCATAAACACTGTGTGTCAACGGCTTTTCAACATATACATGCTTGCCCTGGGTTATCGCCCAGGCGGCAACGGCGGCATGAGTGTGGTCGGACGTGGCCACCACAACAGCGTCGATATCATCGATCATCTCATCATACATCTTCCGCCAATCCCAATATTTCTTTGCGTTCGGAAAGTAATCGAAACAAGGCTTGCTGTACCTCCAGTCTACATCGCAGAGAGCAACAATGTTTTCGCTTTCCATGGCCCGCATGAGCCCGAAACCTTTACCGCCTACCCCCACGCCGGCAATGTTCAGTTTGTCGCTGGGCATTTTATGACCCAGCCCGCTGATAACTGTACTTGGTAAAATGGTAAAACCGGCAGTGGCGAGCGCAGTATTGCCGATAAATTTCCTTCTTGAGATCTTCTCCATGATCTTTGCTTTTTAAGTTATTAAATCAGGGTTGTTCCATTATTATATTACAAAACCCGCACCAGTGCATGCCTGGTGATGACATGAACGAAACAATAAACTGCCGGTGCATTCGCTACCTGGTTTTGCTGTCAAAACAAACAATAAATTTAACATTCTTTTTTTTACAACACCGAATAATTCCAAAAAAATAAAGGGTCAGCGTAATTGGGAGGGGCCTGAAGGGGGCCCCCGCTGGTGCCCTGGCATACCACAACGATTATGAGATGGCGCAGCCAGTAAGATCATCAGAGTGCACAGACACTATTTAGCATATCCGGCATCGAGTAAAAAATCCAGGCTGATGCGCACGCTTTCAAGTGGTTCGTAATGGTATTGCTCCACTTCCACCACACTGTATTGCAAGCCTGCCAGCCCGGCGTGGTCATAAATGCGCTCAAAGTCGATCTTTCCGCTGGCGCCCACTTCGGCTTCATCTTTCACGTGCCATAGCTCAAAGCGCCCGGGGTGGTTATGAAAATAATCAACGACATCGGCATCACCAACGTATGCCCAATAAATGTCAATCTGGAACATCACCTTGTCAGGATCGGTGTTTTCCAGCATATAGTCATAGATCATCTCCCCCTCAAGCAATTCAAATTCATTGGCGTGGTTGTGGTATCCAAAGCGGATCCCTTTTTTGTTGCATTTTTCCCCGACGGCATTGAAATAATCGCAGAATGACTGCAGTCCTTCCAGGCTTTCGTAGCCGGCGCTGCCCATCCAGGGTTGTACAATGTACTCAACACCGGCGGCGGCATGGGCTTCGATGCATTGATCCCACCAAGCCATCACCTCGTCCCACTCACCGTCTCCGGGCAAGTCGTGGCCTGTATGTGAACTGAGGAAAACCATGCCACTGGCTTCCACCAGGTCGCGGAAAGCAACGGGTTCCATCCCGTAAAATTTGCCATCGCTGTAACCGGCGGCTTCAACAAACCCGTACCCCATTTCACCGAGAGCTGCCAAGGTCCCGACCGGATCTTCATCCATGGCCTCGCGAACCGACCACAGCTGGATGCCGATAAATTTTTCTTCCGGGGGGGGCTCACATGAGAGGAGGGCAAAAGAGAATACGGATGCAAGAAGCATCAGCAGGGCGAATGTGTTTAATGATTTTTTCATCTTCGTTGTTTTTATAAAGTTAATTGATCAGCCAAATTAACAAAAAAACATGCAAAGGGCCATTGTTTTTGGTTTCTGCCTTTCATCCGGGCTGTCATCGTCATACCAGTGCAAAGCCCAGTTGTTTCAGGGTTTTTGCATCAGATGGGTTCAGGCCTTTACGGACAACGGAATAGGCATGGAACTCCCTGCGTGGCAGACAGGCATCCCGGAGTTCTTCAAACATGCCCGGTGCGTCTTTCAAGCGCCGGCTGTCGCGGCAGATGTCATAGGTATGCATAAATACCCGGTGCATCAATTGCTCCCTGGTTGCAGCATCCTTTACTGGAGAGAAGGCAGCGGGTTCCGGTTCCGGTATGTTTGATGGATACCATTGGTCCATCCCCAGTTTAAAGAAACGGCTCAAGGCCTGCACTGACCGTGCGGTTCCATTGGCCTTGCCGTCGAGGGAGTAACCGGCAACATGGGGGGTGGCGATGGCAGCAAGGTGAAGCAGCCTCCTGTCGATATCCGGCTCCGCCTCCCAGACATCAAGGACCATGCCGCCCAGGTGTCCTGATCCGGTCGCATCTTCAAGGGCCGCAGAATGCATAACCTCTCCGCGTGCCGTGTTGACAAACCATGCCCCTTTCTTCATCTTCCCGAAGAACGCTTTGTCGCACATGTGGTAAGTCTTGTCGTCGCCTTCCCGGTTTAGGGGGACATGCATGCTGACCACATCTGACTTTGTCAATAAGGTATCCAGGTCGGTAAATGCCCTGCCCCCTTCAGCCCTTTGACGGGGAGGGTCGTTGCACAGAACCTCTATACGGAGGGCACGGGCCAGTTGTTTCACTTTTTTACCCACATGGCCTACACCTACGATTCCCAGGGTTATTTCATCAAAGTTTTTATTGTCATGGATGGCAATGTATGTCAGTGCGGCGGCCATGTATTGTTGTACGGAACCCGCATTGCATCCCGGTGCATTGTGCCAGCGGATACCGGCGCGCCCGCAGAATGTGGTGTCGATATGGTCATGACCGCTGGTAGCGGCGGCGATGTGCTTCACAGGCGTACCGCCCAATAAGGCTTCGTTGCACCTTGTCCTTGTCCGTATAATCAGTGCATCGGCATCCGCCAGGTGATGGCGGGCGATCTCCCTGCCCGGCAGATATAGAACATGGGCCACGGGTTCAAGCACCCCGCGGAGGAATGGGATCCTGTCGTCTGCTACAATTTTTATCATCGGCTCGTATCATGTCAGGCTTTCTCCCGCGCCATCCCCCGTATTGACATCATAGAACAGGGGATGATGGCCAAAAGCTTTGAAAAATGCATCGGATGTTTTTTGTCTGAATGCATCCAGGGCAGACCGGTTGACCAGGTTGATGGTACATCCGCCGAAACCCCCGCCCATCATGCGGGCGCCGATGATGCCCTCCGTCTCTTCAGCTGCGTCGACCAGGAGGTCGAGCTCTTTGCAGCTTACTTCATATTTGTCACGCAGACCTCGATGCGACAGGAACATCAGGGCGCCCAGTTTTTCTGTGTCGCCCCTCAGAAGTGCAGCGCAGGCATCCAGCACACGCTGGTTCTCTTCCACAACATAGCTGCAACGCTTCCATACCTCCTCCCCCAGCAAGGGCTTATGCTCATCAAGCATCTCAAGGGTCGTGTCGCGCAGGCTTTTTACCGACGGATCTCTTTCACGCACGGCTTCCACACCGTCTTCACACTGCTGGCGGCGTGCGTTATAGGCGGACGAGGCCAGGCTGTGCTTCACCTGGGTATCTATCAACAGTAACCGGTAATCTTTCAGCTGAAGGGGATAATATTCGTGTTCCAGCGACCGGCAGTCAAGACGGATCACATGGTCTTCTTTCCCAAAAAAGGAAGCGAACTGGTCCATGATACCGCAGCGTACACCCACGTAATTATGTTCGGCACGCTGCCCCGTTTTTGCGAGGGTGAACCTGTCCGCATTGAGTGTGAACAGTTCATTGAGGGCCGCAGCAAAAGCCGATTCAATGGCTGCTGATGAGCTCAACCCAGCCCCGGTAGGGATGTCACCCCCAAAAACAGCATGAAAGCCGCCCACTTCATGCCCATCTGCCTGCAGCTCCCTGACCACACCGTAAGGGTACAAAGCCCAATGTGGCAGATCGGGTTGCGCCCCATCCACATCAAACGCCACGGCATCATCGAAATCAACGGATACAATATGTGCACTCCTGTCCCCGGCAGGGCAGATGGCCAGGTATATTTTTTTGTCAATGGCTGCAGGCAACACAAAGCCATCGTTGTAGTCGGTATGTTCCCCGATCACATTGATGCGCCCAGGTGCCGAAAACAACCGGTAATCTTTCCTAAAAAGGGTCTCGAATGCATCCTTTACCTTTGATTCTTGCATAGCGGATCGCTGTTTTTCGTTTGTAACAACATCGATGTTTCGACTTTGCCGGCTTTTCCGGGACCTGCATTCCCCCGTGCCCCCTTGTCGTACCCGGCAGGGACTGTCTCCTCATGCCGGGGTTCAAAAAGGTTTTTCAACAGGTCCGACCTGCGGTGATGTCTTTTTTTCTTCTTTCGTCAACTCGTTGACATTACCAAAACACAGTATACAGAACCACCAAAATGAGCATTACAGCATAGGCGGCAATGTTGAATTTCCGTCCGGTCTTGAATGTCTCTTTTGGCAGCGGGATGGCTTTGGGGTCTTCATCCTGTTTGGCGGTGGCCAGGCTTACCATGACAATAATGGCCATGGTTATCAGGCAGGTGTACAACATTTGGTCGAGGAAAGGTATCTCAACCGGAAGTATTTTAAGCAGCACCGCTACGGGGATGGAGGCCAGTACGCCTGTGATCGCGCCCCTGGTGTTTGTTTTTTTCCAGAAAAGGCCCATCATGAAAACCGCAAGGATACCCGGACTCACGATGCCGGTATATTCCTGGATATACTGGAACATTTGTGGCATGGCCTCCAGGGCGGGTGCCACGATGATGGCGATTACAAGGGCTATCAAAACCGTGATACGGCCCACGGGTACCAGGTCTGATCCGTCAGCACGTTTGGAAAGGTAGGGCTTGTAGATATCCATGGTGAAAATGGTGGAGGTGGAGTTGAGCATGGATGCCAGGGAAGATACGATGGCTGCTGTCAGTGCTGCCACCACCAGTCCTCTTAAGCCGGCAGGGATAAAGGTCCGGATCAGCCATGGGTAGGAGATGTCATAGTTGATGCTGCCATCGGGTCGAAGAAAATCGGACCGTACCCCGTCAATAACAGCAGTGCCCTCGGGCTGCGAGAACATGACAAAAGCGATGATGCCGGGGATGACCACAAAGAGGGGGATCAAAAGCTTGAGGAAGGCGGCAAATGCCAGTCCGCGTTGCGCCTCGCGCAGTGATTTGGCTGCCAGTGCCCTCTGGATGATATACTGGTTGAAGCCCCAGTAATATAAATTGGCTACCCAAAGGCCTCCGATCAGCACCCCTATGCCCGGCAGGTTCATGAACTCCGGATTGTCGCGTCGAAGGACCATGTTGAACTTTTCGCCGGCTGAGGAGTAAATGTGGTCCAGGCCGGTAAAAACCCCTCCCTCAGGGGTTACATTGTTCAGGGCAATGATGGTGGTGATGATGCCACCGATGATCAGCAGGACAACCTGCAAAACGTCCGTCCACGCAACGGCTGCCAAACCACCCCAGGTAGAATAGGCCGCGGCGAAGAATGCCAGGCCAATAATAAAATAAAAGGTCATTGAACCGTCGCCATTGCCCAGAATAGTATCCAGGGCCGTGGCACCCAGAAACAGAACGGATGTCAGGTTCACAAAAATGAACAGTCCCACCCAGAACACAGCGAGTATCGTTTTCAGGGTTGTGTTGTACCGTCTTTCTATGAATTGCGGGATCGTGAATAAGTTTTGCTTGATAAAGATTGGCAAAAAATACTTGGCCACCACGATCAATGTCAGCGCAGCCATCCATTCGTACGAAGCGATGGCAAGGCCTATGGCAAAACCTGAGCCGGACATGCCCAAAAACTGCTCTGCCGAAATGTTGGCGGCGATCAGTGAAGCGCCAATTGCCCAGAAAGGCAAACTCTTACCGGCCAGAAAATAATCTTCAGCGCTTTTCTTTTGTCCTTTTTTGGTCCTGGAAACCCACAAGCCAAGCGACAAAATAAGCAAACCGTAAGCGGCAAAAATGATGTAGTCAAGCGATCCGAATGTTCCCATCTGAGTATTTTTTTAGTTGGAGATAATTTTTGAATTTTAATATGTCAATACACCCTTATCATGAGTGTTGTTTTCTTACCACAAAGGCGATGGATATACGCCATCATCCGTAAGCTGCTCGAGTTCACTCACCACCACGGGTTTGTCGCCCGGGTAGGTAACACCAAACCATTCGGCCGATGTGGGCAACACCTTACATGTTGCCTTTCCGTTTTTTATCAGTTCGTTTACCACCAGGGGGATGAAGAACTCTGCCTTTGTATCTTCTTTGTTGTCCTTCAGAAAAAAGCGAAAGATCTCTTTGGCCCTGGCGAAATAATCGGGGGTGAAGCCCCAGAAGTTCATCGACACCAGGGCGTTTTCATCAACAGCCACATGCTCGCCGTCATCGTTGCGGTAGCATACCACCTTGTTGATGCGTTCAATATTTTTCCGCTCAACGATGGTTTGCAGATAGCCACTGTCATCGGTGGTGCAAATGGCACGGGAGACGGATCCCTGGTCGGACAATGTATTGCTCAGGCGGTAGCCCACCATATAGTAATTGCCTTTTTCACCGCCGGTCGATGTGAGGGCTTCGGCCATGACCCTGAAGGCATCGTATCCGTAAAAATCGTCGGCGTTGATCACGGCAAATGGACCCTTCACCTGTTTATGTGCCACCCATACCGCATGGGCTGTCCCCCAGGGCTTCTCCCTGTCGGACGGGCAATCAAACCCTTCGGGCAACATGTCAAGCTCCTGGAAAACCACTTCAAATTGTGCTTTTCCTTTGAAACGTCCGCCAAAGACATTTAAAAAGTCTTCTTCGATGTGTTTGCGGATAACGAACACCACCTTGCCGAACCCGGCACGCAGGGCATCAAAAACGGAATAGTCGATGATGGTCTCACCTCCGGGTCCGAGGCTGTCAACCTGTTTCAGGCCCCCGTAACGGCTGCCCATACCTGCTGCGAGTACTACCAGTGCTGGTTTCATGCGCCTGTTGCTGTTTAATGGTTTGTATGTCTAAGTGCCTGCCTGTTCATGGAAAGCAGCTTCAGTTCTGCCTGGCTGGCTCCCGCATGACAGTGTTTGAACTTTTTACCGCTGCCGCAGGGGCAGGCTTCGTTGCGCCCGATGCCGGCCTTCCTTGGCTTTTTTGCTTCCTCTTTGTTCCTGATCCAGCGCATGACATTGGCAGGTGCCCGTTTGGCTTTCAGCTCACCAGCCATATAATCCATGTAAGGCTTCACGTGGGCAAAGAACTGCTTGTAGCCTGCACAAAGGTAGCTTAGCCCGGGTTCTCCCGCTGCACTCATGGCAAAGCGATGTTTAGGGCAGTCGCCGTGACAGGCAAACCTGAAAGAACAGGCCATGCAGGTGGAAGTAAGACCCGCCTTCTTGTCCTGCCCAAACATCGCCTGCCTTGGCTGGGCCATCATGTCGGAAAAAGAGAGGTGGCGTATATTCCCAAGCAAGTGGTCTTCATAAACATAATGATCGCAGGAGTACACATCCCCGTTGTGCTCCATCACAGCTGCCGTGCCGCACTGCTCACTGAATACACAAAGACCCGGATTGGCCCCGACCCAATTGGCCAGGGCGACATCAAACAGCTGGACATAATACCTGCCGACATCATTTTTGACCCACTCATCAAAAATGGTGGTCATGAAAACCCCATATTGTTCCGGCAATACCGACCACTTTGTTACATCGGCGTCTCCGTCAAAACGCTGATGCACCAGCTGAAGGCCGTCAGCCGGTGAATCAACGGCTGTCCGCTCAACCACCGGAAGAAACTGCATGAAGTTGCTCCCGATCCCTTTGAGGAAACGGTACACTTCCAGCGGGTGATCCGCCGTCTTTCTGTTAACGACAGAAAGGGTGTTGAACTCAACCCCATGCTTCTTTAATCGCCCGATGCCCTCCATCACCCTTTCCCATGTGGGACGACCCTGTTTGTCCACCCTGTAATGGTCATGCAATGCCTGCGGACCGTCTATGGAGATGCCCACCAGGAAACCGTGTTCCTTAAAGAACCGGCAAAAGGCATCGTCAAGCAACAGGCCATTGGTCTGGAAACTGTTTTCTATCTTCTTGTCACCCGCATATCTTTGCTGTATCTCTACAGCCTTTTTGTAATAATCCACCCCAAGCAAAGCAGGTTCACCACCCTGCCATACAAAGGAGACCACAGGAACCTCCTGCGACTCAATATAATCCTTAATGAAACGCTCCAGTAAATCCTCTTCCAGCTTGTAACCCGGCGACCCGGCAAAGATGTTTTTTTTCTCCAGGTAATAACAATAGGTGCAGTCAAGATTGCATAACGGGCCTGCAGGCTTGACCATCACATTAAAAGAAGGAGGGGTGACGGGAAACTGGAAATCCATTATATGATAAACGTTTATTAAATACCTGGTTTATGATCTGTCAAAAATAATTAAAATGTCGTAATCCTGCGCACCCTGAAATTGCACCATCAAATAAACAACGGCCCGGAAAGGAAAGCCGCACCGGCAATTGGGAGTACGATCAACAGCATATACATGCCATCCCGGGGTCGCGATAAAACATGGCTGCTGCAAAAATGGCCTTTATTTTTGTTTCGCATTGGTGAAATCTTCCCATATTAAGGAAATTTTTTGCCAGGGCAACCCCTAATGTCAACCTGGCCTCAATGCCCGGGTTGGCATTGTTTTTGCCCGGACCACCCGTCAAATATTCCATCGCGTGAACCACAAAAGGCTGCTTGTTCAATGTCGCCCCCCTAAAATGTTTTTTGGCGTAGCGTGATGGCGATGCTTGAAAATTGTCACAATTCGGAATAATTTTACCAATGCTTTTTATGCCTTTCAGTTATTTTTGCTGAATATAAAGTGAACTTACACGATGAAAAAGTTTTTTCTGATTGCGATCGTACTGATCATCGCCCTTGTCTCCAATGCCCAAGTCGTGGTGGTGGATGACGACTTTGAAGGTGTCACGTTCCCTTTTGAGGGATGGGAGGAGATCAACACCACTGGCCAGGTGTCCATTGTTAACGCAGAGTTGCAGTTCGATTACACCACTCAGAAACCCGGTGCAATCAGGGAGTTTGAACCCGCCCACGGCATCATCAATGTCCGGTTCAATGCAAGGTCTACCCGAAACTGGATCCATTTTTTCGTCTATTTCAGGGACCATCAACAAGACACCATAACAGCCATCACACTGGGCAGTGCCGGTAACAGGGGCATCCTCGCCATTACTGAAATGGATGATGACGGGAGGATGGTAGAGGGTGTGAATGGGTTGAGTGAACAGTTCAGTGTGAACCAGGACTACCATATCACCTTTTCCATCAACACCTTCGACCAGGCCGTGACAATGTATGTGGATGATGTTTTGATGGATGGTGCTGAGGGAATGCCTTTGCTGGCGCATGCCGACAGTTTGTCTTCATTGGTATTTCTTAACGATTACATGTATAGCAATGAAGGTCGTGTTTTTATTGATGACCTCAGTGTGGTTTATTATCAGACCGACAAAACGGAACTTTCACTGCTCATCCGTCAAACGGAGCAGATCCTGGAAGAAGCAGAGGCTGGGACATCACCCGGGCAATATCCGCATCATGCATTCGATATGCTGAACGATGAGCTGGACAGTGCCCGTGCTGTCTATAACGATTTGGATGCCACAGAGCCAGAGGTAACAGCAGCAGTCGAGGATCTTTCGCTTGCCATCGGAGCGTTTTCCGCGAGCCAGATACCTTATACGGCAACAATTGATGTGCAGACCCCGGAGGGACACCCCCTTAATGAAGGGTTTAGCGGCTTTAATGTCAGGATCTCAGATGGACCGTGGAATTATAATCATCCCGACTTTCGGGAGGCTGTCCAAAGCCTTCATCCGGGATTTCTGCGCTATTTCTCCGGCACCACAGGGGATTATTTCAATATGAATACCGGGATGATGGAATACGAATGGTTTGAACAGTTCCTCAGCCAGGGAGATACGCAGGATAATATCCCCGAACTGTACAAGTGGGTTGAAGTGAAAGGACCACATCGCCTGATCGACCTTTACGACATGCTGGGTGAGAACAGCGCAAAACTGGTGATCACCTTTAACAGCTTTGTGGATACGCCTGAAAATGCAGCAAAGCTGGCGCGGTTCTGCAAAAACAACAACATCATCGTGGATTACTGGCAATTCACCAACGAGCCCAACTTTTTCACCCCGCCCAGGAGGTATTTCTTCAATGACGGGGAAGACTATGCTGTGAAGCAGAAAGAGGCTGCAGAGGCGATCCTTGCTGTTGACCCGGATGCCCGGCTCGCCCTGAGCTATGGCTGGGACGGTCTGGGAGGATTTGCCCGAAGCATCAGCGACTATTCGCCGGAGTATTGGAATACGGTTTCTTTTCATTCCTATGCCCTCCGGGCAGCAGATACAGACTTCGATTTTGCCATGAGAAGGGCCAATACCAGGGTGGTAGACCGTACCAACAATGCTTTTTACAACAAGATCCAGTCGGTCAGCTGGGCAGGTGCCCCTTTTATCGTGACAGAGTATGGTGTATGGAACGATATGCTTAGCAGAACGCTCTATGGGGCCATATATCTCTCTGAATACGTCATGCGTTTGTCGGCACTGCCAAAGGCCAGGCTGATCGGGAACCACGTGGTGAACCATGCAGCGAGGCCTGACAACTATCATCGCAACCTGTATATGGACGCTTTTGATGCGGGAGCGACCATCGATCCGGATACCGTGCCTACGGGCTATAATCTGCGTATCGACGGAACAACCTTCTCCATTATCAACAAAGCCCTGAATAGCGCTGATTTTGTCTACCACACCAACATTGAAGGCGGGGCAAGCGTTCCAACCATGGGCGGGGGAAGCATTGCGGCCGTCTATGCCAGGGCGTACCGGGGGGCTGACGGCAATGAATACCTGCTGATCACCAACAAGTCCAATACAGTGCATGAACTTGATATTGTGGTAGATGGTGATGAGATGGATGTACCGTTACAGATGACATATGCCGGGGATCCCGACCCCTCTGTAGGAAACGTGGAGGTGAAAACAACAACGACATCTTCACCGGTCCGCGTGCCTCCATACTCGGTCGTGCGGCTCGAATGGGGTGCGGAATCGATCCCGGCTCCACAGCCCACCAGGATCTACAGCATTGACCACCGGCATGTTTCGGCTCGACTGAAATGGTGGGGGCGGGAAACCGCAGAGAACTATATCCTTCATTATGGAACAGGATCCGGGACATACAACCAGAGTGTGACGATTGACGGGGAAGCCACAGACTTCGAGGTCACAGGCCTCAACCCGGGACAGACATACTTTTTTGCGGTGGAAGCATCCAATGCCAACGGCACCTCCGGGCTTTCCAACGAAGTAGCCTTTCTCGTGGCTGCACCCGAGGTGCCTTTGCTGGATGTGGTACATCCCCTTTCCGAAAGGGTCAAGGTAGAATGGGAAAGCGTGCCTTTCGCAAATGGCTATACCCTTAAATATGGCACCCAGCCAGGGGTGTACGACCATGAGATCGATGCCGGCAATGTGACGGGTTATGTGGTCAGAAACCTCAGCAACGACACCGATTATTATTTCAGCGTGGTGGCTTACAACGGGATGGGAGAGAGCAACCTGTCGAATGAGATGCAGTCAACACCCCGCGCACACATACCCAACGCACCCAGATACCTTCATGGCCATGAGAACTCTCTGAACGGGGTGGTGACCCTCAGCTGGATCCCGTCCGACTCTACCCATCAGGCGACCTTCAACCTCTATCGCAGCACAAAAGCATGGTCTGATTATGAGCTTGTGCAAAGTGGCATTCAGACCAATAGCTATGCCGACTCCACCTTTCTGACCGCAGGAAAATATTTTTATCATGTGCGTGCTGAAAATGAAAGGGGCGAGAGCTTCTACCACTCCAACATTTTTACCATGGACAAACAGGTTGACACCGAAGATTTCTTTACAAACATTCATGATATGACCCATGAAGACCTATTAATGCCCGGTTTTATCAATCCCCACAAAGGTGACCGGTTCGGCCCCCTGAACGAGATACCCGGATTGCGGTTCCGTATCAGGATGACAGATGTTTTGGGCAGGCATGTTTATGATGGAGGCTGGAACGAATACTGGAAAGGCTACGACAACGGGACGCCGGTACCCAGGGGTGCGTATATCTGGCAGATCCAGGGTCAATCGCAGGAAGGGCCCTTTTATAAAAGCGGCAAAGTGCTTGTGGTCTATTAAAAGACCCAAAAGGAGCACTGCCTATGACAACGGCTTGTTTGACATCTGATGCAGGGGAAAGGGACCCCGTGAATCAGCCACGGTGAAGCCCCGTGTGAGTCAACCTAACAGATTTTTAATAAACATTGGATCCGGTCTGCCACCTGGCCAAAAACAACCATCTTAAAGTTTGAGATCATGAACAGACAGAACATTTCTTTAAGGCTCAGATTGCTTTTTCCTGCCGCTGCAGGCATTGCGCTACTGGGGTTTTCAGACCGGACTGTATCTGCCGGTGAAACATGGCCGGAGCCAACCCTTGATGAACTGCAAAACAGCAGACCCAACATCATTTTCATCCTTGCCGACGACATGGGCTACAATGATTTAAGCTTTACCGGGCAGACCGGGTTTGAAACCCCCGGTCTTGACCGGATGGCTGAGGAGGGGATGTTCCTGACCGATCATTACGCGGGAAGCACTGTCAGTGCCCCCTCCCGCGCTGCTTTGCTTACAGGACAGCATACAGGCCATGTTTATCAAAGGGGCAATGGCATCATTGAATTCCGTCCGGATCCCCTGGATATCACCATCGCGACAAGACTGCAACGTGCCGGATATCACACGGCCATGATAGGGAAGTCGGGCGTGGGATGCAATTCAAACAACGCCACATTGCCCAACGACAAGGGCTTTGACCATTTTTTCGGCTTTTTGGCACATGCGGCAGCACACCGGTTTTATCCGGAGCAATTGTACAAAAACGGCCGTACCATAAGCTACCCCCAAAACCAGGGTTATACCGGTGAGATATACAGTGGTGACCTGTTTCTGGATGATGCACTCCGCTATATAGACACCCAGGGCCGGACAGGTCAACCATTCTTCCTGCACCTGGCCATTCAGCAGCCCCATGCTGACCTTGCCGTTCCCGAAGAGTTCCGCGCAGCTTACATGGGCAGGTTTGAAGAGAACCCCAGGCGTTCGGGAGGATACCTCTCTGAAGACCATCCGGCGGCCACTTATGCCGGGATGATCACTTATGTGGACCATACCGTCAGAAGGGTGTTGCAAAAACTCCGCGAATTGGGTATTGAAAAAAATACGCTGGTGATTTTTAGTTCAGATAACGGGTCATACTCAGAAGGGGGCTACCATTATAGCATGCACAACTCCAATGCCCCCTTCCGGGGCGGCAAACGCGACCTCTACGACGGAGGGATACGCGTGCCCACCATTGCCTGGTGGCCCGGCACCATCAGAGCAGGATCGTTCTCAGATCATGTATCGGCTTTCTGGGACTTCGCACCCACCGCACTGGAGCTGGCAGGCAAACCTGTCCCGGAAAAGATGGACGGCATCTCTTTCCTCCCCACGCTTTTACGGAAAACCGATAAACAACAAGAACATGAATACCTTTACTGGGAGTTTTACGAACAGGGCGGAAAAAAAGCCATACGGTACGGTGAATGGAAAGGGATCCGCCTGAATGTAAAAAGGGACCGTCACGGTCCCATTGAATTGTACAATATTGTTGAAGACCCGGGTGAAACGACCAATGTGGCCGACCAGCACCTTGAAATCGTTGAAAGGATTGCCTCTTTCATGGAAGAAGCGCACGAAACACCTGAATTTGAAGGATTCAGCTTTTGATCAACTTGCATCTCGAAGCCTTGTATCATGAAAAGACTTGTTGTCCCCTCCCTTTGTTTGGCCACCATGGCTGCCTGCAATGCGGGTGTATCGGAAAAAAAACCGGAACAACCCAACATATTGTTTCTCGTGGTTGAGGATGCATCACCTTATATGTACCCTGCATACGGTAACAAGGATATCAATACGCCGAACCTTGATCTGTTGGCTGAACAGGGGGTTGTATTTAATAACGCCCTGGCCAATGCACCCTATTCGTCACCGGCCCGTTCTTCACTGATCAGCGGCAGCTATGCCACCACCTATGGCAACGACTGGCACCGCAACAATCACATTGTGCCGGGTCAGTATTTTTTCCCTCAATACCTCAGGGAGGCCGGATATTTTACGGTCAATGCCGGCAAGACCGATTACAATGTTACCCGTGAGGTTCAGCGCGAATGGTATGACGTGGCCTGGGATAAAATGAGTGGGTACAAAAACCAGGACCGTCCCAATGTTTCCTACAATGATCCCGCACGTGGCGACAAGCCGTTCTTCGCCCAGTTCAACAATAATACCTCCCACATGAGCAGGATCAATTCTGTTTATGTGCATCACCGGGCGCCTTCGAGGCTTGATAAAAACAGTGTTGAACTCCCCCCGCATGTCCCTGATCTGCCTGAAACCCGTTCCGATTATGCAGTCCACCTCGACGGGATTGAAGATACTGACCGCTGGGTGGGCATTTTCCTGGATGACCTGGAAGAACGGGAACTGTCAGACAACACCATCATATTCTACTTTTCTGATCATGGGGGCTGCTTGCCCAGGGGTAAGGCCTTCCCTTATGAAACTGGCTTTACAGCTGCCTTGATCATCTCTGCCCCACCCAGATGGCAGCATCTTTTACCTTCCAGACCCGGTACCATGAACGACCGCCTGGTGGCGTTTGCCGATTTTGGCCCGACACTGCTCAGCATTGCCGGGGTAAAACCCCCTGATCACATGCAGGGAAGGGCCTTTATGGGGCAATATGAGGAAGCACCCAGGGATTACTCCCTGAACTTCCGCACCAATACAGAGGATCATTTTGATCCCTCACGGTCGGTGTTCACCAATGAATATCAATATATCCGCAACTACACCCCATATAAGATCCATGGATTGAGGCAATCTTACCAGTGGGGCATGCCCGGGCAGATGGCATGGGACAGCCTGTTCCATTCTGTGGGCGCCAACCCCGAACATCAGCAATACTATTTGCCCAAACCCGGTGAAATGCTTTTCGACCGGAAAGAGGACCCCTATGGATTGAACAACCTGGCCGATGACCCGGCCTATGCCCCGTTGATCGCCGAATTCAGGGAGGTGACAGCCAATCATATTCGCGAAACCAAAGACCTGGGCTTCTTCCCGAGGGATGTCAGGGAGCATTTTGTGGCTGAAGGGGTGGCGTTGTACAACTGGGTGCGCGAGGTTAACTACCCTTTTGAGTTATTGTATCGCACCGTAGAAACAGCTGCCAGTCCCGAAATATCCGATTTGCATTTTCTGGAATCCATGCTGGTGCATGAAAGACCTGAAATACGCTTCTGGGCAGCTTCCGGAATGGCAAACCTTGCGCATCGGGGTTTGCTGGCCCATGCTCCGGAAGAGCTGGTAACCCTCTCCGATGATGAATTCGGCAGTGTGGCCGCCATGGCAGCCGAAGCCATGGTGTATGCCGGATATACGGAAGAAGGGTTGGATGTCCTTGTTAAACAGGCTTTTCAGGGAAACACCTTTGCCACATCCAGCCTTGAACAGTTGCGAAAAGCTGTAAAACCTGTGCTGCCTGAGATAAGAAAACTGGCCAATGAAAGCAAGAACAGCAGGATCCGGTTCAACGCACGCAGCATTTTGATCAATTTTGGTGAATTGCCAATGGCCAAGCTTCATGAACCAGCTGCAGTGAATAACTTCGTCCGGGCCCAACGGAACAGGGTGGAAAACTGGGCCCCAACCGTGCCGTAAGCAAGGTTGCCGGACATGCAATCAGGCTGCCTGATGTTACACCGGGTATTTACCTGGTTAAGGTCCGCTGTAGTGTTAATTTTGGTTTTTTCAGAAGATAATGATTTGATCATTCCATCTTCATCAATCTGAAGCATTGTTTATGAACAGATCAACCCCTGAAACAAAAATACCATAATTTGGGGGTTTTGCCACAATGTTTGAGGGAATGTGTCGCTATATTTGTCCATAAATATTAACCGTATCAAAAACCTTCGAAGTATGAAATTAAAAACGTCACTCATGCTTTTGTCAGGCACAGCCTGCTTTTCAATTACTGGCTGCCAGATAGCAGACCAGCCGTCAAAACCGAATGTGCTGTTCATCCTGACGGATGACCTTGGTTATTACGATTTGAGCCATACAGGCAGTAAATATTATGAAACGCCAAATACTGACAGGATTGCACTCGAGGGCATGGAGTTCACCCATGGATACGCCACCTCGCCGGTAAGCAGTCCGGCACGTGCCAGTATCATGACGGGGCAGTTTGCCCCCCGGCATGGCATTACCGACTGGATTGGTGCACGCACCGGGGAATCCTGGCGGGAGCATGGGCGTCACAGTCAACTGTTGCCACCTGAGTATGAACCCCACCTGTCATACAACCACCATACGCTGGCTGAGGCCATGCAGGAGGCCGGATACAAAACCTTCTTTTCCGGCAAATGGCACCTGGGCAGCGAGGGCTCATGGCCCAAAGACCATGGCTTTGACATCAATATTGGGGGATGGGACAGTGGTAGCCCACGGGGCGGCTACTTTGACCCGTACGATAATCCAAACCTGGAAAATCGTAGGCCCGGCGAAAACCTATCGATGCGGCTGGCCGATGAAACAGTACAGTTTTTAAATGAACATAACCCCAATGAAACCGGTCAGCCGGTGTTCGCCTTCCTGTCATTCTATGCCGTGCATGGCCCGCTGCAGTCAACACAGGAAAAGTGGAGCAAATACCGTGAAAAAGCCGAACAAATGGGCATTGCAGAGTATGGCTATGAAATGGGGAAATACCTTCCCATCCGCATGGTGCAGGACAATCCGGTGTATGCCGGCCTGGTCGAAGCCATGGACGATGCGGTGGGCCACGTGCTGAACGCCCTCGATGAACTGGGCCTGGAAGAGAATACCATCGTCATCTTTACCTCCGACCATGGAGGTGTCTCTTCAGGAGATGGTTTTGCAACCTCCAACCTGCCTTTCAGGGAAGGCAAGGGATCTACCCTTGAAGGCGGCTTACGCGTTCCATTTTTCATAAAAGCACCGGGGATGACCAAGGCAAACAGTACAACGGATTACCCTGCAACCGGAGCTGACTTCTATCCGACGATCCTCGACCTGATCGGAGAAGAACTGAACCCTTCCGAACATAAAGACGGGCTCAGTTTGCTGCCGGCAATCCGTGGTGAGGAAATGGAAGACAGGTATTTGATATGGCACTATCCCCATTATGGGAACCAGGGTGGCAGGCCCTCCTCAGTGATCCGTTATGGCGACTGGAAACTGATACATCTTTACGAATCAGACCATCAGGAACTGTATAACCTTAGAACCGATATATACGAACAACGAAACCTCATGAAGATGTTTCCCGAAAAAGCCGGATCGCTGAAAAATTCGTTGTTTGGATACCTTGAAGAGACCGGCGCCAAATTTCCCGAAAGGGATCCTCTTTATGATGAGGAGGCTGAGCGTGCACGCCTTGAAAGGATAGAGCGGGTCAGGATGTCGCAACTTGAAAATCAACGGATACAAGTACTTTCACCCGATTTTGATCCGCAGAATGATTGGTGGGGCAGTGCCGTTGAATGAATGTTTTCGTAGGTGCCGGAACCGGGAATGATCAGTGTGGATGACAATACACTCGCAAGGTTGCCGCATACCGCACCCCGTTGCCGGAGAAAGTAATTGTGCCTGCTCACCAGGCCTTTTGGCAGGGGCTGTGACAAAGTCAACAAATATAGAGCCCATTGATTAACAAAAATCCTGACAGTCATGAAAAATGAGATAAAAGTCTTGTGCATACCTATGGCAGTGGGGGTGCTGGGGGCGTGTTCCACCGTTACAGAAGATCGTGTTGACAAACCGAACCTTATCATCATCTATGCCGACGATGTGGGGTATGGCGATCTGAGTGTCTACGGATCCACCATGATCAAAACCCCGGAGATCGACCAGCTTGCTGCCGGAGGAGCCCGTTTTACCAATGCCTATTGCATGGCTTCAACCTCCACCCCGAGCCGTTATTCACTGCTTACCGGCAAATATGCCTTTCGAAATCCCGATGCTCAAATCCTTTCGCCCGACGCAAATATGATCCTTGAACCGGGGAGCGGGACCCTCGGTGAGGTGATGCAGTCGGCCGGTTACCGTACCGCGGTGATTGGCAAGTGGCACCTGGGTGTTGGTGAAGGTGATACCGACTGGAACAAAGAAATAAAACCCACACCGCTGGAAACCGGATTTCACGAATCTTTCATCATCCCTTCCACAAACGACCGTGTACCCACAGTGTGGGTCAAAGGAAACCGTGTTTACAACTGGAGCGAGGACGACGACCCCCTTCGCATCAGCCACCGGGAGAGGATAGGCAACCTGCCAACGGGAACCAGTCATCCGGAAAAACTCATTTACCCTGCTGATGGTTATCATTCAGGAACCATCGTGAACGGCATCAGCCGCATCGGTTTTATGGACGGCGGCCAGTCAGCATGGTGGAGCGACGAAAATATGGGCCTGGAAATACTGGAGCGCTCACTGGCTTTCATTGAGGGACAGAAGGATGAACCCTTCTTCCTTTTTATGCCCATGCACCAGACGCATGTGCCACGGGTCCCCCATGAGATGTTTCTGGGCAAAAGCGATACCGGACTTCGGGGTGATCATATTGTGGAACTGGACTATATCGTGGGGCAGGTTGTGCAAACCCTGGAAGAATTGCAGATCCGCGGCAATACACTGATCATTTTTTCCAGTGACAACGGTCCGGTTATCTATGACAGCTATTACGACGGGGCCATAGAAGATGGCGTGGGCCACGTTCCCAATGGCCCTTTCCGGGGAGGGAAGTATCACGTATATGAAGGGGGGACCCGGATGCCTACCATCGTGAACTGGCCAGACAGGGTTGAGGCAGGCATCGTTTCCGATGCCATGCTCAGCCAGGTGGACCTGCTCGCCTCCATCGCCAGCCTGATTGGGGAACCTGTCCCTGAAGGGGCAGCACCCGACAGCCAAAACCAACTGTCAGCCTGGCTTGGTGAAACAGGCCTGGGCCGTGAGTATGTGATCCAACAAGGCGTCGGCATGTTTGCCATCCGAAAAGGCGACTGGAAGCTGATACTGGCCGGAGAAACCCCGGCATGGGTGGACCGCAGGCACAACGACTATCCAAACGCCATATCAACACCGATGCCATCAGCTGACGCCCATTCACTGTTCAACCTTGCCGATGACCCGGGTGAATCGAATGACCTGGCGGATGAATACCCGGAGAAGGTTGAAAAACTATTAAGCCTCTTTCATGAGATCAAAGGCCAGCACACAGAATGAATAATGGAGTTATATGAACCTGACCAAAGCACGATGCATTACACTTTTTGGTGTTCAACGGCCGGCAGAAACCATACGGCCGGTCTGGAAAGCAATCAAAATCCAACCCTATGAATAACAATTTTCTCCTGGTAAAAGCAGCGCCATTGCTCATGTTCCTGATCCTGTTGATCGGATGTGGTGTCAAAGAGGATAAGACAAAGATGGACCTGTCGGGTGAGTGGGGTTTCCTGATGGACCCCCGCGATATCGGGATTGAGGAAAAATGGTACGCGGATAAACTGCCCGAAACGGTTCAGCTGCCAGGGTCAATGGCCATGAACGGCAAAGGCATTCCCGTTGGCTACGACACCAAATTCATAGCGAACAACTGGATCGTACGACATAATCCCGATTACAAGTGGTATGAAGATGAAAATTACAAACCATATCTGAGCGAATAGGAGTTGCTTTACCCTTTTTGGCTGATTACCGACAAGTATTATACCGGGATGGCATGGTACCAGAGAGAAATTGAAATTCCGGAAAACTGGCATGGTAAAAACATTGAACTTTTCCTGGAGCGATGCCACTGGGAAACACGGGCATGGCTGAACGAACACTCCCTGGGCAAACAGAACAGCCTGGGGACGGCCCATCGGTATGACCTCACCGGACTTGCTGAACCCGGCAAACACACCCTAACCATTGCCGTCGACAACCGGGTCAAAGAGATCGATGTGGGGCTTGATTCGCACAGTGTGTCAGACAATACCCAGACCAGCTGGAATGGTATCGTCGGAGAGATCAAACTGGTCAGGAGAGAACCGGTCTCCATCTCCGGGGTGCGGGTCTTTCCGGATGTGGCAAACAGGATGGCAACCATCGAAATAGAAATAGAGAACATCACCGGCGTGGAACAACAAGCGGTTCTAAAGATACACGCAACAGGGAAAGACAGTGATTCGCCCCACAGGGTGGGAGCCATCGCTTCAGAGATTGACGCCAGGGACAGGTTTACTACAGCCGTTGTTCAATATCACATGGGGGAGGACATGCGTGCCTGGGATGAGTTTAGCCCCCATCTGTACGAGCTGACGGTTGAACTGACAACCAGCCGCTACAGGGAATCTAAGTCAGTAAATTTTGGCATGCGTAATTTTGGGACAGATGGAACCCGGTTTGCAATAAACGGCCGCCCGCTGTTTCTCCGTGGGACCCTGGAGTCTGCTATTTTCCCAAAAACCGGGTTCCCGCCCACCGATGTGGGATCGTGGGAACGGATCCTGAAGATTTGCCGGGCACATGGGTTAAACCACTTGCGTTTCCATTCCTGGTGCCCGCCAAAAGCAGCTTTTGAAGCTGCCGACAAAATGGGTTTTTATTTCCAGGTGGAGGCATCATCATGGGCCCATGTAGGCTATGGCAACCCCATTGACCAATGGCTGTATGATGAGACGGAACGGATGATGCAGGCTTATGGCAACCACCCCTCCTTCGTTATGATGACCCATGGCAATGAGCCCCACGGCCAATACCGTGAAGCATACCTTGCTGAATATCTTGACCACTGGAAGGCCAGGGATGGACGGAGGCTATATACAGCCGGGGCAGGGTGGCCGATGATCCCGGAAAGTGATTATCATAACAGCTCCCGGAATGCCAGGATACAAGGCTGGGGACAACAGTTAAACAGCATCGTGAACCGCCAGCCGCCCACAACGGACTATGACTGGTCCTCAGCGGTGGAATCTTCTGACAAACCCCTGGTTAGCCATGAAATAGGGCAATGGTGCGTCTACCCCAATTTCAACGAAATGGCAAAATACGACGGGCTCATGCAGCCCACTAATTTCCGGATATTCAAAAGAAGCCTCGAGGCCAACCACATGCTTCACCTTGCGGATCGGTTCCTGATGGCATCTGGCAAATTGCAGGCGTTGCTTTACAAGGCCGATATTGAAGCAGCACTGCGTACCCCCGGACTGGCAGGGTTTCAACTGCTCGACCTGCAGGATTTTTCGGGCCAGGGAACCGCACTGGTGGGCGTCCTGGATGCCTTTTGGGAAGAGAAAGGGTACATATCGCC
The DNA here is from genome assembly GCA_007125585.1 of Bacteroidales bacterium. Lineage (GTDB taxonomy): Bacteria > Bacteroidota > Bacteroidia > Bacteroidales > UBA7960 > PUPG01. The sequence continues at coordinate 54,529 of SLCY01000008.1, forward strand.
GGAAGCATTCCGTCGGTTTTGCAACACCACTGTCCCGCTGGCCCGGCTCGACAAACGCATTTTTACAGAAGGGGACACCCTTCATGCCCTGATCGAAGTGGCACATTTTGGTGAAGCACCACTGCACAACGTAACCCCCCGGTGGAGACTCATTCAAGACAAAAAAACAATTGCTGATGGTTTCTTTGGGCAACAGGATATTGCCATTGGCAACGGCACATTGATCGGCATTGTTGACCACCCATTGCAAAAGGAATATACGGCCAGGAAGCTCACCCTGGAAGTTGCCGTGGAGACTTTTGAAAACTCGTGGGATGTTTGGGTGTTTCCCGAAAATCAACCGCTGGAAAAAAAAGACATAGCGGTAGTTGAATATATCGATGAAGACATTGGGGGTTTTCTTGAAGGGGGCGGCAAGGTGTTGTTAAGCCTTGGCAAAGGAAAAGTTGCCCAGGATATGGGCGGCGATGTGGGTGTGGGGTTTTCCAGCATTTTCTGGAATACTGCCTGGACCAACAACCAGAAGCCCCACACCCTGGGCATTCTCTGTGATCCGGAACACCCGGCCCTGGAGCTGTTTCCTACCGAATACCATTCCAACTGGCAATGGTGGGATGCCATGAGCCATGCCGATGCTTTGCGGCTGGACACCTTCTCCCCCGAACTGAAACCCATTGTACGGATTGTCGATGACTGGGTTACCAACCGCCGCCTTGCACTGATCTTTGAAGCCAAAGTGGGAGAGGGGAGCATCCTGGTGAGTGGCGTGGATCTTGTCAACAACCTGGAAGACCGCCCGGAAGCGCGGCAGCTCAGAAGCAGCCTGCTGCATTATATGGGGCAAGATCTGTTCAACCCCCGGGTCGAATTGAGCCAGACTGACCTGCTTAAAATGCTGGAATAAGAACAGCCCGGTATCAGCAAAGCCTGGTTGCCATGCAAGAAAACACCGGAAAAAGAACAGGGTGACAATGCGTACTCACTGACCCGGGAAAGCTTTTTTTAAACCCATAAGGGCCTCCCTGTCAATTGGCAATGCGCTCCCATGACGGGTGCCCTCCGGAAAAGATACCTGATGTGAAATATCTGTCCACCCTTGTAGGTCGGTCGACATCACGGCACCCATTTCATGGTCCATATATTTATCAAAATAAACGATCCAGTCGCCATCTATGCGCAATGATGTGGGCCCCTCAGCCCAGTAATCGCCGGTAATTTGCACCAGGGGGCCGGTATAGGGCCCGGTAAGATGTTCGGCAGTGGCGACATGCAGAGACTTGGCGGGTGGCGTTTTGGTCTCATCTTTAAGGAACATCACAAAGTCCCCTTCGTACGGTACGATGGAAGCATCAATCACATTGAACCCGGGTTCGTAAAGAAGTCGTGTGTCGCTGAAATCTTTAAAATCCCTGGTCATTACATAATATATGCGATGGTTGTACCCGGCATCTGCCTCCGTGAATGTTTCAGGGTATGCTCCGGTAATCGTGGTTGCCCAATAAATCATAAACTCATCATTGCCTGCATCGTAGGTGATTTCAGGTGCCCAGCAGTTCCGGGCATGCGGTTCATGCGCCATTACCGGTATGTATAATTGTTCTGACCAGTTGACCAGATCCTCTGACCATGCATAGCCTATCCCTTTTTCACTCCAGCTCACTGTCCACACCATATGGTACGTGCCATCAGGCCCCTGTATAATGCAAGGATCGCGCATCAATTTGTCAACCCCTGCGGTGGGCGCCAGGATGGAGCGCCCCCGGTTCAGCGCTTGCCAGTGGTAACCATCTTCACTCCAGGCAAGATGCAGCCCGCTTTCCCCGTTGCCTGTAAAATAACTGAAGAGGTATATTCCCCCGTCGTCGGATTTTGGTGATGCGCATCCGCACATCACAATGGTCAGCAGGATCAAGAATGAATTTTTCATCGTGTCAATACATCTCTTGAAAAATGGGCCTGTTCAAAAAAAAGTGTGATCAAGAACCTGTGGGCTCAATGATCTGAGGATCCACTGTAAACCAGCTAAATACAATGTTTTATTCGTTCAAGCGGCATATTTGCTGATCCGTTTTTACAGGGTGAAAGAACATCCCGGCTGAGCGAAAAACTAAAGTAAGTAGGGCATTATCGTGTATGAAAACGTATAAACCCTTCGGGGAAACTGGTAAATGTGATGCACGGGCTTACCCCAGCTGTTGTCGCCGCCCACGCCCATTTGGCCGTAATCCAGGTTGAGCACGATATAGTCCCTTTCCTCCAGGTGGAACTGGTAAAGCATGGGCCTGCCAGTTCGCCCCTCCCGGTCTTCAAAGTCTTCCTTTTCATAGCGCATGGCCCCGAATGAGAATGGAATGGCGGCATAAACCTTTATGCCATAGTCGCCCGTACCAATATCGAGCCACCGGACATCGGTTTTGTAACCGGTTTCCTGCGGACGGATATAGGGGTAGTACATGCCGTCTACCGTGTTGTTATAGATGCCAACAAGGGCGCTTGTCCGGCGGTCAACGTAATTTTCGTGCGGCCCTCGTCCATACCATGCTACCTGATCCATCTCTGATGGAAGTTGCAGCTTTGTGCCTACCCTTGGCAGCATAGGGCTGCGACGGTTCAGGTCGGGTTCGAAATGGTAGTCGGCGTGGAGCAACCCCTGATCCGTAAAGGAGAAGGTCGTGTGAAAGGTCGCATATACATCATCGATGCGCTGCGAGATCCTGAAAACAACCTCCTGTCCGTTGCGGCTTTTTTCCGCATTTACCACATAAGCATTTTTACCGGCATCTTTCCATACCGCCAGGTTACGGTGGTAATTCGGACCATAATCGTTATCCACGGGTATTCTCCAGAAATCAGGCTGCGGGCCCTCTTCTACCAGCAGGTTGCCCTGGTGTTTCAGGTTGGTGAATGTGCCTTTGTGACGATCGATAAAAAGCTCTGTGTCGCCTGAATGCACATGCCAGCCATTGCTTGTCTCCTCTACTGAAACAGGAGAAGTGACCTCTCCTGCCACAGGCCTTGCAGTGCCTTCACGGAGCAGTATTTGTTCGTAAGCGGCTTCAAAGCCTGCTTTCAGCAACCCTTCATCTTCTTTAAGGATAAACCGGAAGTTGACGAAATACTCGGCTTCCGGGTCAATGTTGAGACCTGATGCCATGAGGTCAACGCTGACAGGCATTGTTTCTCCCGGGGCCAGGGTCAGTCCGTCCATGCTGGAGGTTTTTGCTATGTGGCCATTTTCCAGTATCTCGATGTCAAGGCGGTATCCTGCCAGGGTTTTAAAGTCGTACTTGTTGCGGACGAGAAATTGTCCTGAGGATGCATCTATGGCATCTATGGCAATATACTGGTAGACTTTTTTGACCTCATGGGCATGTGGGTTGAAACGCCTGTCGGGACTGATCACCCCGTTGATGCAGAAGGCACCGTCGTGCCGGCCGTCCTCCTGTCCGAAGTCACCGCCATAGGCGAAATATTCAACGCCATCTTCATTGGTGTTGGTAAGCCCCTGGTCTACCCAGTCCCAGATAAATCCACCCTGAAGCACATCATATTTTTCGATGGTTTCCCAGGTGTCGGCCAGGTTGCCTATGCTGTTGCCCATGGCGTGCGAATATTCACAGAGAATGAGCGGCCTGTATGTCTGGGGCTGCAGGGCATAATTTTCAAGTTCCCAACGGTCATCGTACATTGGTGCCACGATGTCGGTGTGTGCCTTTTCGCCGGCTTGCTCAAACATCACCGGACGATTGTCCACGCTGGTGATCCAGTCGTATGCCTTTTCAAATACCGGCCCGTCGCCACACTCGTTGCCAAAAGACCAGGCGATTACCGATGGGTGGTTTTTGTCCCTTTCGTACATGCGTTCGATGCGGTCAAGGTGGGCGCGATCCCAGTCAGGGTCGGCAGCAATATGGTAATCATAGGGCCTTTGCAGTGCAGCACCCAGTCCGTGCGACTCCACGTTGGCCTCATTGACCACATACAGTCCATAGCGGTCGCACAGCTTATACCAGTAAGGGTCATGAGGGTAATGAGCAGTCCGTACTGCATTCATATTCAACTCCTTCATTAAACGGATGTCTTCTTCCTTCAACTCACGGGAGATGTAATGCCCCGTTTCAGGGTCGTGCTCATGACGATTAGCTCCCTTGAGGTGGACGTGCTCCCCATTGACAAGCAAGACAGCGTCCCGGATCTCTACCGTACGGAAGCCGATCTGCGTCCGGTGTATCTCAAGAACATCACCCTGTGTGTCTTTCAGGTTCAGGACCAGGGTGTAAAGGTTCGGCATCTCTGCCGACCAATGGTCAACGCCGGGGATCACTGCAGAGAAGGTTATGTGGGCACTCCCATCCTGTAATTGTACCATCCCTTCCTCGGCGTGGATGCTTGTTGCACCGTCCATCACCATCATCTCCACCGCATAGGTGCCGGTGGCATCATCCTGGGAGGTGATCTCGGCCGACAGCTCCAGGGTGCCATCGGTATAGACCTCATCCAGCCCGGCATCGGCCTTGAAGTCACGGATGCGCGTCATGGGTGTTGAGTAAAGGTAAACGTCACGCTTAATGCCGCTTATCCTCCAAAAGTCCTGGCACTCCAGGAACGACCCGTCACTCCAACGGTATACTTCTACCGACAGGGAATTCTCACCGGGACGAAGGTATTGGGTGACCTCAAACTCGGCTGGCGTTTTGGAACCCTGGCTGTAGCCCACCTGTTCGCCATTGACCCATACATACATGGCTGACTTAACGGCGCCAAAATGAAGGTAAA
>SLCY01000012.1 GCA_007125585.1 Bacteroidales bacterium
ATTCCGAACAGAGTCGTTAAGCCTGCCAGCGCAGATGGTACTGGGGTAACACCCGGGAGAGTATGTCGTCGCCGGATTTTACAAAGCCCCGCCCTGCACACAGAATGGCGGGGCTTTTTTTGTCCGGTATTTTACATTTTTTCTTGATTTCCGCCTTGTGATACCTTGAGGGGAGCAGCCCACCTGTCTGAACACCTTCGTAGATGGGAGGCACGATACAACCCCTAAAAAAAATAACTTGTTGGCATTGGCTTTTGTCCTTTGGCTGTCAATGAATTCCCCTGACCTCAAAGGGCCCAGCCAAGGTTGATGTAACCGATAACATCACCGGTTTGCGGGCTAAAGGAAAAAGTGAGTCCCACGGGTCCGAGCATACCATCGTACCCCAGGGTGACTCCACCGCCAAAAACGAAATTGTCGCTGGAGATATTTTCAGGCTCGCCAAACTTGAAGTCAAAAACTGCGGCATTTGCCAGAGCGGAGAGATAGATGTTGCGTCTAAAACTGTATTGATACCCTAAAGCGCCCACCAACGCAGACTCGCCGATCAGCCCATATTCGTTCAGGCCTGCAAAGGTGATTTGGTTTTCAAGGAAAGCATGGGTTCCCCCCACATTAAAGCTGTTTATAAACCCCTGTTTGTATTTAAAATTATAGCCGAGCTGAAAATGCAATATCTGCGTCAGGCGCTCCCTTATCGGGACATATGATTCCCAGCTGACCTTCGCCTGAAAAAAATTCCGGATATAGATATCAAGGTCTTCAAGGCTGACATCCTCCCCGGCCAGGGAAATGGTTGAAAAAGAAGGATGCTGGTTAAAGAAAAAGGTGCCCCTCATTTGAATGCGTTGCCCCTTTTCAGGGAAGACATTTTTGTCAAGGCTGTGGTGGTTCCAGCTTGCAATGGCTTCAAAAGAACGATGTCTTCCTTCAATGGTGATGGGCGAACGTATGTTGGGCGCCAGGCTCTGATAATAAAAGGCCGTGCCCAACGAATAATATCCATTATTCCCCAACAAACGGTTATAGGTTACCTCACTTCGGAAATAGCTTTGTTTGTATTCAGAAAAAAGTTCAAAATTGTCATATAACGGAAAAGTAAGACGTTGTCCCCGGTTTATCCATTGAAACCATGAATCGCGCAGGTCGCTGGTAAAATAAGTCAACTTTGTGCGGTATGCAGGCTGCTCTCCCAGAAAAAAGGATGCCTCGGCATGGGTGTTGTATATAAAAAACTTGTTGGTCACGATCCTGGGAATCAGTCCGACCCCAGTAAAAGAATTAAAATGCATGGCACCCGACAAACGCACAAAGGGTTTTTCCGCCACCTCGAGCAGTAATATCACGCGGTTTGTTTCTTCACAGACCTGTATTCTATAAAGCACACGGTCAAAATTATTGGTGGCAAACAACCTGTTTACCGCCCTGGTCAGGTTGGATGATCTGATGGTATCTCCAGGAGATATATTCAGGGTGTTTTTTGCAAACCATGGACGCACATTGTTCAGGCCCTCAAATGCAATGGAGTCAACCACCAGCTGGAACTGCTCCCTTTGTGCTTCCCTGCCAGCATCTGACCGTCCTCCCCCTGCAGGATACAGGGCGGCCAGATCCTCCAGTGCAGCCCGGGCAGCCCGCTTGCCTTGTTCGATGATCTCTGCGGTATTGATAAAACTTGCAGCATTATATTCTTCCAGTTGCGGTTCAATATAAAGATCGGTCACTTTACGGTTCTCTGCCAAACTGCGGGCGTCGCTGAAGAAGCCCATCTGGTAAATAATGTCAATGGGCGTTCTTAACTCTTCAGCAGGCCGCAGGCCCTGTGAAACATTGACACCGATCACATAATCCGCACCCATGTCCTTCGCCACCTTTACCGGGAAATTATTTACCACACCACCATCTATAAGCTTGTAGCCATCCCTTTCAACAACGGTAAAAACCGAGGGGATGGCCATGGAGGCCCTGATGGCGGTGACAAGGTTGCCCCCCTTCATCACGATGGCTTCCCCGTTTTCCACATCGGTGGCTACACAGGCAAAAGGGATATCCAGTTGGCTAAAATCTGAAATGTCGTATACATGAAAGAAAAGCTCATTCAGGGTGTTCCACATCTGCTGGCCCTCAATGGCCCCGGTGGATATCTGTATCTTCCTTTCTTCGATGGGCAGCTCTATAATATACTGTTTATAAGATTCACGCCAGACCGGATGGATATAGCTGAGATCTGTTCTGCGTGAAAGCATCGCTTCCCAATTCATGGCCAACGCAAACTGCTCTATCTCCCGGGCCGAATAGCCGGCAGCATACATTCCGCCCACAATACTTCCCATGCTGGTGCCGGAAATGTAATCGATTTGAATGCCCAAACTGTCAATAACATGCAATACACCGACATGTGCCAGACCCCTGGCACCGCCACCACTCAACGTAAGTCCCAATCTCTTGTCACGGTCAGGCAAAGAATCCCCGGCAACAGCAACATCTGTAAATGTGAAGAGAAACAAAGCAGTGCACAGGACAATGGCCCTTGTAAAGAGAATCATTGTTGTTTGATGTTTTTGTAATAACGTAAATTATCTTTTGAAAATACCCGAATATAAAAATATTTACAATATCGTTTATTTGTTGGGGTTAAGGTAGAGGCAGCACATAAAAAAATCGTTTACCTTTACAATCCGTTTTTGCTTGACATGCTGCCTTTGACCTGACACCAAGTTAAACATTAATTGTTTTCAGAGCATGGTTCGTTGTTTCACCCCTTTTGTTCTGGTTTTTTTCTTCCTGTTTGTGTACGTTTCACCGGCGAAGGGCTATGATGATGAACCCGGACATGGTCATGTCAATGCTGATCATGAAGATGTTGCCGGCGAAAAGCCTTCAGTGGTTCCATGGACCACGGATGAAGCATTGTTTAATCCGGAACTTCATAAGGAGCAACTTGTTGATACAACCATTGCCGGCTTTCATCATTATGATTTTCATCAAACAGAAAACCGTTTTTATGCAAGCAAGGGAAATGTGGGACATGCTGTCAGGTGGTTGCGATTTGCCCCGGATCTGTCGCCCGGTTTTTCATTTACCCCTGATACACCTTATTCCGGTTATCGCTTCTCGTTGGACAGCATCAGGTATCACCGTCCTGTACATGTTTTTTCTGAGCTCTTTTATGTGCTGGGCTCAGAGCGGGAACAATTGTTTTATGCCAAACACAATCAGCGACTCCATGAAAGGGTCACCGGGGGATTAAAATACCAGACAGTGAATTCACCGGGGCTGTATAGCCGTTTGGGCTCAAGAAACGCCAACTTTTTGCTCTACCTGGAAGGAGAGCCCCGGGAACGCTACCGGGCGGCAGGCAGTTTGATCATCAACCGGATCATCAATCAGGAGAGCGGGGGACTAAGAGACCACCGGAGCTTTGAAGAGGATGACGTGAGGGACAGTGTGCTGGTCTACAGCGCGGAATCAAGGAGAAGGGGAATTGCCTTCCGTATCCAGCAAAGCTATCAGGCAGGGGTTTATCGCGAAGATGACACCCTGTCTTATCGCTCTTTTGTGAACCTTGGACAACTCAGGCATGTGTTTACCTATAAAAGACAAGCCCTGGTGTTTGATGAACCAGTGGCACCCTCGCCGTTCTTCTACGCAGACGAAGAGCCACACAATGTTCAATTCACTTTTGATTCCACCCTGGTGCAAACCATTACCAATCAGTTGAACTGGATGAATACAGCCATTCAGCCAACCGGGCAGCGCGTGCCACTGCATGTGAATGTTTTTGTGCGCCACCAGCTGACGAATATCCGGCAGCCTCTTTTGGATGCCGGCGCGGAAGAAGGGGAATATGCTTTTGAAAGAGAACGTTATGCCCATTTTGAAACGGGATTGCAAATTGCCTCTGACCCAACACGCTTTTTTTCTTTCGACGGATTTGCCCACCACATCGCAGGAGGCTACAATGATCAGGACTACAGTCTTGGCGGCAGCGTTTCCCTGGGCGATGCAACCCGCCCCGTAAGGTTGAGCCTCCAGGCAGCCTATGCAGAGCAGGAAGCCCCTTACTTGTATCACCGTTTTCGCAGCAATTATGTGGACTGGCATCATCAATTCCGCAAATCCAGAACAGTGAATACAGGGCTTCGCCTGCTGATTCCCCGAATCTCACTGGAAGCAGATTATTATTTGCTGAACAGGCCGGTTTTTATGAATGCAGAAGCCTACCCTGAGCAACCTGACCAATCATTTTCTGTCGTTACCACCGCTTTGTCAACAAATCTTGAAGCCGGCTTTATCCGAACAAAGCATAAGCTGTTGTACCAACATGTGGGAGAGGACCAGTATGAACGTTTCCCTAAATGGATCAGCCACCATTTGATCTATGCGGATTTCAGCCTGTTTGATGAAGCACTTTTTGCACATGTTGGTTTCGACATGCGCTACAATGCACCTTATAAACCCATGGCCTATATGCCAGTGCACAGGCAGTTTTATGCCCAGGACGATTATGAAAGCGACCATTCATTGCTTCTGGATGTGTTTGTAAATGCAAAGATAAGCCGTGTCAGGCTTTTCGTTAAGTTTGAGAACATCCTCGGCCTGGTGACGGACATCCCCCCGGTGTACGATATCCCATTTTACCCATTGCCCGAAACCATGTTCAAGTTCGGCGTATCCTGGATGTTTTTTGACTAGCACGGTGTCAAAGCGTCTTGTACACATCCCGTTTTTGGCCTACCCGAAAACCCTGCCAGCGGTCATAACAAAAGGTCAAATCACTTCTGCGAAAAAAACGCCCCGGGATATCCAGGCCTTGTGAGGGCCATTGGCCTGAGGCAAACCGTCCATCCCGTTTGTCCCTTCATAGATAAAGAAAGCGTATTGCCTGTCCTTACGTATAATCGTTATAAATAGAAGCCCTTCCTACAGATAGTCAATAAAATTTCTTAATTTTGCACCTGCAGACAGAGGCCTAACTATCTTAAAATAAGACATTTTCGTATACTTAAAACCATAAATGCTATGACCAGAGAAAAAAAGTTCATTACCTGTGACGGAAACCATGCGGCTTCGCATGTGGCTTATATGTTCAGTGAAGTGGCGGCGATCTATCCGATTACGCCATCTTCAAACATGGCAGAAAATGTTGATGAATGGGCTGCCGCGGGAAGGAAAAACATTTTTGGGGAGGAGGTGAAACTGGTGGAGATGCAGTCGGAGGCTGGTGCGGCGGGTGCCATGCACGGTGCGCTGCAGTCGGGTGCTTTGGTGAGTACATATACTGCCTCCCAGGGCTTGTTGTTAATGATCCCAAACATGTACAAAATGTCCGGAGAGTTGCTCCCGGGCGTGTTGCATGTATCGGCGCGCAGCCTTGCTGCACAGGCCTTGTCGATCTTTGGCGATCATTCGGATGTGATGAGTACACGACACACCGGTTTTGCGATGCTGGCTACGGGAAGTGTTCAGGAGATCATGGATATAGCTCCCATTGCCCACCTGGCAGCCATCAAGTCAAGGATCCCCTTCCTTCACTTCTTTGACGGGTTCCGAACCTCTCACGAAGTGCAAAAAGTGGAGGAGGCAAACCAGGAAGAGCTGGCCAGGCTGATTGACATGAAGGCACTGCAGGATTTCCGCAAAAGGGCAATGAATCCGGAAAACCCTGTTACGCGCGGTACAGCGCAAAACCCCGATATATACTTCCAGTCGAGAGAGGCTGCAAACCCCTTCTATGAGGCTCTGCCCGATATGGTTGAAGGGTACATGCAACAAATCACTGAGCTCTGTGGCCGCGAATACCATCCCTTTAACTATTATGGCGCACCTGACGCTGAAAACATCATCATAGCCATGGGGTCGATTACCGAAACCATCAAGGAAACCGTCGACTACCTGATGGCACAGGGAGAGAAAACAGGTCTCATCAGCGTACATCTGTACAGGCCGTTCTCTAAAAAACATTTCTTCAACATATTCCCCACAAGCGTAAAACGCATTGCGGTCCTCGATCGCACTAAGGAGCCGGGTGCTCATGGTGAACCGCTTTACCTGGACGTATGCGAGCTTTTCAAGGGCAGGGAAAATGCCCCAATCATCGTTGGCGGGCGCTATGGACTGAGTTCAAAAGATACTGTCCCCGGTCATATCATCTCCGTCTTTGACAACCTGAAACTGCCCGAACCCAAAAACCAGTTCACCGTGGGTATCGTAGATGATGTCACTTTCACTTCCCTGCCCCTGGGTGATAATGTTGACGTGTCACCGAAAGGCAATTATGCTGCCAAGTTTTACGGGATCGGTGCCGATGGCACTGTTGGAGCCAACAAGAACTCCATCAAGATCATCGGTGATACCACCGATAAGTTTGCACAAGGGTATTTTTCTTATGACAGTAAAAAGTCGGGCGGGATAACCGTTTCCCACCTGCGCTTTGGCGACAGTCCGATACGCTCTCCCTACCTCATCAATGCAGCCGACTTTGTGGCTTGCCATGTGCCGGCATACCTTGAAAAATACGACATGCTGAAAGGGTTGAAAAAAGGAGGCACCTTTCTGCTGAACTCCATATGGGACAAAGAAGAGACCAAAAAGCGGATCCCTGCCCACATGAGGCGTTTTATGGCCGATAATGATGTCCAGTTTTATATTATCAATGCCACTGAGATTGCAGAGAGAATAGGCCTGGGCGGCCGTACCAACACCATTATGCAGAGTGCGTTTTTCAAGCTGGCCGAGGTGATCCCATACAAAAAGGCTGTCGAGGAGATGAAGGATGCCATTCAGAAGACCTATGGCAAAAAAGGCGAGGAAATTGTGCGCATGAACAATGCGGCGGTTGATGAAGGGGGCAAAGTGGTCAAAGTGGATATTCCCGCCGACTGGAAAAAAGCCGGACAAGAAGTTGTATTGAATCTCAGAAAGGACGTTCCTGATTTCATTCGCGACATTGTTTACACTATCAATAGCCAGAAAGGGGACGATTTGCCGGTGAGTGCCTTCCGGGACCGTGAAGACGGTACTTTCCCTCCCGGAACCACCGCTTATGAAAAACGGGGCATTGCAGTGCATGTGCCTGAATGGATCAAGGAGAACTGCATTCAGTGCAATCAATGCGCATATGTTTGTCCCCATTCGGTGATCCGCCCCTTCCTGCTGGATGATGAAGAGATGAAGAAAGCGCCGAAAACCCTTGAGGTTGTTGATGCCAAAGGTAAATCACTGGCAGGGTTGAAATATCGCGTACAGCTCAGCCCGCTCGATTGCACCGGTTGTGGCAATTGCGTTGATGTATGTCCTTCTCCCCAAAAAGCGTTGGAGATGAAGCTTCTTGATGACCAGCTGCACGAAGACAAGCACTGGGATTGGATCTCCGGCAATGTAGACTACAAAGACACCCTATTGAACAAATTCCAGTCGGTAAAGAACAGCCAGTTTGCACAACCGCTGTTTGAGTTCAGTGGCGCATGCGCCGGCTGTGGTGAAACACCCTACATTAAACTTATTACCCAGTTGTATGGCGAACGAATGATGATCGCCAATGCCACCGGCTGCTCTTCCATTTATGGTGGATCTGCTCCGGCTACACCCTACACTGTAAACAAAAAAGGGGAAGGACCGGCATGGGCCAACTCCTTGTTCGAAGACAATGCGGAGTACGGCTTTGGCATGGCGACGGGTGTGAACAAACTGCGTGGCCGTATTGCCCGGTTGATGGAGTCTGCAATGGACGGGGATGTGAAAGATGAAACCAGGGCAGCCTTTAACGAATGGCTTGATGCCAAAGAAGACGGGGAACGGTCGAAAGAAGCTTCTGCCAAAGTAATCAAAAGCCTTGAAAAGGAAAATAGCCCCACAGCCAAAGAGATATTGGAGCTCAAACAATACCTTGTGAAGAAATCCGTGTGGAGTTTTGGCGGTGATGGCTGGGCATATGACATTGGTTATGGAGGCCTGGACCATGTGATTGCTTCAGGAGAAGATGTCAACATGCTTGTTTTGGATACGGAGGTCTATTCCAATACCGGCGGGCAAGCCTCAAAGGCCACACCCGTGGGGGCCATTGCCAAATTTGCTGCCGCCGGCAAGCGCGTCCGCAAGAAAGATCTTGGGTTGATGGCCATGACCTATGGTTATGTTTATGTGGCACAGGTGGCAATGGGAGCCAACCAGAACCAATTCCTGAAAGCCGTCAGGGAAGCCGAAGCCTATCCCGGCCCCAGCGTAATCATTGCCTATTCACCATGCATTAACCACGGCCTGAGAAAAGGGATGGGAAGCACACAGCAGCAAACAAAAGATGCCGTTGAAGCAGGTTACTGGCAACTGTTCCGCTACAACCCCTTGCTGGAAGCGGAAGGGAAAAATCCTTTCCAGCTCGACAGCAAAGAACCCGACTGGAATAAGTTCCAGGACTTCCTGAATTCAGAGGTCAGGTTCAGCTCGCTGAAGAAAGCCTTCCCCAAAGACGCTGGTGAACTTTTCAAAGCGGCCGAAGAAAGTGCCAAGTGGCGTTATAACATGTACAAACGCCATGCGGCGATGGACTATGCCAAATAGTTCTGTTTTGTTCATCAAAAAAGGGCTGTCTTCTTCAGGCAGCCCTTTTTTTGTTGCCCCACCCACCCCCGGGTCTGTTATCCACTTTTTTGCCTTGATCATACTGCATGTTGCTACAGCCTGGGGTTGAAGGCAGCGCTGAACTCGGACCCAAAAGTATAACTGAGCCCTATGGACCCTGAAACGCTGTAATTGGTTGCCTGTTGCGACTGTTCAAGAAGGATCTCTTCCAGCGACAGGTCGACGGCAGGAATAGCAATCAGGTCATTGATAAGGTTAAGGTTGGTCTGAAGATTGAGGGCGAGGCCCTGAAAAACCCTCAGGCTGATACTGGCAAAAAGCTCGACACGATTAATGGATAAATCATGAAAATAATGAGACCCTGCGAGGCCGCCGCGAAAACTGCCCCAGGGCTGTTGAATCCTTGCAGCTGCTTCGAGCGAGTGTGACCAGAGAAACTCACTGTCTTTGAAAAAAATGGTGGTCTCAATATAGTCGCGGTATTCATATCCCATCCTGTAGGCCAGGGTAATCATCCGCCTGGTAGCCTGACTATAGGGATAGAAACTGTATTCTATTGCAGGAACCAGCTCTATGCTGTAATGCATATTGTGAAAGGTACTTGAAAAGCCGGCGTTGAATAACCCGACAGACCAGTGGTCGTTAATACTCTTTACAACATATGTCTGATGTCCCCCGCGATGGGACGAACTTACAATGGTATCCTCATCTGTGTAATAGGTCCTTCTGCTTAAGTTCATATACGGCCTGAACCTGACCTTCCAGTCGGCAGTGACCCGGTCGGCAAAAAATCCAAAACGTGATGAAACCGAACTTTGTTTTTCCTCTTTACTGAAATTTCCCCCGCCATAGACCTCAAAAATCCAGCTGTCCCACGGGTCTGCCTCAGGCTCAAACGCAGTCTCCCTGATAACAATTTCCTCATCGAAATCATAATCCACAATGATCCTGTCGACATGGCTTGTGGTGGCTATATACCTGACCAGTCCGATCTTGATTTTATTCGTGTACCCGCGGCGGGTTTCATCAGCCGAGTTGGTCGAAGAGGCCCAATAGGTAATGTCCTGATCAACTCCCCTGAATGCACCCCTGCCAATGAAAGAAATGGCATAATTGGCACCTGCGCGCCCCGCCCTATGACGGGTCATCAGAATATGGACATCCGCCGTCTCCTTGTCGCGCACATAGTTAACAATGGGGATTTGTTCGCGCACAAAATCCGTGTCAAGCCACCAATGGCCATCAAGGAATACAGAAATACGCCCGTTGTTGTTCATGGGACCCGCTCCACCAGTAACTGGAATGGCTGACAGTGTCAAGCCACTTAAGAAAAACAGCAGATATATAAATATCCGGTAAAAAGGCAACCTGTGTTTGGATAATATATTCATTAAGCTGTGTTTATTGATTGACAATTATCGATTTTCAAGGTTGCAAAAATACGAAAAAACAGGCAATTATTTAGTGGGGTACAAGGAAAGGGCACCAATGTTGTTGATGGTTGAGCCCAGGCCAATCCCAAAATGCAACCAGCCAATCACCAAACCGGCAAATCAGCCACCTCCCATATCCGGTTACTTTTCATATATTTCTCCTGTAAAAAAACACCAGCATTTTGTAAAAAAACAATATACAAAATGCTGGTGTACAGGAGGAACCGCTTCGCTTTCACATGATCTTTTTTCATTCGTCTGTGTGTAATTTCGAACGAAAAAAAATCATGTATATTTGTACAACCGCTTGTTTGTACATTAAGAGCTTTTTGATGGGAAACGGGTCGGTGCCATTTTTGGGCATACAATTGGATGACCATCGAATGATGATCGCCATGTGACCGAACCATAAACAACGATCATTATCTCGCATACAACGCCCATAACGAGGTTTTCTGAACCCCTTAACCCCTTAACCCCTTAACCCCTTAACCCCTTAAACCTATTTGACATTTTACAAAAAATAATCATATGAAAACACTGGCGTTTTTACTCACCGGAATACTGACCCTTGGATCCTGTGTTTTTGGGGAGAGCAAGGAGGAAGCAGGCAACGATCTGGTTTCTTATATTCAATCAAGGGCAAACATCCTGGAAAATGCCGGAGACCTGGATGTGCTGATCTCGGATGCAGGGGAGCGGACGCTGGTGCTGATGGGTGAGGCGAGCCACGGGACACGCGAATATTATGCCTGGCGCGACACCATAAGCCGCCGTTTGATCGCCGAGCAGGGATATAACTTTATCGCGGTGGAAGGCGACTGGGCAAGTTTATACGAACTGAACCGGTATGTGAAAGACATGCCGGGTGCAGCGGGAAGTGCCCGTGAAGTATTGAAAGGTCTGGGAAGGTGGCCGTTATGGATGTGGGGCAATGAGGAGGTCGTGGCACTGGCAGAATGGCTGCGGACCTATAATGATCGGTTGCCTGACGGTGAAAAGGTTGGTTTTTACGGAAAGGATGTATATGATGAATGGAACTCGCTGGATCAGGTGCTGGCTTTTTTGGCAGAACACGACGAAGAATTATATGATCGGGTAAAAAACCTGTATGACTGCCTTAAACCTTATGGCAGGGACAGCTGGCAATATGCCCGGGATGTTGCTCGCGGGGCTGCTGATTGTGTTCTGCCGCTTGAGGCGGTGGTGGACCTGATACGGGATGAAGCGGACAGGTTTCGGCACCTGTATGCAAGTGATTATTTTTACCTGAAGCAAAATGCATTGGTGGTGAAACATGCCGAAAAGTTTTACCGCAAATCCGTCACCCGACAGGATGCCAGTTCATGGAACAGCCGTGTCAATTATATGAATCTGACCGTCAACCGTCTGCTGGAATTTTATGGCCCTGATGCAAAAGGCATTGTATGGGCCCACAACACACATATCGGGGATGCCCGTTTCACAGAAATGTCACAGCGCCGGCAGGAAAATATCGGGCAGCTTGCCAGGGTGGAACACGGCCCGGAGAATGTCTTCCTGATTGGCTTTGCGACATATGAAGGCACCGTAAAAGCCGGCGCGGCCTGGGGTGAAAGGATGGAGAGGATGCAGGTTCCTGCGGCACGCCCAAACAGCATTGAAGCACTGTTCAGGCAAACGAACCTGGAAAGCTTTTTCCTTCTGTTTGATGATACAGACCGTACGCACGAAGAATTCATGGAGGTACGTGGAAATCGTGCCATTGGTGTCGTATATAATCCCCGCCATGACCAGCACCAGTATGTGGCAACCATTGTGCCCCTGCGCTACGACGCCGTTCTTTTCTTCAAAGAGACCGAGGCGCTGACCCCCATTGTCAGGTGACCGATCCTCAATCCATCGCCCTACTTTTTCGCAGGACTTAGCGGGCGGGCAAACTGTTTCACGTCATCGCCGGTGATCTCCTTGTCGCACAAGATGGCCAGCCTTTCCACCACGTTGCGCAACTCGCGGATGTTGCCTGTCCAGTGAATCTTCTTCAGTTCATCCAAGGCATCTTCAGTGAAACTCCTGGGGGGCATGTTTTGCTCCTGGAGCACCTCCCGGAGAAAGTGCCCGGCAAGAAGAGGGATGTCCTCTTCTCTCTCATTGAGTGAGGGAACCTGGATAAGGATCACGCTGAGCCGGTGGTAAAGGTCTTCCCGGAAGCTCCCCTGTTCTATTTCTTTTTGGATGTTTTTGTTGGTGGCTGCCACAACACGGACATCAACGACGATCTCTTTTTCACCACCCACCCTTGTGATCTTGTTCTCCTGCAGTGTGCGCAACACCTTCGCCTGCGCCGCCAGGCTCATGTCGCCGATCTCGTCAAGGAAGATGGTGCCGCCGCTGGCCAACTCAAAATTGCCCTTTTTCTGCTTGATGGCACTGGTAAACGAACCCTTTTCATGACCAAAAAGCTCACTTTCAATGAGCTCAGACGGTATCGCAGCGCAGTTTACCTCGATGAAAGGCCCGTTGGCACGATTGCTCAGTTCATGTATCCACCTGGCAACGAGCTCCTTGCCTGTGCCATTTTCCCCCATGATAAATACCCTGGCATCGGTGGGTGCGACCCGCTCAATCATGGCTTTAATGTTCCGGATGGCTTCCGATTCTCCGACCATGTCATAGGTCTTGTTCACCTTCTGCTTAAGCACCCTGGTTTCTGTTACCAGCTGGGTTTTGTCCATGGCATTGCGAATGGTGATCAGCAGCCGGTTAAGGTCCAATGGCTTGGAAATGAAATCAAAAGCACCTTTTTTGATGGCTTCTACCGCCGTGTCGATGGTGCCATGGCCGGATATCATCACAACGGTAGCGTCAGGATCTTTTTCACTGATCTTTTCAAGCAGTGTTATGCCATCCATCTTTGGCATCTTGATGTCGCAAAGGATGACATCAAAAGGGCCTTGCACCATTTTTTCCAGTGCCTCAAAGCCATCTTCGGCCAACACAACTTCGAATTTCTCGTACTCCAGAATATCCTTGAGGGTGTTCCGTATACTCTTTTCATCATCTACGACCAGGATCTTGGGCATGTGCTTGTTTTTTTAGCAAAGATATAAGAAATAAGGGCAAAGGCCCAATGGGTCGGTCAAACACTGTTTTTGCCGGATGTGAATTACGAATGCCTGATCCATTTCCACAACTCCCCGTAACTGATTTTTTTCCCGTACATCAATATACCAATGCGGTATATTCTGGCGGCCAGAAATGTCGTGGCGACAAATCCCAGGATCAGGAGCCCGGCAGACAATGCCAGCTCAATGTAAGGAACGCCAAACGGTATTCTTACCATCATGATTACAGGAGATGTGAATGGTATGACCGACAGCCAGAAGGCTACCGGGCCCGAGGGGTTGCTGATCACCATCTGTGCCATGATAATTGAAAGGAGCAAAGGAACTGTAACGGGCAGCATGAACTGCTGGGTATCTGCTTCGTTATCGACAGCAGAGCCGATGGCGGCAAAAAGGGCAGCATACAGCAAGTATCCTCCCAAAAAGAAAAAGATAAAAGAGAGGATCATCACAGGGAAATTGATGGCCGATAACCCCTCCACAAGCTGACCGGCTACCGTATCATGCTGCTGGATGTATTCCATTTGCTTTTCCATCTCATCGGCACTGAGTGCCTGGGTGCTGGTGATGAAAACCTGGTCGTCGGGCGTGAAGCGGAACATCTCGGGCATGGCAATCTGAAAGGCACCTACAATGGCAAAAGTAAGCGCAATCCATATGAGGAACTGGGTCAGGCCCACCAATCCCACGCCAATCACCTTGCCAATCATCAACTGAAAGGGTCTTACCGACGACACGATGATCTCCACAATGCGACTGGTCTTCTCTTCCAATACGCCCCTGAGCACCTGCGAACCAAAGAGAAAAATAAAGATATAGATCAGAAGGCCACTAAAAATTCCCAGTCCCATGCTTATTTCCGGATAGTCGGTGACCAACTCACCATCTTCCTTGATCCGCAATGCCTGAATGTTGATGGGGGTATCGATGGAGCGAAGCACTTCTTCGTCAATACCGGCATGGCTCAGCTTGATGCTTTCAAACTCCAGTTTCAGGGTGTTTTCTATCAGTAGTTTCGCATTGAAGTTCACAGACCGCTCCGAAAACAGTCTCAGACTGGATGGTGCCTGAAAGGCAATTTCGGGAATGTGGAGCACGGCGTCGAAACGCCCGTCGTGCATCAGCTCCAGGGCATGGTCGATAGTGGTGCCCAAAGGGGTGAAAGAGATGTTCTCCGTACTTTTGAAGCTGTCATGGAAGAGGTCACTGTCATCCACAATGGCAACAGCATATTCGCTGTCAGAGAGCTGTGCAACCACCACTGGAACAATGATGATGGCTGCCATAAGAATGGGACCCAGGATGGTCATTACCAGGAAAGACCGCTTCTTTACCCGGCTCAGAAACTCACGTTTGATGATGGTGGCTGTCTTGCTCATCTTTTTATATGCAGGCCGGTTTTGGTTAAAAGGTTTGTTGCTTCAATTTTTTTTACCGCATCGGACGATCAGCGTTGTCGATTATGGACCATCGTTGCGAACGACGGACAGATCAAGTACCTGCCGAACCTTGCTTGTTGTTTTCCAACGTTTCAAGGGGAAATTTGCCCGTAACCTTTTTGATGAAAATATCGTTCATGCTTGGTGTTAACTCCTTGAATGAAAGGATATTGGCCGCGGGCATCAATTCTTTCATCAGCTCATTGGTCGTGGCGTTCCCCTTTATCTTTACACGGACCGTTACAAAGCCATTCTGCGATTTTGTTCCAATGATGCTGAAGTGTTCCCCGGCAAGGCGTTCCACAAGATCTTTGGTCGTTTCAAGTTCAACTTCGTATATCCGGCTTCTGAATTCTTTTTTAATTTCACCGACATCTCCTTCCAGAATTTTTTCTGAGTTGTTGATCAGTGCGATATGGTCGCATAGTTCTTCAACAGACCCCATGTTGTGTGTGGAAAAGATGATGGTGGCCCCTTCACGGCGAAGCTTAAGGATCTCTTCTTTCAGCAGGTTCACATTGATGGGGTCGAAGCCACTGAAGGGTTCATCGAAAATCAGGAGTTTGGGGCGATGGAGTATCGTGATGATGAACTGCACCTTTTGCTGCATGCCTTTTGAGAGCTCCTCCACTTTTTTCTTCCACCAGGGCATCAGGTCAAATTTTTCGAACCATCCTTTCAGCAGTTTTCGTGCGTCCTCTCCTTTGAGTCCTTTCAGGCGTGCCAGGTAGAGCGCCTGTTCACCAACTTCCATTTTCTTGTAGAGGCCGCGTTCTTCAGGGAGGTATCCTATTTGACGCACATGTTTTGGTTTGAGCAACTCGTTGTTAATAAAGATCCTGCCTTGATCGGGTCCGATAATCTGGTTAATAATGCGTATGAGGGTTGTCTTGCCGGCACCATTTGGCCCCAGAAGGCCAAAAATACTCTGTTCCGGGACCGCCATGCTCACCTGGTTCAATGCACGGTGGTTGGTATATACTTTGGTGATGCGCTCTGCGCGTAAGAGGAGGCTCATTTGCTTACAGATCCTAGTTAAATACGTCTTTCATCCGTTCAAAAAAGCTTTTGTCGCCTTTTTTCGGGTTGGGTATAAAATTTTCCGACTGTCGAAGGTTTTTGAGTGCCTCTTTTTCTTCGACACTCAGTTTCTGTGGCGTCCAGATATTGATGTTCACCAGCAAATCCCCACGGCCGTAGGCATTTACTGATGGCAATCCTTTTTCTTTAAGCCGCAGCACTTTGCCCGGCTGGGTACCCGGTTCAATCTTTATGCGTGCTTTCCCCTCCAGGGTGGGTACTTCTATGGCTGTTCCCAGGGCCGCTTGCGGAAAGCTGATGTGGTGGTCATAAAGGAGGTTCATCCCGTCGCGTATCAATGTGGGATGGGGTTCCACCTCCACCATCACAATAAGGTCGCCCGGTATGCCACCCCTGGGCGCCGCATTGCCTTTCCCGCTCAACGAGAGCTGCATCCCGCTTTCTACCCCTGCGGGGATGTTGAGACTTATTACCTCCTGGTTTTTAACGATGCCGTTGCCATAACAGGAAGAACATTTGTCTTCAATGGTCTGGCCCTCACCGCCACAACTTGGACAGGTGGAGGTGGTTTGCATCTGACCCAGGAAAGTGTTGGTAACCCTGGTAACCCTGCCTGCGCCCTTGCACGCAGAGCAAGTGCGAAAAGCACTTCCGCCTTTTGCACCCGTGCCTTTGCAGGATGAACAGGAAACGTATTTGTTGACCTTTATGCGCTTCTCGGCACCCTTCAGCACTTCCTCCAGTTTGAGCTTCACCTTGATACGCAGGTTCGAGCCTTTGTTGGCACGTCTGGCAGACTGCCTGCCGGTACTGCCAAACCCTCCAAATCCACTCCCGAAAGCACCGCCAAAGATGTCGCCAAACTGGCTGAATATATCTTCCATGGACATCCCGCCCCCAAAGCCGGTTCCGCCAAAGTTATTGCCTACGCCGGCATGGCCAAACTGATCGTAACGGGATTTTTTCTCCGGGTCCCTGAGTACCTCATAGGCCTCGGCTGCCTCCTTGAACCTGGCTTCGGCCGAGTTGTCTCCGGGGTTTTTATCGGGATGGTACTTCAATGCCTTTTGCCGGTAGGCTTTCTTGATCTCCTCCGGCTTGGCATCGCGGGAAACACCCAGTATCTCGTAATAATCTTTTTTAGACATGTCTGAACTCCTAATTGGCTACAACCACACGGGCGTGGCGTATCACTTTTCCATTGAGTAAATAACCTTTCTGTACCTCCTCCACCACTTTGCCTTTTTGTTCATCTTCCCCGGCCGGGACATGGTTGATGGCCTCATGATAATCGGTGTTGAAATCAGTACCCTCGCAGGGGATATCTTCCACACCTTTCTGTCGAAGAATGCTTTTGAACTTATTGTAAATTAATATGACGCCTTCCTCTTCGGCTTCTTTGTCCTGTTTCATGCGGGCAATACTGCTTGCCCTTTCCAGATCGTCAAGCACGGGCAGTAGGGCGGTGATGATCCCTTCGGCTGCAGTCTTGGACAATTCAATACGCTCTTTTGTGACGCGCTTACGGTAGTTGTCAAACTCAGAAAACAAACGCAGGAATTTATCATTGGCCTCATCCAGGCTTGCCTGTAACGAATCAATCTTTTCCTGGTATTCCGATATCCCGGCGGCAGGGTCTTGCCCGTCTGGTTTTTTCGTCTCTTTAACCGTGGCATTATCTGCCTCCCGGCCAGGCTGCCGGTTGCTTTCCCGTTTGTTTTGATCAGCCGGCTGCGCTTTTTGCCCCTTATGCGTGTCCCTGTCAGTTTTTTTATTTTTTTTCATTCCGGTGGTCCCAGTTTTGATTTACACACAAAGCTGCTCAAAGCTTATCAAAAGCTTTGCCATAAAATGGAAAAAAGCCATTTTGTCAGCTTTACACTCTCCGGATATCTGCTCCGAGGTTTTTCAGGCGGGTATCAATGAATTGATAACCCCTGTCAATTTGTTCAATATTATGGATGGTGCTTTTGCCTTCGGCACTGAGGGCGGCGATCAGCAATGCAACACCGGCGCGGATATCGGGTGATGTCATTTCCAGCGGCTTGAGAGGGTATTGCCGGTCAAGGCCGATGACAGTGGCACGATGAGGGTCACACAGTATGATCTGGGCACCCATATCGATGAGCTTGTCAACAAAGAAAAGCCGGCTCTCAAACATTTTTTGGTGGACAAGGACACTTCCTTTGGCCTGAGTGGCCAATACCAAAACCACACTGAGAAGGTCGGGTGAAAAGCCCGGCCATGGGGCATCACTAATGGTCAGTATGCTGCCGTCTATATAGGTGTCTGCCTCGTAACGATCCAGGGAGGGAATGAACAAGTCGTCGTCATTGCGCCTTTCCAGTACCACGCCCAGTTTGCGAAAAACATCGGGGATCATTCCCAGGTGATTATAACCAACATCTTTGATAAGCAGCTCCGAACGCGTCATGGCCGCCATGGCAATAAAGCTGCCGATCTCTATCATGTCGGGCAGCATGCGATGGCGGCAGCCTTTCAGCCCATCCACACCCTCAATGGTCAGCAGATTGGATCCAATGCCTGAAATATTGGCACCCATATTGTTGAGCATCCTGCAAAGCTGTTGAATATAAGGCTCACAGGCTGCATTGTACAACGTTGTTTTGCCTTTGGCCAGGGAAGCCGCCATCACGATGTTTGCAGTTCCTGTAACGGAAGCTTCTTCGAGCAGCATATAGCAGCCATTCAACTCCTTCCCTTCAATATGGTAGTATTGATTCTTCTTGTCGTATGTAAATGTGGCACCCAGTTTTTCCAGTCCCAAAAAATGTGTGTCCAGTCTGCGCCGCCCAATTTTATCGCCTCCGGGCCTGGGAATGGAGGCCTGGCCAAACCTGGCAAGCAGCGGGCCGAGGATCATGACGGATCCCCGCAACTGTGCGACCTTTCGCCTGAAGTGGTCATCATACAACAGGTCAAGGTTGAGATCATCTGCACAAAAACTCACAGTGCTTGCGTTGATCCGGGTTACCCTGACACCAAAATCAGACAACAACTCAATGAGTTTGATCACATCCCGTATTTGTGGAATATTTTCCAGAACCACTTCCTCACCTGTCAGCAGCGTGGCACAGATGATCTGAAGTGCTTCGTTTTTTGCTCCCTGGGGAATGATCTCTCCACGGAGCTGCTTTCCCCCGATAATTTCAAAAGATCCCATATCCTAGATGGTTTAAAATCAACAATAGCAAAATGTGTGTGCGAGATGATGCCCTGAATGTCAATGATACAGAAAAACAATCCCTGAAGGGACGGAAAAGGGTTATTGGCTTTTCCTGCTTTTGTAGGTGTAGTTCTTACCACCTGCCTGCTTCCCATGTTGCTTCTTCTTTTTGTTTTTGGAAAGGATATCATTGGTGTCATGCAACTTGACATCGTCTTGCAGGCTGAGTTTCCCGTCTGACAGTTTGGAAAGATGTTCGGCGATCTCTTCATCTGTCACTGAATCCCTGTTCCATGTCAGGTAAGACTTTTTAAGGTGGTTGGCGATCAATTGGATAAGTGTGTCTTTCATATGACCCTCTTCCAGTTCACACGCCTTTTCAATGATGCGTTCAATATGTCTTCCGTAATGCTTGAAAGTTACGTTGTTGGTGGCATATTGAAGGGGCTCGGGCTTCCGGGTGAGCGTCTCGGGCGAAGGAATCGGATAGGGCGAGTCCACATCGAGTTTGAAATCCGACATGATGAAAAGATGATCCCATAGCTTATGTTTGAAATCATTTACATCGCGCAAGTGGGGGTTCAGCTGTCCCATGACATTGATGGTGGCCCTGGCCAGGTGATTGCGTTTTTCGCGATCCTTTACAGACATGATGTACTCTATCATCTTCTGGATATTCCGGCCATATTCCGAAATATTCATCCTTGAACGGGTGGAGTTGTATTCCATGTTTGGGTGATATTGGTAACAGGTTCGATTGCAGGTCGGCGGTTCTGCGTTTCAATTGATTTTGCAAAGGTAATGAATAAATCAATACAAGATAAGCACCTTTATTCCAATATTTTCAGCCGGGCATACCTCAATAGCAGCAGTTTTTTCCCGGCACCGGCAAAGGAAACGGTTGCTTTGGCATTTTGTCCTTCTCCTTCCATGGCGATGATCTTTCCTTTTCCGAAGCGCTGATGGATCACTTCCATATCTACCTGCAATGATCCTGGATCGAGAATGGCATAACCGCTGTGGTCGGTGGGAGGAGGGTCCGGTGTTTCTGTACGGGATCTGTCGTTGGTTCCTGTTACTTTTGTAAAACGTTGCAGGCTTTCAGAAAAACTTTCCTGTGCCATCCTTCCCGGCGACCTGCGGCCGGTGGGGGCAAGGTAGTGCAGGAACCCAGGGTCGAGTTCATCAATAAAGCGGCTGGGTTCACAAAGATTGAAACTTCCATACCGGAAGCGGGTTTCGGCATAGGTGACCGTGGCCTGTTTCATGGCCCTTGTCAGTGCAACATAGAACAACCGTCTTTCTTCTTCCAGCTCAGCCTGGGTGTTTATCGACATCTGCGACGGGAACAGGTTTTCTTCCACCCCTGTAATGAACACATAGGGAAACTCAAGCCCTTTGGCGGCATGGATGGTCATGAGCGACACCTTGTTCGTGTCATCCGGTTTGTCGTTCTGGGTGTCGGCATCTGTAAGCAAGGCAATGTCTTGCATAAACTCATCAAGGGTCCGCATGGCGGGCGACTCTTCTGCCCCCTCCAGGGTTTCGGTGCTGCTGACAAAATCCTTTAACCCGCTAAGGAGCTCTTCAATGTTGTCGCGCCGGTTTAAACTCTCGGGCGTGCCATCCTCAAAATACAGTTTCCGGACACCCGATTTGCTGACGATCAGTTCACCCATTTCATAGGCATTGACCTTGTAAAGCCTGGCAGAAAAACGCCTGATCATGGTAATGAACCCTGATAGTTTTTTTATGATGCCGCTGTTGAGGCTGACATTGTATGTTGCAGGGTCAGCGGCTACCTCCCACAAGGGCTTGCCCGAATCATTGGCCGCCACCACCAGCTTGTTGACAGTCGTGGCACCAATGCCCCTTGCCGGGAAATTTATCGTGCGCAGCAGGGCATCCTCATCCATGGGGTTGATCACCAGGCGGAAATATGACAGAAGGTCCTTGATCTCCTTCCGCTGATAAAACGACAAACTGCCAAATATCCGGTAAGGAATGTTCAGCCGGCGCAAGGCCTCTTCCATGGCCCGTGATTGTGCATTGGTTCGATAAAGTACGGCAAAATCACTGTTGGGCAACTGCTTCTGCTGAATGATCTCAAAAATACGGCCTGCTACCCAGGAGGCCTCATCTCCCTCATTGGCCGTTTGGAGGATGTGTACCTTTTCGCCTGGCTTGTTGCTGGTCCAGAGATCTTTATAGATCTGGTTCTTGTTGTGTAGGATCAGACTGTTGGCGGCAGAAACAATATGTTGGGTGGAACGATAGTTCTGCTCCAGCTTAAATAGTTGAAGGTCAGGATAGTCATTTTTAAAATTCAGGATGTTCTGGATGTTTGCACCACGAAAAGCATAGATGCTTTGCGCGTCATCACCGACCACACATATGTTCTCATTGTTGGCAGCCAGCTTCTTGATTATCAAATACTGTGAAAAATTTGTGTCCTGGTATTCGTCTACCAGTATATACCGGAAGCGCTGCTGGTACTTGTACAATACGTCCGGGAAATCCCTCAGCAAAACATTGGTGTTGAAGAGAAGGTCATCAAAATCCATGGCCGATGCCCTGCGCAATTTCTGTTGATAAATGCTGTATATCAGCCCCAGTTTTGGTTTTTGTGACTGGGCATCGTGGCTTTGGATCTCAATGTCTTCATTATAGTCTGTTGCTGAGATAAGGTTGTTTTTTGCATTGGAAATACGGTGCAGTACAAAGCCGGGAGCATAGGCCTTGTCATCAAGGTTTTGTTCTTTCAGGATTTTCCTGATGACACGCTTTGAGTCATCGGTGTCATAAATGGTAAACTGTGACGGATAATCGAGTTTGCTTGCTTCGGCACGCAGCATGCGTGCGAAAATGCTGTGGAAAGTGCCCATCCAGAGGCTTTTTGCCCTGGAAGGGTCTACAAGCAATGCCACCCTGTTGCGCATCTCACGGGCTGCCTTGTTGGTGAATGTCAAAGCCAGAATGTGAAATGGCAGAACTCCCCGGCTCAGCAAATAGGCAACCCGGTAAGTAAGCACACGTGTTTTGCCACTCCCGGCCCCGGCAATGACCATTACCGGGCCCTCTGTGGCCTGAACAGCCTGCTGCTGCGGTTCGTTTAAATCTTTCAGAAAATCAACCATATAGGGTCAGCGATCATTCGTGCCGATATGATTCGGCCAGGACTGTTGCAAATATGCAAAGATAGGATTTTTGTGTGGTTTGGATGTATAGGGAAGCCGGCTTTTGGTTGTTTGCCAGGTGTGAAAGGCCCCGGTGATTATGAACACCTCCCGGGATTGCAACTTCGACAGGAAGTAATTGACATAAAGTGATTGGAGATGATTTGGGGAGTGAGGCAGCCCGTGAAAATGGCCAGAATATGTGCGGCGGCATCACTTGCAGCAAGGAAAAAACTTTTTATCTTTATCCATTGAAAAAAAGAGTCTTTTATAAAAAATACCATTTTACCATGAAACCATTATTGCCCAATTTTTTGCCTGCAGTTGTTTTTTGTCTGATGGGTTTTGTTTTTTCGGGCATTTCTGCCCAGGTCCCCAATGAAAAGCTACTGAAGAACCAGGAAACCTTGCTGGAAGAGATCCGTGACCTGCGTTATCGTTTTGATGTGCTGGAAAAAGCCATTGATGATGTGATGTGGCACAAGGTTGTCGGCGACGTTGCCTATATCGATAAGTTGTTTATGGCAGGCCCGCCGCCGCGTGATGCAGAAAAATCGACCACCTTGCGCGGTTCAAATCCCATCAAGTTCTGGACCTATGTATTTATTCCCAGGGACGTGGACCCCTCAAAGAAATATCCTTTGCTGGTGTTTCCCCACGGCGGCGTACATGGTGATTTCAACACCTATTATACACATATCATCAGGGAGTTGATGGCCCAGCAATACATTGTGGTAGCGCCTGAATACCGGGGCAGCACAGGTTATGGGAAAGGGCTTCATCAGCTGATCGATTATGGAGGCCTTGAAAATGAAGATGTACATGAAAGCATGCTGATGATGCTGGAAAACTATGATATTGTTGACCGGAGGAAGGTGGGGCTGATCGGATGGAGCCACGGGGGCATGATCTCGCTGATGAATGCCTTTGAGCACCCCCGTGCCTACCAGGCTGTGTTTGCCGGGGTGCCCGTGAGCGATCTGGTTGCACGGATGGGCTACAAGCGACCGGCTTATGAGATGGATTGGTTTGCAGCGGAACACCACATCGGACAAGCCGTGCATGAAAATATTGATGAATACAGGCGCCGTTCACCGGTATATCATGCCCACAAACTGGAGGTACCCCTGCTGATACATACCAATACCATTGATGAGGACGTGCATGTGCTGGAGGTGGAAAACCTGATCAATACATTAAAAGCGCACAACAAGACGTTTGAATACCGTATATTTGAAGATATTCCGGGAGGCCATTCGTTCGATCGAATGGATCACCGCATGGGGCGCGATATCCGGTTCGGGATTTACAAATTCCTTGAACAACACCTGGGTCCGCCCAGGCCGTTTCGTAATGTTAAAGAGATGGAACAAGCCGCTTACCGGTATTGACCCCACTGACCCAACCATTTTTCTAACCCGGATCGGTCATCAGAGCTTTGATCCAATCGCTAATTCGGGTTTGGCATGATCTTAACCACCACAGGCACTTAATTGGTGGAGTCTGTTCCGGGTTGTATTTCGTTGTCATTTCACTTTTTATTCCCCGAATTGTTCCTGTGCAGATTGCCTGTCCCCACATTGAAGGATTTTGGACGGGACAGTTAAAGGCATATTTTCCTTTAAAAAATTAAAAATATTCCTACCTTTGTGCCCCTCAAAAACGGGGGGATTGTATTTTCGGTGGACAGATATAAACACGGGGAATAAAATAATTTATTCGTGCTTATTGGTTTTCAAAAAATAACTTCTACCTTTGCACTCCCCAAAAAACGGAATGAATAGGATTTAACAGAATAGAAACGAAGTTTTTACATTAATTCATATTAGCGTATGCCAACAATTCAGCAACTGGTTCGAAAGGGACGTCGTAAGGTGACTTTTAAAAGCAAGTCTCCCGCCCTGGATTCCTGCCCTCAGCGTCGTGGGGTTTGTGTCCGTGTTTATACCACAACACCCAAAAAGCCTAACTCAGCCATGCGTAAGGTTGCCAGGGTAAGGCTTACCAATGGGAAGGAGGTGAATGCATATATTCCGGGTGAAGGCCACAACCTTCAGGAGCACTCCATTGTATTGCTGCGTGGCGGCAGGGTAAAGGACTTGCCGGGTGTGAGGTATCACATCGTCCGGGGGGCATTGGATACCAGTGGTGTGGATGGTCGCAACCAACGCCGTTCAAAATATGGGACCAAACGGCCGAAGGACAAAAAATAACCTGATCAGGAAAATAAATTTCAGAACCCATGAGAAAGTCGAAACCCAAGAAGCGCATATTGCTCCCGGACCCCCGGTTTAATGAGCCATTGGTGACCCGCTTTGTCAACAATTTGATGTTGAGGGGCAAAAAAAACCTTGCGTACAAAATATTCTATGAAGCCATCGACATTGTTTCGGAAAAAACAAAAGAAGATGGTCTGGAGGTATTCAAGAAAGGGCTTGCAAATGTGACCCCTGCTGTTGAGGTGCGCAGCCGGCGTATAGGTGGTGCCACTTTCCAGATCCCGTCCGAGATACGGTCCGACAGGAAAATGTCGGTAGGGATCAAGCATCTGATCTCTTTTGCCCGCAAGCGCAACGAGAAGGGAATGGCTGCCAGGCTGGCAGGTGAGATCATCGCGGCAAGCAAAGAAGAGGGCGGCGCTTTTAAACGGAAGGAAGATACACACCGTATGGCTGAGGCCAACAAGGCATTCTCCCATTTCAGGTTTTAGAAAGGCAAACAAGCGGTATTATATTAATAGATGGGCAGAGATTTAAAATACACACGCAATATCGGTATCATGGCACATATCGACGCCGGCAAGACAACCACTACCGAGCGGATATTGTTTTATACCGATGTGATCCATCGCCTGGGCGAGACCCATGATGGCGCTGCCACCATGGACTGGATGGTCCAGGAGCAGGAGCGTGGTATCACCATTACCTCTGCTGCTACTACTACCTTTTGGGATTACCAGGACAAATCCTACAAGGTAAACATCATCGACACGCCGGGCCATGTGGATTTTACCGTTGAGGTAGAACGCAGCCTGCGGGTACTCGACGGCGCCATCGCACTGTTTTGTGCTGTTGGTGGAGTGGAACCCCAGTCGGAGACTGTCTGGCGACAGGCCGACAAATACAAGGTGCCCCGCATAAGCTTCATCAATAAGATGGACCGTGCCGGGGCCGATTTTTTTGGTGTGGTCGACAAGATCAGGGAACGCCTCGGCATGAATGCCGTGCCCCTCCAGATCCCGATAGGATATGAAGAAGACTTTAAAGGCATTGTTGACCTCATAACCAACAAAGCTTATGTCTGGGAGGACCAGACCCAGGGTGCAAGCTTTGTCGAAGTGCCTGTACCGGAAGACTTGGTGGAAACGGTAGCGACCTATCGTACGGTCCTGGTTGAAGGATGTGCAGAAGAAAGCGAAGAGCTGCTTGAAAAATTTATCGACGACCCCGGCTCCATTTCTGAAGAAGAGATGATCGCCATCATCCGCAAAGCAACGATAGACCTTCGGATAACACCCGTGCTCTGCGGTTCTGCCTTTAAAAATAAAGGAATTCAGGCCCTGCTTGACGCAGTGGTTAAATTCCTGCCATCACCCATGGATGTTGAGTCGATCGAGGGAACGAATCCCAAAAACGATAAGACCGAAACACGCAAGGCCGATGCAAAAGAACCTTTTGCTGCATTGGCCTTTAAAATTGCCACTGACCCCTATGTGGGACGCTTGTGCTTTTTTCGTGTCTATAGCGGCAGCCTGCAGGCAGGGTCTTATGTGCTGAACGCATCCACAAACAAGAAAGAGCGTATCTCGCGGATATTGCAGATGCACGCAAATAAACAGAACCCGATTGATCGCATAGAGGCGGGCGACATTGGGGCGGCTGTTGGGTTCAAGAACATTCAGACAGGCGATTCACTGTGTGACGAGAAACATCCCATCCTGCTTGAGTCCATGTCCTTTCCCGAACCGGTTATCAGTGTGGCGGTCGAACCAAAGACCCAGGCCGACCTGGATAAGCTGAATGCCGCGTTGACAAAGTTGGCGGAGGAAGACCCCACGTTTGTGGTTAAGACAGATCCGGACAGTGGACAAACCCTGATCAACGGAATGGGGGAGCTGCACCTGGAGATATTGCTCGACAGGCTTGAACGGGAGTTTAAGGTGGAAGCTAACCAGGGAGCACCCCAGGTGGCCTATAAGGAGGCCATCACCACCAATGTAAAGCATCGCGAGTTGTATAAGAAACAGACAGGTGGCAAGGGAAAATTTGCCGACATCATCGTGGAGATAGGCCCCGCAGAAGAAACTGTCAAAGGCCTTCAATTTGTCGATTCAGTAAAAGGAGGCAATATCCCCAGGGAATTCATCCCCTCGGTAGAAAAAGGCTTCAGGATGGCCATGCAGAATGGAGTCCTGGCCGGTTATCCATTGGAGAGCCTCAAAGTTACCCTTCTTGACGGCTCTTATCACAATGTCGATTCTGACGCTTTGTCGTTTGAACTGGCTGCAAAAATGGCTTTTAGAAATGCCTGCAAAAAAGCCAGGTCCGTCTTGCTGGAACCCATTATGAAGCTTGAGGTGGTAACCCCCGAGGAATATCTGGGCGACGTGGTGGGCGACATCAACCGCCGCAGAGGTCACCTGAATGGGATATCCACAAGGGTAAACCTGCAGGTGGTGGATGCCCAGGTGCCGCTTTCGGAGATGTTCGGTTATGTGACGGCATTGCGCACATTGACAAGCGGCAGGGCCCTTTCGACCATGGAGTTCTCCCATTTCCAGGAAACGCCAAAAGATATTGCAGATGAAGTGATTGAAAAACTTTATGGTGTAAAATATTGAATTCACCCATTAAAAATTGATAAACCGTGAGTCACAAAATTCGAATCAAGTTAAAATCATACGATTACAACCTGGTAGATAAGTCTGCCGAGAAAATCGTCAAGACAGTGAAGACCACCGGTGCAGTTGTTAACGGACCCATTCCGTTGCCCACAAATAAGAAGAAATTTACCGTGTTGCGTTCACCATTTGTCAATAAGAAGTCCAGGGAACAGTTTCAATTGTGTTCTTACAAAAGGCTGATGGATATTTATTCGTCTTCCTCAAAAACCGTGGATGCATTGATGAAGCTCGAATTGCCCAGCGGTGTCGAGGTGGAGATCAAGGTTTAGGGATAAGAAACAAATCCAGTTGCGCAAAAGTTAAAACGACAAGAGATGTCAGGAATCATTGGAAAAAAAATAGGTATGACCAGCATATTTGATGCCGGCGGGAAAAACATCCCGTGCACGGTCATTGAGGCTGGTCCATGTGTTGTTACCCAGATAAGGACAAAAGAGAAGGATGGCTACGAAGCTATCCAGCTGGCTTTCGATGAAAAGCGGGAAAAGCTGTGTTCGAAACCTTTAAAAGGCCATTTTGACAAGGCGAAAACCACACCAAAAAAAGTGGTGGCCGAGTTTACCCGTTTTGAGTCAGGCCACCAGAAACAATTTGGCGATGTCCTCACAGCAGATATTTTCATTGAAGGGGAGTATATTGATGTGGTAGGTGTCAGCAAGGGAAAGGGATTTCAGGGCGTTGTGAAACGGCATGGCTTTTCCGGTGTTGGTCAGGCGACCCACGGCCAGCATAACCGCCTTCGTGCCCCCGGCTCCCTTGGAGCCTCTTCATGGCCTTCCAGGGTCTTTAAAGGCATGCGGATGGGTGGCCGTACCGGAGGCAACAGGGTAAAAATGATCAACCTTCAGATCATGAAGCTGATCCCCGAAAAAAACATCGTTGTTGTTAAAGGCTCTGTGCCAGGGCCCATTGGATCATATTTAATTCTGGAAAGATGGAGTTAGCAGTATATAATATTGACGGAAGCAAGACAGCGAAAACCGTTGATTTGAATGAGGCTGTCTTTGGGATCAAACCCAATGACCACGCCATATACCTTGATGTAAAACATCATATGGCGAAACGTCGGCAGGGAACCCACAAAACCAAAGAGCGTGGTGAGGTAAAAGGGAGCACCAGGAAGATGCGCCGGCAGAAAGGAACAGGCGCTGCCAGGGTGGGTGATATCAAATCGCCGATACTGCGTGGTGGCGGTGTTACCTTTGGCCCCAGGCCAAGGGATTACAGCTTCAAGCTCAACAAGAAACTCAAAATCCTTGCCCGAAAATCTGCCCTTTCATACAAGGTAAAAGATGATAAGCTTCTGGTATTGGAAGATTTCGCCATGCAAGAGCCCAAGACAAAAAAATACCTGGAGATCCTGAAGCGCTTTGACCTGGACGATAAAAAATCCCTTTTGGTATTGCCTGAGTATGATCGAATGATTCAGCTATCATCCAGGAATATTCCCAGGGCCATTGTTGCCAAAGCTTCCCAGTTGAACACCTACATGATCTTGAATGCAGACAGGTTGTTGGTGCTGGAAAGTTCCATCAGGGAAATAGAGAATGTATTACTGAAAAATAACGATCCCGTAAATAACAAGTAAAATGGAAGTTCTTATCAAGCCACTAATTACTGAGAAGATGACGGCGGTTACTGAGAAGTACCCCAATCGCTACGGCTTTATCGTTGACCGGCGGGCTTCAAAATCGCAGATCAAGGCAGCGGTTGAAGAGATGTACGATGTAACGGTAGCTTCTGTCAATACCATGGTATATCTTGGCAAGCGTCAGATGCGATATACCCGTACCGGTTTCCAGTCAGGCAGAAAAAATAGTTTTAAAAAGGCCATCGTCACGTTAAACGAAGGCCAGACAATTGATTTTTACAGCAATATATAACGATTCATGGCTTTAAAAAAGTTTAAACCCACGACCCCCGGACAGCGCAATAAAATGATCAGCGCTTTTGATGACATTACGGCCGCCAAACCTGTAAAAAGCCTGGTAAAAGGCAAGAGCAAATCGGGCGGCAGGAACAACAGGGGCAAGATGACCTTGCGTTATATTGGCGGCGGTCATAAGAGAAGGTATCGTATCATCGACTTCAAACGCGATAAGGACGGGATACCAGCAACCGTAAAGAGCATTGAGTACGATCCGAACCGGTCTGCACGAATTGCCTTGTTGAGCTATGCTGATGGGGCAAAGCGTTATATCATTGCTCCTGTCGGCTTGCAGGTAGGCCAGACCCTTATGTCGGGCGAGAAAGCTACGCCTGACATTGGCAATGCCCTGTTTTTGCGCAATGTGCCCCTGGGCAGCATTGTTCATAATATTGAGCTGCAACCAGGCCAGGGTGGCAAGATGGCGCGCAGTGCCGGGACTTATGCGCAGTTGACATCCCGGGAGGGTAAATATGCTACACTGAAGCTCCCTTCGGGTGAGATCCGCATGGTGCTTGTAACGTGTAAGGCGACCATTGGCAGCACCTCTAATCCTGACCATATGCACGAAATGTCGGGCAAGGCAGGCCGGAGCCGGTGGTTAGGCCGCCGGCCGCGTACCCGCCCGGTGGTGATGAACCCGGTCGACCATCCCATGGGCGGTGGCGAAGGCCGTGCCTCAGGAGGCCATCCGCGAAGCCGCAAAGGGCTGCCCGCAAAGGGATACAAAACACGCAACAGGAAAAAAGCATCCAACAGGCTCATTTTAGAGAGGAGAAAAATCAAATAGTCACTAACAGAAAATAATAAAAACACATGAGTCGATCATTAAAAAAAGGACCCTATATCCATCACAAACTGGAGAAGAAGGTCCTGACCATGGCCGGCAGCAACAAAAAGTCTGTTATCAAGACCTGGTCGAGGGCTTCAATGATCTCGCCCGAATTTGTCGGATTGACCATCGCAGTGCACAACGGCAACAAATTTATTCCGGTATATATTACCGAAAACATGGTAGGACATAAGTTGGGTGAATTTGCGCCCACCCGCATCTTCCGTGGTCATGGTGGAAAAAAACGATAAAAAAACAAACAATATTTCACAATGGGACTAAGAAAACATATCAGGGCTGAGAAACTCAGGGAGGAGAGGAAGTCTCAGTATTTTGCCAGGCTGAGAAACTGCCCCACCTCCCCCAGGAAAATGCGACTGGTGGCGGATATGATACGGGGACAGGAAGTGAACAAGGCCCTTGCAATTTTACGCTATACCAAGAAAGAAGCCGCGCAGCGTCTGGAAAAGCTATTATTGTCAGCCATCGCCAACTGGCAAAACAAAAACGAAGGGGTGCGCATAGAAGACAGTAACCTGTATATTAAAGCCATCTATGTGGATAGCGCAAGAATGTTGAAGCGTTTGCGGCCTGCCCCCCAGGGGAGGGCTCACCGTATCAGGAAGCGCTCCAACCATGTAACCCTTTTTGTTGACAGTAAAAATACAAACGAATAAATATTTCACAGATGGGACAAAAGACGAATCCAATCGGCCTCAGGCTTGGTATTATTAAAGGATGGGACTCCAACTGGTACGGCGGAAAAAAATATGCGGCCAAACTGGTTGAAGACGATAAGATACGCAAGTACCTTTACGTGCGACTGTCCAAAGCGGGGGTTTCAAAGATCTTTATTGAACGGACATTAAAACTGGTGACCGTGAACATTAACACGGCACGTCCCGGCATCATTATCGGTAAAGGAGGCCAGGAAGTTGACAAGCTGAAAGAAGAGCTGAAAAAAATCACCAACAAAGAGATACAGATCAACATCAGCGAAATAAAACGGCCGGAGCTTGACGCCTTTCTTGTGGCACAGAATGTCGCAAAGCAGATCGAAGGACGGATATCTTTTCGCCGGGCTGTGAAAACTGCCATTTCTTCCACCATGCGCCTGGGTGCGGAAGGCATTAAGGTGATGGTAAGCGGCAGACTTGGAGGGGCAGAGATGGCCCGTAATGAAACGTACAAGGAGGGCAGGATCCCCCTGCACACACTCCGTGCCGATATTGATTATGCCTGTGTGGAAGCCCATACAACATACGGTCGCATCGGCATTAAAGTATGGATTTGCAAGGGAGAGGTCTTTGGCAAGCCTGAGCTGACTCCCTTCATTGAGGAACAGTCGAAAGGGAGACAGGCAGGCGGCAGGTTTGGCGGCAGAAGGAAAAAGTAACCCATCGCTATCAAAGCGTCATTAAAGAAAATTGTTGAATCATGTTACAGCCTAAGAAAACCAAGTACAGAAAGATGCAAAAGGGCCGTATGAAAGGCAATACGAAGCGTGGTGCTGAGTTGGCCTTTGGTTCTTTTGGCATGAAGTCACTCGACACCAGCTGGGTGACAGGACGTCAGATCGAGGCTGCGCGTCAGGCCATTACACGTCGTATGAAGCGTGAGGGACAGCTCTGGATCAGGATCTTCCCCGACAAACCCATCACCAAGAAACCCGCAGAGGTGCGTATGGGTAAAGGGAAGGGTGCGCCCGAGTATTTTGTCGCCAGGGTGTGTCCGGGCAGGATCATTTTTGAAGCAGACGGGGTTCATCTGGAAACAGCACGCGAAGCCATGCGCCTTGGTGCACAAAAGCTTCCGGTAACCACAAAATTTGTCGTCAGAAGAGATTATGTTTATTGATATTGACCCTTTATTTGGAAAAAAATTGTAACTTTGCAGCCTTTTTACAGGGGCCCGATAACCATCACAGGCCTGGCCTGTCCGGATTTGCGCCCTGGTGGCGGAAGCGCTGTGAAACAATTAAATTCACGCAAAAATGAAGCAGAGTGTAATACATGAAATGTCAACCGGCGAGCTCAACGAGCGCCTGGAAGAAGAAAGGAAACAGCTGCGCAAGTTGAAGATGAACCATGCGGTATCGCCGCTGGAGAATCCAATGAAGATCAAGGACTATCGCAGGACCGTTGCCCGGATCATGACAGAGCTCCGGAAAAGGGAACCAGAAGAAACCAAATAAAGAATCTGTAACATGGAAACCAGAAATCCAAGAAAAGAGAGAACAGGCCTTGTGGTCAGCAACAAGATGGATAAATCTGTCGTAGTAGAGGTTTTGCGTCGGGTAAGGCATCCCAAGTATGGTAAGTTTATCAAGCGATCAACCCGCTTTATGGCACATGATGATAAGAATGAATGCAATATTGGCGATACGGTTCGTATCATGGAAACAAGGCCCTTGAGCAAGAACAAATGTTGGAGACTAGTTGAAATCCTTGAAAGAGCGAAGTAATTATGATACAGCAAGAGTCCAGACTATCGGTAGCGGATAACAGTGGGGCGAAGGAGGTGCTTTGCATCAGGGTCCTTGGAGGCACACGCCGCAGATATGCCGGCATCGGCGATAAGATTATCGTTACGGTGAAACATGCCCTGCCTTCAGGTAACGTCAAAAAAGGCACAGTCTCAAAAGCCGTAGTGGTTCGCACCAAAAAACATGTCAGACGGCCCGATGGCAGTTACATCAAATTTGATGACAATGCTGTGGTGCTGCTGACAGCCACGGAAGAGATGCGTGGAACACGTATCTTTGGACCCGTCGCCAGGGAATTGCGAGAAAAACAATTTATGAAAATCGTCTCATTGGCACCCGAGGTGCTGTAAATGAACAAATAATTATGCAATCCAAGATCCATATAAAAAAAGGGGACACTGTGAAGGTCATTGCAGGCAACGAAAAAGGTGCCACAGGTAAAGTCCTTATGGTAGATGTCAAAAAGCGCAGGGCGTTTGTTGAAGGGATCAACATGGTATCCAAACATACCAAGCCCAATGCTGCAAACCCCCAGGGCGGAATAGTGAAGAAAGAATCCAGCATTCACCTTTCAAACCTTATGCTGACAGATGCCAAAGGCAATGCCACGCGCATAGGCAGAAGGTTAAACGACGACAACCGATTGGTAAGGTATTCCAAAAAGACAGGGGAGGAAATCAAGTAATGAATTATACACCAAGACTTAAGGAAAGGTTCGCCAAAGAAATCGTTCCTGCACTGATGAAGGAGTTTGGTTATACCAACCCTTTGCAGGTGCCCAGGATGGTCAAGATCAGCCTGAACCAGGGCGTTGGTGAAGCCATTACAGATAAAAAGATCATCGACAATGCCGTTGAGGAAATGACATTGGTCGCCGGCCAGAAAGCCGTGTCCACCAAATCGAGAAAGGACATTTCCAACTTTAAACTAAGAAGGGGCATGCCTGTCGGTGTCAGGGTGACTTTGCGTGGCAACCGGATGTATGAGTTCCTCGACAGGCTGGTAGCAGTATCCCTGCCGCGTATACGCGACTTCAGGGGTGTTAATGAGAAAGGATTTGACGGAAGGGGCAACTATTCTATGGGCGTACCTGAACAGATCATATTTCCCGAGATCAATATCGACAAAGTAAATAAAATCAACGGGATGGATATAAGCTTCGTTACAACAGCCAATACCGACCGTGAAGCTTTTGCTTTGTTGCGTGAATTCGGAATTCCATTTAAGAACCAGAATAAATAGACACATCATGGCAAAAGAATCCATGAAGGCCAGAGAGCTAAAAAGAGCAAAGCTTGTTAAAAAATATGCTGCCAAGAGGGCGGAATTAAAGGCCAAGGGCGACTGGGAAGGCTTACAAAAGCTACCCAGGAACGCTTCACCGGTAAGGCTGCACAACCGCTGCCAGTTGACAGGCAGACCCAAAGGCTACATGCGCCAATTCGGGGTGTCCCGTATCAACTTCAGGGAAATGGCCAATAAAGGGCTGATCCCTGGCATAACCAAAGCAAGCTGGTAAGATTTTTTTAGTCACTTTTTATTTACAAACAATGATAGCTGATCCAATTGCAGATTATCTTACGAGAATAAGGAATGCCATCAAGGCCAATCACAGGGTTGTAGAAATTCCTGCTTCGAACCTCAAAAAGGGGATCACAAAAATCCTGTTTGAGAAGGGGTATGTTCTCAATTATAAATTTGAGGATGACAAGATGCCCAAAACGATCAAGATAGCCCTTAAATACCATCCGGTGACAAAACTCCCCGCCATTAATGAGATAAAGCGGGTCAGTCGCCCGGGACTCCGCCGGTACGAAAACAGCAAGGATCTGCCGCGTGTTTTGAACGGATTGGGCATTGCCGTTGTTTCGACTTCCAAAGGCCTTATGACCGACAAGGAGGCCCGGAATTTGAACGTAGGTGGAGAAATCATTTGTTACGTCAGTTAAAAGATTACATATGTCACGAATAGGAAATACCCCGGTAAATATCCCAGAAGGCGTCGCCGTGACCGTCTCGAAAGACAATGTGGTTACGGTGAAAGGCCCCAGGGGTGAACTTTCACAGGCCGTCGATCAGGCAATAAAGGTCAATGTGGAAGGCAATGAAGTGAAGCTTGAGCGGACCGGTGAACAGCGGAGTCAAAAAGCCCTGCACGGATTGTACCGCGCATTGATCAACAATATGGTCGTTGGCGTATCAGAAGGCTACAAGATCATTCAGGAACTTGTTGGTGTTGGGTACAAAGCGTCTCACAACGGACAAGTCCTGGAACTGGCCCTTGGATACTCCCACAATATTTTTTTCGAGATCCCAAAAGAGGTGAAGCTGGAAACCGTCACCGAAAGGGGTAAGAACCCTGCCATCGTTCTCGAATCACATGACAAACAGCTGATAGGCCAGGTAGCGGCCAAAATCCGTTCATTGCGCAAGCCTGAACCCTACAAAGGCAAGGGTGTGATCTACAGAGGGGAAGTGATCCGCAAAAAAGCAGGTAAAGCTGCTGCTGCCAAATAATCATAATCTATTTTTAATTCCTTTATCAGGATGGCAACAAGAAAGAAACTCGACAGAAGGACAAAGATAAAATACCGCGTGAGAAAACGTGTGCGCGGTACGGCAGATAAGCCCCGGTTGTCTGTATTCAGAAGCAACAAGGCCATATATGCCCAGGTGATAGATGACCTGGCAGGTAAAACCCTTGCCGCTGCTTCATCAAAAGTAAAAGAGATCGGTGAAAAAAAGATGACCAAGACAGAAGCTGCCCGGGAAGTAGGCAAGGTGATCGCCGAACGTGCAAAAGAAGCCGGTATTGAAACCATTGTGTTTGATCGTAACGGTTATCTTTACCACGGCAGAGTTAAATCATTGGCAGAAGGTGCCCGGGAAGGAGGCTTAAAATTTTAAATCATGGCAAACGTAAACATCAAAAAAGTTAAGTCGAGCGAGATTGAATTCAAGGACAGGCTTGTAAGCATCCAGCGTGTTACAAAAGTGACCAAAGGTGGCAGAACGTTCAGCTTTTCTGCCATCGTTGTTGTTGGCAATGAGAATGGTGTGGTTGGTTTTGGCCTGGGAAAGGCCAAGGAGGTGACCACAGCCATCAGCAAAGGCATTGACGACGCCAAAAAACATTTGATCAAGGTCCCGGTGTACAAAGGAACGATCCCGCATGAACAGGAAGGAAAGTACAGTGGAGCCCGGGTATTGATCAAGCCTGCTGCCCACGGTACCGGGGTCATTGCAGGTGGCGCAATGCGTGCCGTGCTCGAAAGCGTCGGAGTAACTGACGTTCTGGCAAAATCAAAGGGTTCATCAAACCCGCATAGTGTTGTAAAGGCGACCATCGATGCGCTGATCAAGCTTCGGGATCCCTTTGCCGTTGCCCAGCAACGTGGCGTGAGCCTTGACAAAGTGTTTAACGGGTAATTTGTTATCATGAACCGGGCCATAACCTTATCATTCGGCACGCAAATGAATGATCGGCGCATGGCGGGCCCCATGTTGACCGCAATATAAAAAATGGAAACAGATGAAGAAATATAAAATCGTCCAGGTAAGAAGCAGAATCGGAAGGCCTGCAACCCAGAAAAATACCCTGGATGCATTGGGTGTCAGGCGCATGAACCGGCCGGTCATTGTTAACGGCACACCGCAGGTGGAGGGGATGA
Organism: Bacteroidales bacterium; assembly: GCA_007125585.1. GTDB lineage: Bacteria > Bacteroidota > Bacteroidia > Bacteroidales > UBA7960 > PUPG01. Next base: position 35,779 of record SLCY01000012.1, read on the forward strand.
TCCATAAAGTGAAACATCTTCTTTCAGTGGAAGAGATAAAAGAATAATGTCGTTTAGTTCAATATCTTTAAATTTGTAATATACAATGGATTTAAGCAATCTTAAACCAGCAAAGGGGTCGGTCAGGCGCAAGAAACGCATTGGCAGGGGAGAAGGTTCAGGAGCAGGAGATACAGCGACCCGTGGACATAAAGGGGCTAAATCGCGCTCAGGTTACAGCAAAAAAGCCGGCTTTGAAGGAGGGCAGATGCCTCTGGGCAGACGTGTCCCGAAGTATGGTTTCAAAAACCGTAACCGCGTTGAATACAGGGGCGTTAACCTGGATGTCCTTCAAAAACTTGCTGAAAACAAAGGCCTGGATACCGTGAACCCGGATGTGTTGATCAGCAATGGCCTCGCATCAAAGAATGACCTGGTGAAGGTCCTTGGAAGGGGAAAGCTGACGGCCAAACTAAATATCACCGCCCACGCTTTTTCAGCAACTGCTGCAAAAGCCATTGAAGACACTGGTGGAACTGTTAACCGGATATAAACCTCAGGAATGAAACGTTTTATTCAAACATTGATCAACATTTACAATATTGAGGATCTGCGGATCAGGATCATCAACACCTTGGGTATTATCCTGATATACCGCCTGGGGTCTTACGTTGTGCTGCCGGGGGTCGATCCCGAACAACTGCAGGCTCTGCAGGCGCAGACCCAGGAAGGCCTTCTCGGGCTGTTGAATATGTTCTCGGGAGGAGCCTTTTCCAATGCCTCAATATTTGCATTGGGGATCATGCCCTATATCAGCGCTTCCATTGTGATCCAGTTGATGAGTGTTGCTGTTCCTTATTTTCAAAGACTTCAGAAAGAGGGGGAAAGCGGACGCAAAAAAATCAACCAGATCACCCGCTATCTGACCGTGTTTATCACTGCAGCCCAGGCACCTGCCTATCTTGCCAACCTGGTGGCCCAGCTGCCGGCTGAGGCAATATCACCATTTGACCCTGCCGCCGCAGGCCCGTCGCTCTATTTTATGGTCTCATCGGTGATTATCCTGATATCAGGAACCATGTTTGTGATGTGGCTTGGTGAACGAATTACCGAACGGGGGATCGGGAATGGGATATCCCTGATCATTATGATAGGGATCATCGCCCAGCTGCCCTTCGCCCTTTTTGCTGAATTTATTGCAAGGATAGAAGAAGCGGGAGGTGGAGGACCGGTTGTCTTTCTGGTTGAGCTGATCATTTTGATGAGTGTCGTTGTACTGGTCATACTTTTGGTCCAGGGCCAGCGGAGGATCCCCGTGCAGTTCGCCAAACGTGTCGTGGGCAACAGGCAATACGGAGGTGTGCGTCAGTACATACCGCTGAAAGTAAATGCGGCTGGAGTAATGCCTATCATTTTTGCGCAGGCCATCATGTTTATTCCAATCACACTGGCCGGTTTTTCCGACGCTTTGGGTGGGTTTGCAGCCACCATGTCCAACTTTACGGGGTTCTGGTATAACTTTACCTTCGCCATCCTGATCATACTGTTCACCTATTTCTACACGGCGATAACGGTGAACCCAAATCAGATGGCCGAAGATATGAAGAAGAATGGCGGTTTTATACCGGGTGTAAAACCGGGAAAACGTACAGCCGAGTTCATCGATAATGTAATGTCACGGATCACCCTGCCGGGATCATTGTTCCTGGCATTTGTGGCAATCATGCCTGCCCTGGTGAGCCTGATGGGGGTAACCGGGCAATTTGCCCAATTTTTCGGTGGCACGTCGCTGCTGATCATGGTAGGTGTTGTGCTGGACACATTGCAGCAGATCGAAAGCCACTTGCTGATGCGCCACTATGACGGTCTTACGAAATCGGGCCGGATCAAGGGACGTTCATCACCCATTGGCATGACCGGATAAATCTTGTTGAGAATGATTCAATACAAGACCACCGAAGAAATTGAATTAATACGCGAAAGTTCTTTACTTGTTGCCAAGACCCATGCAGAGCTGGCCAAACATTTGCGGCCCGGTATTTGCTCTATGGACCTTGACCGTATCGCCGAGTCCTTTATAAGGGACCATGGTGGAGCACCGGGCTTTAAAGGGTATCATGGATTCCCGTACACGTTATGTGTTTCACCCAATGAAGTGGTGGTGCACGGTTTTCCAAACAAAGAACCCCTGAAGGAGGGTGACATCCTCTCTGTCGATTGCGGGGTCCTGAAGAATGGATATTACGGCGATTCAGCTTATACCTTTGCTGTTGGTGAGATCAGTGATGAAAAAAAAAGGTTGCTCAAGATCACGTATCGATGTTTAATGGAGGGGATAGAGCAAATGGTGGAAGGCAATACCCTGGGGGATGTTTCATGGACGATCCAGAACCGGGCGGAGAAAGCCGGTTATTCAGTGGTCAGAGAGTTGGTGGGCCATGGTGTGGGAAAGAGTCTGCATGAGCCCCCGGAACTGCCAAATTTTGGAAAAAAGGGCAGGGGGCCAAAAATTAAAAATGGCCTGGTAGTTGCGGTAGAACCCATGATAAATATGGGAAATCGCTTTATTGTCCAGGAGAAAGACGGATGGACAATCCGCACGGCAGACAGAAAGCCATCAGGACATTATGAGCATACAGTGGCCGTGATTAACGGAAAGGCTGAAATGCTCTCAACATTTGCGTTTATTGAGGAAGCATTAAAAGAAAATATAAACAATTTGGTTATCATTCGTTAGATCATATGGCAAAGCAGGCATCTATACAGCAAGACGGAACCGTCACCGAATCATTGGGAAATGCTATGTTTCGGGTTGAGCTGGAAAACGGGCATATAATCACGGCCCATATTTCCGGGAAAATGCGCATGCATTACATCAAAATATTGCCTGGTGACAAGGTAAAAGTAGAAATGTCGCCCTATGATCTTACAAAAGGTCGCATCACATTCAGATATAAATAACGGCAACAATATAAACCACGGAGAAATGAAAGTCAGAGTGTCGGTTAAGAAAAGAAGTTCCGATTGCAAAATAGTGCGAAGGAAAGGAAAAATTTACGTCATCAACAAAAAAAACCCCAAGTTTAAACAACGTCAGGGATAATATTTTTAACATTAGAAAGCAATTCATATGGCACGTATAGCTGGAGTTGATATTCCAAGAAACAAGAGGGGTGTGATCAGCCTCACCTACATTTATGGTATTGGTCAGAGCAATGCCCGCAAAATACTGGAAACCGCCGGTGTTGATCCGGAAAAAAAAGTGGAGGATTGGGATGACCAGCAGTTGACGAAGGTTCGTAATGTCATCAACGAAGATTTCAAGGTGGAGGGTTCACTGCGCTCGGAGGTTCAGATGAACATCAAGCGATTGATGGATATCGGTTGCTACCGCGGCATTCGTCATCGTATCGGACTGCCTTTGCGTGGACAGAAAACCAAAAACAATGCCCGTACCAGAAAGGGTAAAAAGAAAACTGTTGCCAATAAGAAGAAGGCAACCAAATAGTTGTGGATAGAATTCAGACGGTTGGTTCATCAACCCTTGATCAGAAGAAAAACAGATAAATATTATGGCAAAAACAACCAAAGGTACCAGGGGTGCCAGGAAAAGAGTCGTAAAGGTGGAGCCTCTGGGTCAGGCCCATATTTTTGCTTCTTTCAACAACATTATTGTTACCATTGCCAATCAGCATGGTCAGGTGATTTCCTGGTCTTCGGCCGGTAAGATGGGCTTTAGGGGTTCCAAGAAGAATACCCCTTATGCCGGCCAGATGGCTGCGGGCGATGCTGCAAAAACAGCCTATGACCTTGGCATGCGAAAGATCAAAGTTTTTGTAAAGGGCCCCGGGTCGGGCAGGGAATCTGCGATTCGCACACTGCATTCAGCAGGGCTGGAGGTGACAGAGATTATGGATGTTACCCCGCTGCCCCATAACGGATGCCGCCCACCCAAAAGAAGACGCGTGTAACCGCTTTACAGTATTATGACAAACACTTTAGAATCAGTATAATAATATGGCACGATATACAGGTCCAACAACCAAGATTGCCCGCAAGTTTGGAGATCCCATTTTCGGCGCAGACAGAGCATTTGAGAAGAAAAATTATCCGCCGGGCCAGCACGGCCAGATGAAGAAAAGAAGGAAAAAGTCTGAATATGGTGTTCAGCTGCTCGAAAAACAAAAAGCCAAATATACTTATGGCTTGCTCGAAAAACAGTTTGCCAACACCTTTAAGAAGGCCGTGCGCCAAAAGGGTATCACCGGTGAAATACTGTTGCAGCTTCTTGAAGCACGACTTGACAATACAGTCTTCAGACTGGGTATTGCCCCCACACGCAGGGCAGCCCGCCAGCTGGTAGGCCACAGACATATTACCGTCAATGACAAAGTGGTAAACATCCCTTCCTATACATTGCGACCTGGCGATATCATCGGGGTGCGTGAGAAATCAAAAAGCCTGGAGATAATCGTTGACTCCCTTGCCTCTCGTTCTGCAAACTATAGCTGGCTCGAGTGGGACCAGGATATGCGCAAAGGGAAGTTTCTCAACTACCCCGAAAGGGATCTGATTCCCGAGAATATCAAAGAACAACTTATTGTGGAATTGTATTCCAAGTAATGTCTGTTTTCCATTTCAACTCAAAAACAAAAAACCAATGGCAATTTTAGCTTTTCAAAAACCGGATAAGGTCATCATGCTTGAATCTGACGAACGCCTGGGAAAATTTGAATTCCGGCCGTTGGAACCAGGTTACGGTATTACAATTGGCAATGCGCTCAGAAGGATCCTGCTCTCGTCGCTGGAAGGTTTTGCCATTACTTCAGTCAAATTGGAGGGGGTGGACCATGAGTTTTCAACCATCAAAGGCGTGGTTGAAGATGTTACCGAAATCATCTTGAACCTTAAACAGATACGTTTTAAGAGCCAGGTGGAAGATGCCGAGATGGAAAAGTTTACTGTCAAAATAAGCGGACAGGAACAGTTCAAAGCCGGCGATCTGAATAAGGCACTTGCTGACTTTCAGGTGCTTAATCCCGACGTGGTGATCTGTAATTTGGAACCCGATGTGCAGCTCTCGATGGAATTCACCCTTGAGAAAGGCCGTGGATATGTTCCTGCAGAAGAGAACAAAGGGTTGAACCCTGTCATCGGACTGATTGCCGTTGACTCCATTTTCACACCCATCAAGAATGTGACCTTTCAGGTAGATGACTATCGTGTGGAACAAAAGACGGATTACGAAAAATTGACCATCGAAATTCTGACCGATGGCTCCATCACCCCTAAAGAAGCACTCAAAGAGGCCGCCCGGATCCTCATCATGCACTTCATGCTGTTCTCCAATGAGAAGATCACCATCGATACTGAAGAGAAAGCAACCAGCGAGGAATTTGATGAAAATTCATTGCATATGCGCCAGCTGTTAAAAACCAAACTGGTGGACCTCGATCTTTCGGTCAGGGCCCTGAATTGCCTGAAAGCCGCTGATGTGGAAACCCTCGCAGACCTGGTGGCTTTGAACAAACATGATCTGTTGAAATTCAGAAATTTCGGAAAAAAATCGCTTACAGAACTGGAAGAACTGATCAAGTCAAAGAACCTCAGCTTTGGAATGAACCTTTCGAAGTACAAATTAGATAAGGAATAACTTAAATGAGACACAGGAAGAAAATCAATAGCTTAGGCAGGAAAGCAGCCCACCGGAAGGAAACTTTGTCGAGTTTGGCCACTGCGTTGATCCTTAACAAACGCATTAATACCACCGTGGCTAAAGCCAAAGCACTTCGCGTATATGTGGAACCTTTGATCACGCGGTCAAAAGTCGACTCCACCCATTCGCGCCGCACGGTGTTTTCGTATTTGAAGAACAAACATGCCGTCAGCGAACTTTTTCGTGAAGTCGCCCAGAAAGTCGCAGACCGCCCGGGAGGATATACAAGGATCCTGAAAACCGGTTTCCGTAAAGGAGATGCTGCTGAAATGTGTTTTATTGAATTGGTGGATTACAATACCGCCATGCTGACAACCGAAGAAGAAACACAGCAGAAGCGTACCAGACGAGGAAGACGCCGCGGTAAAAAAACAGCGGAGCAGGAAGCAAAAACCCCCGGACAACAACCTGCAGATCAACCGGTGGAAACCACTGTCAAAGAAGCAAGCGAACCACCCGCTCCGGAAAAGGATAAAGAAGACCCCATGACGGAAGATACCGCCGAACATAAAACGGAGGCTGGGGATAAGTCCCAGGGTGAAAGCAAAGAAGTTCCTGCGGCAGAAAAGGAAGAAGAAACCCCTGCAGCTGAAAAGGAAAAAGAAACCCCTGCAGCTGAAAAGGAAAAAGAAACCCCTGCGGCCGAAAAGAAAGATGAAAGTGCCAAAGAAGGAAAAAAGGAGAAACCTTCTCAGGAAAAACAAAAGGGAAAGACGGAAGAAGATAGCACTGAACAAGGGGACCCGGAATCAAAATAACATTTCGATCCATATTCCCATCGTGAAGGATAAAGTGCCGACATCTGCTTTATCCTTTTTTATTTGACTGGCTATATGTATCTTTATCAAAAAGTATATTGTCTTCAAAAACTTAAAAACTTAGATTATGAGTGCAATTATCAACATTCACGCCAGACAGATCCTGGATTCGAGAGGGAATCCCACGGTAGAGGTTGAAGTGATCACTGACAGTGGTATTCTCGGGCGCGCAGCAGTGCCTTCCGGAGCTTCAACAGGCGTTCATGAAGCGGTTGAGCTTCGTGATGGTGACAAATCTGCCTATTTGGGCAAAGGTGTATTGAAAGCGATTAATCATGTCAATACTACGTTGAACAATGAGTTGAAGGGTTTGCATGTTACCGATCAGGCACTGATCGATAAGATGATGCTCGACATTGACGGTACGCCGAACAAGGGGACTTTGGGTGCCAATGCCATTTTGGGTGTATCCCTGGCGGTGGCCAACTCGGCCGCACAGGAAACAGGCCAGCCATTATTCCGATATATCGGCGGGGTGAATGCAAACACCCTTCCCATGCCCATGATGAACATATTGAATGGTGGTTCACATGCCGATAACTCCGTTGACTTTCAAGAGTTCATGATCATGCCCGTTGGCGCAGAATCCTTTAGCCAGGCGATCCAGATGGGTGCCGAGGTTTTTCATCACCTGAAAGCCGTGCTGAAGAAAAAAGGTTATTCTACCAATGTGGGCGATGAAGGTGGATTTGCTCCCAACCTTAAATCCAATGAAGAAGCCGTTCAACTGATACTGCAGGCGATCGAAACCGCCGGCTACAGGCCAGGAGAGGATATTTACCTTACACTGGACCCGGCTGCCAGTGAGTTCTTTATCAAAGAAGAAAAGGTCTATCACCTGCACAAATCTTCCGGCGACAAGCTTACACCATCACAAATGGTTGAATATTGGGCCGATTGGGTCAATAAATATCCCATCATCTCCATTGAAGACGGTATGGATGAAGACGACTGGGAAGGCTGGGAGGCAATGACAAAAAAGCTTGGTTCCAGGATACAGATCGTGGGAGATGATCTTTTCGTGACCAATGTGAACCGTTTACAGAAAGGAATTGATACCAAAGTGGCCAATTCCATCCTGGTCAAGGTAAACCAGATCGGCACCCTGACAGAGACCATAGAAGCGGTAACCCTGGCTTACAAGAACCATTACACGGCTGTGATATCACACCGGTCGGGCGAAACCGAAGACACAACCATTGCAGACCTTGCCGTTGCGCTGGGTACCGGACAGATCAAGACGGGCTCGGCCTGCCGCTCCGAAAGGATCGCAAAATACAACCAACTCCTGCGGATAGAAGAAATTCTGGGAGATACCGCACAGTACCCCGGCAAATCCTTCCGATTCATTCAATAACCTATCATCACCACCGGCCAGCACCTTTCATGACCATTTGCTTTCATGAAAGGTGTTGGTGTAAATCATGTCCGGAAAAAAAATCCTTCTTCTTGTACTGGTCTTGACCCTGGGTAAGCTTGTTTGCGCTGCCCCCCGCGACACCCTGTCGGTCATGGTCTACAATCTGCTGTTCTACGGACATTATACCTCCTTTTGCACACCAGTGAACAACAACACTGACGATAAGGACCAATACCTGAAAACCATCATCGATCACACCCTGCCCGATATTCTTGCCGTAAATGAGATGGGTCCTGACCCTGCCCTTGCAGGGCGTATCCTGGACAATGTGATGAACACGGGAGGAAGGACGGCTTACAGCCACGCAACATATACCAATACCGCGAACTCCGGCCTGGTGAACATGCTGTTTTTCAATACAGAGAAAGTAGGCCTGCATGATGAGGCAGTAGTGGCAAGTTTGCTTCGCGACATCAACCTCTATTCACTCTATTATAATGACCCGCAATTGGCCCATGGCGCAGATACAATATTCATGCACATGATGGTAGCCCACCTGAAGGCCGGCAGTTCCAGTGCAGACCAGCAGTTACGCCTTCAGGAAACACAGTCGGTAATGAACTATATTCAGCAGAACGACCTTACCGGCAATGTTTTCTTCATGGGCGATTTTAATATGAACTCTTCTTTTGATCAGGCCTACCAGGAATTAACCTATCATGTGAACGAATCCATCCGGTTCCATGACCCCATCAACAAGCCGGGGGTATGGTACAATAACCCTGATATGGCTTTCTACCACACCCAAAGCACGCGAACGGGCGATCATGAGTGTTTTGTAACCGGCGGACTGGATGACCGGTATGATCAGATACTGGCCACGCTGGATGTCATGGAGGGCTTCCGGGGCCTTTTCTACATCGAAGACACCTACAAAACGGTTGGCCAGGACGGGTACCGCTTTAATCAATCGTTGATCAACCCGCCCAACCACAGTGAACCCCCTGATGTGATCAACGCTTTGTACAACATGTCGGATCATCTGCCGGTAAAGCTGCGGCTGGGTGTGACAGACATCATCAGCGAACTGCCTGAAGCACCCGTTGCTGCACCGAACATCCGGCCCATCATTGTTCCGGGGCAAAGAATGGAACTCATGGTGGAAGACTACACCGGCGACATAACCATTGAAGTCGTCACTGTTCAGGGCACCTCCATGCTGTATAAAACTATCGGGATCAATTCCCTGCCATATCAAATCCAGGTCGATATCTCTGCATTCCCTGCCGGCGTTTATTTTGCAAGGATCCATGCCGGAGGGGGAACCCCCGTGATTAAAAAATTTATTGTCCCTTAGTAAGCATGACTTATTCCCTGTTTTATTTTTTCTTGTACAGCGGTTACAATGTTGAAAAAAACATGATCTTTGCGGTACATTGATATTTAAAGTTCCATAACTTTGGCCACCAATAGTTCTTGAGATGGATTTTGATTTTTTTGATTTCCTCACGCTGTTCGGGTCTTTGAGTTTGTTCCTGTTTGGGATGAAGACCATGAGTGAGGGCATTCAAAAGTTTGCAGGCGACAAGATGCGTTCGATTTTGGCGGTGATGACCTCCAACCGTTTTGCTGGTGTCTTTACCGGCTTTTTGCTGACCACACTTGTGCAATCCTCTTCGGCATCCACAGTGATGGTGGTAAGTTTTGTCAATGCAGGCCTGATGTCGCTGATACAATCCGTCGGGGTGATCATGGGTGCCAATATCGGGACGACCACTACGGCATGGCTCATCTCCCTGCTGGGGTTCCAGCTGAATATTTCCGCTTTATCCATCCCGCTGATAGGGATCAGCTTCCCTTTGTTGCTCAATTCACGTGAACGGTTCAACTCCATGGGACAGATTCTGCTTGGCTTCGCCCTCTTGTTTATGGGACTCGATTTTTTAAGGGCTTCGGTACCTGACCTGCATACCAATCCGCAGATGTTCAGGTTTATTCAGGATCTTACGGACTATGGGGTTTATAGCACCTTTTTGTTTCTGGGCTTTGGAACCTTGCTGACCGTCGTTCTGCAATCGTCAAGCGCCACCATGGCCCTTACCCTGGTTATGTGCAACTACGGCTGGATAGGCTATGAACATGGAGCAGCCATCGTCCTCGGAGAAAATATCGGCACCACCATCACGGCAAACCTGGCTGCCCTTGTCGGCAATGTCTATGCCAAACGTACTGCACTGGCGCATACTGTGTTTAACATCATCGGCATCGTATGGATGCTGCTGCTGTTCCGCTTCTTCTTGAACCAAATAGACCATCTGATGGTGCGATTTGGCTCAGGATCACCCATGGAAGACCCAACAATGATTCCTATCGGTCTCTCCATATTCCACACGGTGTTCAATATCACAAACACGCTCCTGTTGATCGGATTCTCCAAATACCTGGTGTTGTTCGTTGAATTCATTCTGCCCTCGAGAGGTAAGAAGTTTGAACGTCCACAACTGGAATATTTTAGCAGTGGTTTCCTGCATATGGCTGAATTGTCTGTTTTCCAGGCAAAAAAAGAGGTCCGGAAGTATGCTGAGCTGGCCCACAGGATGTTTAATTTTATCCCGGCCCTGATCATCGAAACGGACAAGAAAGAATTTCAGAACATCCTTGAAAAAGTCAGCAAGTACGAAGAGATCACAGACAGGGTCGAGGTGGAGATCACCACGTTCCTGATCAAGATATCGCGAAGGCAGCTCAGCAGCCATGCGGCTGAAGAGTTGAGACGTATGAGGATCGTCAGCAGTGAGGTGGAAAAGATCGGCGATGTCTGTTTCAAGATGTCATCCGTCCTGGCAGAGAAAAGGAAAGAGAAGATCTATTTTACACCGGCACAGCGAAGTGACCTGTTCGAAATGTTCAAACTGGTGAACAATGCGTTTGAGCTCATGCTGACCAATATGCAGGTGAGTACGCTCGAAGCCCGCAACAATCTGCAAAAGGCCAATGAATTTGAAAAGAGCATCAACGCATTTCGTGACCAGGTGAGAGATGCAGTGATCATTGACATGGAACAGGACTCCACCCACGTCAAGAGTGCTTTCTATTTTAACAAGCTCATCACATCCTGCGAAAAGATCGGCGATACCATACTGAACATCAATGAGGCCATCGCAGGCATCAATATTGAGTAGTCGAGTGACCCCGGATGGAACACATTAAACATTTTCAGACTAAACGCAGACCATGACCGTTATCCCTTCATGGAGGCACATTGATCCATCTGTCATTGATCGATGTTATGTCCTGCCTGGGTGACGCCCATTGGCGTATTTGATTGTTTCGGTTGATTTGTTTATCACAAAAAAAAACTATTTTTGTATAATACCTTAATTTTGCTCTTTTAAGAAGGGCAAATATTGTATTGATGATCAGGTTTTTTATTATACCCTTGACTTTGTCATGCTTGCTTTTCGCAGGGGAGGTCATGGCCGTTGATTTTTTTCAGGAAGAACAAACGGCCCGGGCTGATAGCTTAAGAAAGGTGCTTGAACAGGAAGCCGTCCCTGACTCCCTCAGGATGGATGCATTGATTCATTTAGGGCGGGAGCTGCGCACCTTCAATCCGACAACAGCACTTGAGCATACACAGGAAGCCCTGGTCATTGCAGAAACCCTTAATTATCCGGCAATTACAGGCAGGGTTTTGACGGATATCGGCCACCTGTACTGGCGCCTTGGTGAATTCAATACGGCTTATGATTATTTACTCGAAGCACGCTCTATATTTCGACGTGAAAACATCCCGGAAGGCTATGCCCGAACCCTAAACCATTTTGGGGTCCTGTTATCCGGGCGGGGCTATTACGATAAAGGACTGGAACACTACTACCAGGCGCTGAATATATACGAGGATCTGAATTTATTATCCCGGCAAGCCATCGTAATGAACAATATCGGTATGACCTATCAGCTTCAGGACGACCTTGACCTGGCGGAAGAATACCATATGCGATCCCTTGCCATTTCAAAAGAAGCCAATAATGAACGAGGCATGGCCTATTCTTTGAACAACCTCGCATCTTTAAGCTTTGTTAGAGGCAACCATGAAGAGGCCCAGGCATATTTTGAAGCCGCCCTTGAGATCAGGCAAAGATATCCCGATTTTAGGGCACTGGCAGAAACGCGGAGAGAAATTGGCATTTTCTACAGCGAAACGGCTGACCATAAAAAAGCCCTGGAAGAATTATATCTGGCCAGGGGTCTTTATGATCGCATCAGCGATGACCATAATTTGGCCCGTGTTGATAACATTTTGGGAGATGTTTATACTGCCAGGGGCCAACTGTTACAGGCCGAACATTATTTCAATCAGAGCCTCGCGGCCGCGGAAAGGATCGGGCTCCCATCAACCATATCCAAGAATTACCTCGGTTTAAGCAAATTGATGGCCATGAGAGATGATTATACAAACGCCTATAATTATCAGGAAAAGTACTTGGCAATCCAGGACAGTATTTATGATGCAAAAAGCAAAAGGCGGGCCCTTGAGTTAAAAATGCTCTATGACAGGAAACGCAAGGAAAGTGAAATAGCACTGCTCCGGAAAACCAAGCAGATCAACGAACTGAATCTGGAAAAACAACGGTTGTTCCAGAATCTCCTGTTATTGATTATATTAATTATCCTGATCCTTCTTGTTTTGATCTATTACCGTTATGTTGAAGTACGGAGGACAAACCGGATGCTTGAAGCACAGAAAGAGGAGATTACCCGGAAAAATCAACAACTGCATGATCTGAACAACAAACTTTTGCGCCAGAAGAAAGAGTTGGATGAGCTGAACAAAAACCTGAAAAAGTCGGAAAGACACCTGATCTCGGTCAACAAGACCAAAGACAGGTTCTTTTCTATCATCTCACATGACCTGCGAAACCCTTTTGCTTCCATTGTCAGTTTTTCACGCATCCTGAAAAGGGACATAAACACACTTACCAAGGAAGAGTTACAGGAACTCACTGTGGAGCTTGACAAGTCAGTGCTTAAAATAAACAGCTTGCTGGAAAACCTGCTGCAATGGTCGCAAACGCAAACAGGCAAGATCAAGTATAAACCTGAACTCTTTGTAGTAAAGGACCTTATACGTGACAATGTGAATCTTTTATCCATCAGGGCCCGTGAAAAGAGCATAGATATAACCGATAAGGTCGTCGATCATTTGGTTGTTTGGGGTGATGTGAACATGACCAATACCATTATCAGGAATCTGCTGTCGAATGCCCTGAAGTATTCATACCCGGGCGGCCGTGTGACGCTGAACTCCCGCAAGCTGAACGCGATGGTCGAAATCAGCATTGCCGATGACGGGACGGGGATACCTGAAGAGGACCAGGAAAAACTTTTCCGCGTTGATTCACTGTATACCACCCTGGGTACGAATGATGAAAAAGGCAGCGGATTGGGCCTGCTGTTGTGTAAAGAATTCGTAAAAAAACAAGGTGGGGATATTGCCTTTGAGAGCACAAAGGGGAAAGGCTCGGTATTCTCTTTTACCATCCCGCTAAAACCCCCCAAACAATAAGCCCAAATTAGCCATCTGAAAATCTATCCCGGGCAACACGAAGTTCCAATAACCAACCTGGGGCTAATAAAACAAGGGTTTTGGCCGCGGCGACCTGTGTGGTACCACAAAAAAGTGGTATATTTGCATCCGGTTTGGTCACATATGCGGATGTGGCGTAATTGGTAGCCGCGCCAGACTTAGGATCTGGTGCCGCAAGGCGTGGGGGTTCGAGTCCCTCCATCCGCACTTAAACAATATGGTTGATGAACCCCGTAAAAGACAATGGTAGAATAGGTCTGACGGGGTTATTTTTATTTTTAAACACTGTGCAGAATTGCTGTGGTGTGTATTGGTACACTAAAACAAAATAAACCGTATGGATATTATTCAGGAGCAACATGGGCCACAAGAGGCTTTGCTAAAGGTGAAGCTGTCAGAAGAGGACTATCGTGAACAGGTGGACAAGGAGTTGAAAAGCTTGCAACGGAAAGCACAAATGCCAGGATTCAGGCCGGGGAAAGTACCTGCGGGACTGATAAAAAAAATGTATGGGCAAAGCGTGCTGGCCGAAGAGGTGAATAAAATATTGGCCGATGCGGTATACAATTATATCAAAGAGAAGGAGCTTAATGTGCTGGGCAACCCCATCCCCGATAAGGAACAGGCTGATGAGATAGACTGGGAGACCCAGAGGGAATTTACATTCCAGTACCACCTGGGACTGGCACCGGAAATAGACCTGGAGCTGACAGGAGATATTGATGTAACATACCATAAGATCACCGTGGAAGATACTATCGTCGACAATTACCTGATGGATGTCAGGAAGCGCTACGGTAAAATGTTCAATCCGGGTACTGCTGATGCCGATGACGTACTTTTCGGTGAATTTACCGAGATGGAGAACGGGTCTGCTCCCAAGGCAGAAGGCCATACGCACAAAGCCAATGTTTACATCCGGTATATTAAAGATGAGCAACTGAAAAAACAGCTCATTGGAAGCAAACCAGGTGAGCAGGTGGTCATGGATGTTCATAAAGCCGTTGAATCCGAGGCGGAAACTGCTGCCATGATCGGTGTAAAAAAGGAGGATCTGGGAAATTACAACCCGCTGTTTCGCTTTACCGTTGAAAGCATCAGCCGTGTTGAACCTGCCGAACTGAATGAAGAACTTTTCAACAAGGCGGCACCCGGCAAAGAGATTAAAACCGAAGATGCATTCAAAACTTATCTGAAAGAGCAGATCAGCCAACAATACCAGGCCGATGCTGATAAACACTTCAAAAACATGGTCATGGAAAAACTGCTCGACATAACCCAACTCCCACTGCCGGAGGCATTTTTGAGAAAGTGGCTTCTCGTTACCAACAAGGAAGAATTGACCGAAGAAAAAATTGAAAAGGAATTTGATCAGTTCTCAGATTCCTTCAGATGGCAACTCCTTGAAAACCACCTTATCAAAGAGAACAAAGTGGAGGTAAAGCCTGAGGAAGTGAACAAATACATTGAACAGTTTGTGAAAGCCCAGCTTAAACAATACGGCCAGGAAGATGTCCCCCCGGAAATGCTTGATGAGTATGTAAAAAATATTGCCTCCAACAAAGAAGAAGTGAAAAAGGTATACGATCAATTGTTTGATCAGAAGCTGATGGCCCTTTTCAAAGAGAAACTTACGCTAAGGGAAGAAAATATCAGCTATGATGCTTTCGTTAAGCTGGTAACAGAAAAATATAAAAAAGATGAGGACACGCACCACCCGGGTCCGGAAACAGAAAAACAATAAACCATGAGCAAGACAGATGATTTTCACAAGTATGCCACCAGGCACAGGGGTATCAGCAGCATGACAATGCATGAGTATACTTCCGTTTACGGCAATTACATCAGTCCGACCATCATCGAGGAACGACAATTGAACATTGCCACCATGGATGTCTTTAGCCGTTTGATGATGGACAGGATCATCTTTTTGGGCGTCCCCATCAACGATTATGTGGCCAATATCATTCAGGCCCAGTTGTTGTACATGGAGTCGGTAGACCCCAAGAAGGATATCCAGATCTATCTGAACACACCCGGAGGTGCCGTTTATGCTGGGCTGGGCATTTATGATACCATGCAGTATATTGCACCTGATGTGGCCACGATTTGCACAGGGATGGCTGCATCCATGGGGGCTGTGTTGCTCAGCGCGGGACAGACCGGCAAACGAACGGCACTGAAGCATAGCCGCATATTGATCCACCAACCCATGGGCGGGGCCGAAGGGCAGGCTTCCGATATCGAGATCACCGCAAGGGAGATCCAAAAGATCAAAAAAGAACTGTACCAGATCATCGCAAAACATTCCAACCAGGAGTATGAGAAGATATGGAAAGATGCCGACAGGGATTACTGGATGACCTCAGATGAGGCCAAAGAATACGGCATGATAGATGAAGTCCTGAAAACAAATAAAAAGTCAGCAAGCAAATAGCCGTTGACGTCATTGGTTAAAGTGCTACATCATGGCAAAAGAGAAAAAAAAATGTGCGTTTTGCGGCCGGGACTCCGAAGATGTTGAGCTATTGATCTCAGGAATAGATGCACACATCTGCGAACGGTGTGTCGGCCAGGCCAAGTCGATCGTTGACGAGGAAAAAGAGCTGGAGGAAAAGAAGAAGATACCCTCGTTCAAGCTTTTTAAGCCTGCTGAGATCAAGAACCATCTCGACCAGTATGTTATTGGCCAGGAAGACGCGAAAAAGGTTTTGTCGGTTGCTGTTTACAATCATTACAAACGGATAAACTACGCTTCACCGAAGGATGATGATGTGGATGGTGTTGAACTGGAAAAATCCAATATAGTGATGGTTGGAGAAACAGGCACGGGGAAAACCCTCATGGCGCGAACCATTGCGAGGAAGATGAAGGTTCCTTTTTGTATTGCTGACGCCACCGTGTTGACAGAGGCGGGTTATGTGGGAGAGGATGTGGAGAGCATACTGGTGCGTTTGCTGCAGGTGGCCGATTACAATGTATCTGCTGCGGAACGGGGAATCGTTTTTATCGATGAGCTGGATAAGATCGCAAGGAAATCGGATAACCCTTCAATCACCCGCGATGTTTCCGGTGAGGGTGTTCAGCAAGCGTTGTTAAAGCTGCTTGAAGGGGCCGTGGTCAATGTGCCGCCACAGGGCGGACGCAAGCACCCGGAACAGAAAATGATACAGGTCAATACCCAGAAGATATTGTTTATCTGCGGAGGAGCCTTCGATGGGATAGAAAAAAGGATCATGTCGCGGATGCAGGCCAACGCCATTGGATATGGTGCCAGCAAAAATGCCCGCATCGACAGGGACAATGTCCTGCAATACGTGGCACCACAGGATCTGAAAAGCTATGGGCTGATACCGGAGCTGGTAGGCCGCCTGCCGGTTTTGTCCTATCTTGACCCGCTTGACCGGGAGGCGTTGCGGCAAATATTGACAGAACCCAAAAACTCTCTTGTCAAACAATATACGAAGCTGTTTGAGATGGACAGCAGAAAGCTGGTTATCGATGACCCTGTCCTCGACTATATCGTAGACAAAGCCATTGAGTTTAAGCTGGGAGCCAGGGGGCTGCGTTCAATCTGTGAGGTCATCATGCTGGATGCCATGTATGAAATACCCTCCTCAACAGATCATACCGAACACTTCCATATTACAATTGATTATGCCCGACGGCGACTGGAGAAATCGAAGATCGGACGGCTGAGAGCAGCCTCCTGATCGTTCGATTTCCCGGAAAACTTTTATAGACCCCTCCTGTAAAATCCAAGAGTATTTTGTTTTGTAAAATTCAAAATGTGAATGTACAGGAGGAGACGCTTCGCTTTCATCAATAATTCATTCATTCATTCGTCTGTGTGAAATATCGAACAAAAAATTTCGTGTATATTTTAGCGTTCATTAATCAGATGAGCGCTTTTTTTTAAGATGATGCATAGGACTTTCTGTTTCGGTTTGTTATTGATTCTGTTAGCCATTCTTCAATCTGCACATGCGGGTGCGCAGGAAAGTGAGGACATGGAAGGGGTAACGGTTGCTGCACGCGTGACGGATGGTGACACCCTCATCATCATAGAGTTGGAGCCAGTGAACATACTGGCGCGCAGGGAGTTCAGGAACAGGTTTGCAGCTTATCGCTACGACAGGACCGTGCGCAATGTAAAAAAGGTTTATCCCTATGCCCGTCTGGCAGGGGCCATGTTCAGGGAATATAGCGAACAGCTTCTGGAGATGGATGGCGAAAGGGAGCGAAGGCAATTCATTCGGAATGCTGAAGAAGAATTGCTCGATGAGTTTGAGGACGAGCTGAAACGGCTTACCTTCTCACAGGGGTTGATACTCATAAAACTGATAGACAGGGAAACAAAACATACTTCATACCAGATAGTAAGGGAGTTCCGCGGGGTTTTTTCCGCAGTTTTCTGGCAGTCCTTCGGACGCCTTTTCGGATACAACCTTAAAACAGAATATGACCCTTTCGGCGAAGATCAAAGGATCGAAGAGATCGTTCAGCTGATCGAGGATGGCTTGCTGTAAAGAATCATTTGCCCCGCCCCTGCACGATGATCAGGACAGTGTATATCAGGATTTTAAAATCCACTGCCAGCGACATGTTTTCAAGGTATAGCAGGTCGTACCTCAGACGTTCTATCATCTCATCCACATTCTCTGCATAGCCGTACTTTACCTGCCCCCAGCTGGTTACGCCAGGTTTTATCTTTCGAAGCAGTTTATACTCCGGAGCCTTCTCAACAATCTTGTCAATATAGTATTGCCTTTCCGGCCGGGGCCCCACGAGTGACATATACCCGCGGAGGACATTATAGAATTGGGGGATCTCATCCAGCCTTACCTTGCGCATGAACTTCCCGAATGGTGTAATGCGGGGGTCATCCTTGCACGAAAGCTGGGGGCCGTCCTTTTCCGCATCCACATACATCGACCTGAATTTATGCATCATGAAGGGTTTGCCATGCATGCCAATGCGTTCATGTTTATAAAATACCGGGCCCCTGGATGTCAGCTTAACAATGATGGCAGTTACCAGGAACACAGGCGACAATAAAACCAGGCAGCATACGGAAATGACTATATCGATAAAACGTTTGATGGATTGCTGCCAGGCGGGGAGCAACCCGGACTGTATCTCAATGAGCGGCGTACCGAAAATAGAAGTCATCTTTACCGAACCCAGCAAAATATCATGCATTTCGGGAATGATCTTAACCACGACATCTGTCGAATAAAGATCGGTGAGTATGTGGCTGAGCTTTTTGTGTTCCCGCGACTCCATGGCAATGATGACTTCTTCCACATTGTGTTCCTCAATGATCTCTTTAACCCGGTCAAAACTGCCCAGCCTGGGCAGGTGATCCTCCATGGGGTAATCATCATGCTCGCTTACATTGACAAATCCGATCAGCTTATTGCCGGCTGACCTTTTTTGTGACTTCAACTCCTTAGTAATCTCTATGGCCCTTTTCTGGCTCCCTACAATGATGGTGTTGAAGCCAATGACCCTGTTATGGATTCGCCGAATGATTCGCGTGGACAGGATAAAACGGAATGTGGCGGTAAAGAACAGGTGAAGGACAAAATACAACACCAGCGACTGGTAATACCCTTTGCTGGCAGTCACTGCCTGATCAAGCAATATCACAAAATAGATCACCAGCACCCCGATCACGGAGATGAAAATGGTCTGTCCAAACTGGCCGAGGCGGGAACGTCTGAAAATATTCTTGTAAGAGCCGCTCAGATAATATAACAACAACCAGAAAAAAGGGATGATGATCAGGCCCAGCAACAGGTTTTCCTCAATGAAAAAATGGTCTTTGAACTTGTTGAGTGCAAAGCCATTGTTGGCGGTCAATATGTTAATGAAAAGGATCCACGCCAAAGCGGCCGCCAGGAAATCAAGAACAATGAACTTTGTGATCTGGATCTTTTGTAGCCGTTTATCCATTAAGTTGAGTCATTTTACGGTATCCTGAAGCAGCATTTGCGGGGAGGGGGCGCATCTCTGCAAATTGTTAAAAAAAATAAAAAAAACAGGGAATTATAAAGAGATAACGACGCCTCCTGGTACATATTGTATGACGTTTGGAAAGAAAATGCATATGAATGTGGAACGATGAAATGAGATGCCGGGGTTCATGTCAGCTTCTGCAAATTGTCTTCAATTTTTTCCATGATTTGATAGGCCAGCTCCAGTGATGCATAGCCATCCTGAATACTGACAAGGGGCTCAGTATTGTTCACGATGGAATCGCAGAATGTTTCCAGTTCGGTTTTTATCGCATTGATGGATTTGATCTCCGGTTTTTCCACCCAGATCTGTTTCTGGTTCTTTTCGGGACCCAGGTCGATCACCATGGCCATGGGGTCAGGACTGGCTATGACGTCTTTCATCCGGATGATCTGGGCTTCCTTCGACAAGAAGTCAACGGCAATATATCCTTCATGCTGAAAAAAACGAGTTTTTCGCATGTTTTTCATGGATATTCTGCTGGCGGTAAGGTTGGCAACACAGCCATTGTTGAACTCCACCCTGGCATTTCCAATGTCGGGGGTGTCGGAAACCACCGAAACCCCGCTGGCGGAAATCTTTTTTACGCCGGCGTTTACAACATTGAGCATGATGTCAATGTCATGTATCATCAGGTCAAGGATGACAGGCACATCTGTTCCCCTTGGATTAAACTGCCCGAGGCGGTGAGCTTCAATAAACATCGGATTGTTCAGATAGGGCTTTGCTGCAATAAAAGCAGGATTAAAACGCTCTACATGGCCTACCTGGACGTTTACACCTGCTTCCTCTGCCAGGTCGATTAGCTTCCGTGCTTCAAAAAGTGTTGTTGTCAGGGGCTTTTCAATGAAAACATGCCTGGCATGCTTCAGTGCCTTTGAAGCACAATTAAAATGGGAAACAGTAGGTGTCACAATGTCGACGATCTCCGAAGCCTTGATGAGGGCATCTTCTGATCTGAAACGATGAATGCCGAACGATTGTGCCACGGCCTTCGCCGTTTCAGGATCCGGGTCGTAAAAGCCCACCAGGTTGAAACGGTCGGATGCCAGAATGCATTTTATATGGATCTTTCCCAGGTGTCCCACGCCCAATACGCCGATTTTCTTAGCCATTATAACTTCCTGTTGGTGGTTGATTCATTTTTCACAAAAGTATAATTTTTTGTGGTGCCTGAAATGTTTAATTTCGTAGTCTGATCAAAATCCATCTGCAATGTCCTCCCACTATGTTGTCCTCGTCAGCGATCTTTGCACGACTGGGTTTGGATTAACGGACAGGATCAGGGTACAAAATATTTCTGTGTTATGACAAAAATGAACGATTCATACCGCCACAAGGGGCTTCGAAAGAAGCTTGTGGAGGAGGTCCGGTCCAAAGGCATCCGCGACGAGAATGTGTTGGCAGCCCTGGAGGCTGTACCCCGCCATTTCTTTTTGGATTCTTCTTTTCTGGAGATCGCTTATCAGGACAAACCTTTTCCCATCGGTGCCGGCCAGACCATCAGTCAGCCGTACACGGTGGCCTATCAAACCGAATTGCTGAAAGTTGAAAAGGGGTTGAAAGTCCTGGAGGTGGGAACGGGTAGTGGCTATCAGGCCTGTATACTGGAAGAAATGGGGGCACGCGTCTTCAGCATAGAACGTCACCATTCATTGTATCGGAAAACAAAGCTGCTTCTGGCCGCCATGAACTACAGGGCCAAGCTGTTCTATGGCGACGGGTACAAGGGCTTGCCTGCCTATGCACCGTTCGACAGGATATTGGTGACCGCGGCAGCACCTTTTGTCCCCGATGCATTCCTGGATCAGCTGAAGCCCGGAGGCATCCTTGTGATCCCTGTCGGAGTGGGCGACACCCAGGTAATGAAGCGTATCACCAAAGTTGATGAAGAGAATACGGAAGAGGAACGTTTCGGCTATTTCCGTTTTGTCCCTTTGCTCGGACATAAATCCCGCTGATGGCATCATCAGATCAGTCCCTGGCACTCCGGTCGAAGGCATCGCGCAAACCGTTGCCCAACAGCATAAAAGAGAGTACAAGCAACATGATGGCTATGCCTGGCAGAAAGGCCAGGTACCCTTTGTCAAGAATGATAAACCCGTAATGTTCCCTGATCATCGTGCCCCAGGAAGGCATGGGGGGCTGTACGCCAATACCGAGGAAGCTCAGCCCCGCTTCAATCAGGATGGCGGAGGCGAAATTTGCGGCAGAGATAACGATCACAGGCCCCATGATCACCGGCAATATATGTCGCCGGATAATACGAAAGCTGCCAAGTCCCAGGGCCCTCGCTGACTCAACAAACTCCCTTTCCCTGACACTGATAACCTGGCCCCTGACCAGCCTGGCTACCTCTACCCACATGGTAAGCCCCACTGCAACGAAGACCTGCCAGAAACCTTTGCCCAGGGCAAAAGTGATGGCAATGGCCAAGAGCAAGGTTGGGATGGACCATACGATATTGATGAGCCATACGATCAGCTGATCCAGCCAACCCCTGAAAAACCCGGCCAGGCTGCCCAGTGTCATGCCGATGACCAGGGAGATAAACACCGCAATGAAGCCTACAGACAACGAAACACGTGTGCCGATCACAAGCTGGCTGACCATGTCCCTGCCAAAACGGTCTGTGCCCAGTAAAAAGATGCGCTCCCTGATATGTTCCTTTTCAACCTCTTGCTGCATTGCCGAAATACTTTGCCGATGGGTAACCCCGTAAATGTCGTCAAAGACAAGGCTGTCTGCAGCGAAGCGTTCAGGTTCCACCGCCGGGTCAATGGCGTACAATATGTCAGGCAATGAGAAAAATCCCTCCGGCCCGGGATATCCTGGCTGACCCGCATACGTCTCGTAATGCAGTTCCCCGTCCGCAAACCAATAATCCTGCACCGGGATCGTGGTGAATGGACTGGGGTTGCCACTTATCATCTTCTGAAAAAAGGATGGCGCAGAATAATCATGGTTCTTTCTCACGTAAAGCATCTCCATCCTGGTGCCAGGCACATGTCTGGATATTTCCAGTTGCTGATGGTTGGCAAAAGGGGTGGCGTCGGGGGTTACAAGATATCCAAGCAGGGCCAGGATGGTGGAGAACAATATCCAGGACAGCCCCGCCATGGCCGTGGGGATGCGACGGAAACGCCGCCAGGTGATCCTGCCGGGCGATGCTGCTGGAGTGGTGGGACGTCTGAAAAACACCATGCCGTCATATAACTTGATCGTCAACCTTTTGTTTGTTCTCTGCTATTGGAAGGCCGGGTTCAGGGTTGTCTCAGACCTTCAAAAAAACAAAAATAACAAACAATATGTTTGTCTGATGTGTTTTACCACATAAACATTGGTTAATGTACATTTCTCCTGTAAGAAAACACCACCATTTGGTGTGCTGACGGAAGAACGATGGAACGATAGAACGAAGCTTTTGGCTTTTGGCTGTTAGCTATTGGCTTTTAAACCATTAAACCCTTAAACCTCTTTAACCTTTTGACAAATGATAAACATAAATAAACAAGCAACGACCGGGTGAAAGACCTTGAGCGGTTTTTCATTCGTCTGTATGTAATTTCACATGAAAAAAAAATCATGTACTTTTGAAACACTAAATTTGCAATGCATAATTAAAACAGACTGTATGATGAAATGTAACTGGCTGAGCAATATTTTACTGGCAATGGCTTTTCTTTTTGCCTTCAATGCCACTGCCGCTAACCCGGAAAAAGGCGTAAACTGGCTGACAATTGAAGAGGTCCAGGAGTTGTTGAAAGAGGAACCGCGGAAAATTTTTGTGGATATATATACCGACTGGTGTGGTTGGTGCCGGCGTATGACAAGGGAGACCTATGCGCATCCTGTGATCGCTGATTACCTGAACACCCATTTTTATCCTGTCAAGTTAAATGCCGAGCAGGAGGATCCCATCACATTCCAGGGAACCATCTTTGAGAACGAGAACATAGGCCAGCGACGGGCCACACATAGCTTTGCGATTGCACTGCTCCAGGGCAGGATGAGTTATCCTTCCGTGGCTTTTTTCAATGAACAGTTACAACTTATGACTGCAATACCCGGATTCAGGCCGCCGAAGCGCATGGAAGCGCTTCTGGCTTTCTTCAATACCGGGGCCTATCTGGAAGGCTATGATCTTGATGCTTTTATTGCAGACTTTGAGGGGACGATTGAAGACTAGCTGTTGACGTGACAATGGTCTCCCCAGTCGAAAAGATATCGTCTGTTTTCCCGTAATCCATGGTTCCCTGTAACCTTGCAACGCCAATATGCCTTTTTCACCATTTAAAAAGCAGTTTGCTGACCCCTGGTCATGGCGTAAATCTGAATTTGTCCGAAGCATGTCTACCCTGGTTGGGGGCATGGGCATGGCACAGATCATCCCTTTGGTGCTCTCGCCGGTTATTGCACGTCTGTATTTCCCGGAAGACTATGCAGTGCTGGCCGCTTATACTTCAATCACCGTACTGCTGTCTATCGTGGCCACGGGCATGTACAGCAGCGCATTGATGATAGACAAATCAGAGGAGAAGGCTGTTAACACTGCCATGGCTGCCTTCATTGTGACCCTTGGCACGGCGCTCCTTTCGCTTTTTGCCGTCTTCTTTTTCCGGCATGCACTTGCCTCCCTCACCGGAAACCGGTATGTGCTTTTCTGGCTCTTTTTCCTGCCGTTCACGGTATTGTTTTCCGGCGGGACCCAGACCCTCATGGTTTGGAATAACCGCAAAAAACGTTACAGGCGCCTGGCCGGCAATCGTATCATACAGGCGGTCACAGTGACGTCTGCCACACTGGCCCTGGGCTTTATGGGTTACCACCGCAGCGGGCTTTTGGTGAGCCTGCTGATGGCACAGGCACTGGCCTTCATGGTGTTGC
Organism: Bacteroidales bacterium; assembly: GCA_007125585.1. GTDB lineage: Bacteria > Bacteroidota > Bacteroidia > Bacteroidales > UBA7960 > PUPG01. The sequence continues at coordinate 60,150 of SLCY01000012.1, forward strand.
TGATTCAAACATGGCGAAGCGAACGAGTGATCCTTCAGTCAATACGGCGGCCAGCCATCGCCCAATCTTTCCGTACCCATATCGATTTCCCGAAATACAATATGCCACAGGGCTTCCTCGACGGTTTCCGGGAAAGCAGCATCCTCATCATTCTGTCAAACTTTTTCGGGGCTGCAGCGCTTGGCTCATTCTCCTTTGCCATGTCAATACTGAATAAACCCCTCCAGCTTATCGGCCATCCGGTAAACCAGGTGTTTTACCAGCAAGCCGCCTCCATCGACCGCGAAGGACAATCTTTTGCACCCCTTACCTTGAAAACACTGCTCATGCTGTTGGCCCTCTTTGTACCACTTTTAATTCTTTTTGTGGGGTGGGGCGAGAAAGTGTTTGCCTTCGCCTTTGGCCAAAACTGGATTGAAGCAGGACGGTTTGCCCAAATCCTGATCGTCTGGATGCTTTTCAGGTTCCTGAACTCCCCACTATCGAGCATTCCGCTGATCTACAACAAGCAGCGGGTGTTTTTTTATTTTGGTGCGGTAAATAACATCAGCCTCCCCCTGGCACTCTTTTTATGCGGCAGGGGAGGGCAGTCACCGGAAACAGGGCTCATCGCACTGACGATACTTGGCAGCCTCAACATGCTGGCACAAATGGTCTGGATCCTTAACCTCAGGAAGCACCACAGGAAATGAAAACAAAAAGAGTCTTCTTTGCCGGCAACGACACCTTCAAAATGCATGTGAAGCCTTTTTTTGAAGGTGCAAAACTGGAAGAGACCACGAACAAGCGACGGGCCGATATCATCTATGTTACCTATGGGGGTCATTTTGGCCCAGTGGTTAACCTGTTTTACTGGCTGTGCGGCAAATCATTGGTCTTTCACTGGATTGGTTCTGATGTGCTGCGATGGAAAGAAGGCCTTTATTCTAAAAACCCCCTGACACGTCTGTATTTCCGCTTCTGGCGCTATATGTTGCTGGCAAAACACCGCCGGCGACAACTGGTCAGCATGGCAGTGACCGAACACCTTCAGGACAAACTCCGGGAGATCGGTATCCCTGCCACCCTATTTCCCATCACTTCGATCAACAATGAGACCATAGGATTGTCCCGTCAGCTGCGGAAGCCCGACCGGTCGACCGACTTCATCGCTTATGTCCCTTTTGACAGGTTCGTCTTCTATGGTGGGCCGCTGTTCATCGAAACAGCTGCCATGCTGCCCCACCGGAGCTTCCTGATGGTGGTCCCTGACCGCCTGTCATCAGATGCCGGCATTGACGACAGCTTCCCAGCCAACGTAAAACTATTGCCGGAGGTTGGGTTCGGCGAAATGCAGCAATTGCTCTCCGACAGCAGATACCTGTTGCGATTTACCGCCCACGATGGCCTGTCCCTGATGGTCCTTGAAGCCCTGCTTGCAGGGATGCAGGTAGTGTGGACGCGCCCCTTCCCACATACACACCAGGTCAACCCCGGCGAGCTTACCCCGGAAAAATGCAGCCGCCTGCTCGATGGGCTGATAGCAAACTGGCAGGAAAATACCCTGGGGCGCCAACATGTCATAGAAAGATACAGTGTAGGCAGCCTGCAGGAAACATTCAACAATATTTTTCAAAGGGGTTGACCGCTCGCCGGGGAAGGTTGGGTAAGCTATACTACCCTGTGAAAAAGGCAACCAAGATACCAGGGTATAAAAATTTCAACCAGCTGTAGCCCCCGTTTGGTAAAAAAAATGTATATTTGCACCGCAATAAGACGGTGGCTGTAGCTCAGCTGGTTAGAGCACCAGATTGTGGTTCTGGGGGTCGTGGGTTCAAATCCCATTAGCCACCCTCTAGGCCCCTCCTGAAGGAGGGGCTTTTCTTTATCAACCAATATGTGCGGTGGTTTGATGCTTCTGAAGCCGTTTATGATGAATTGCTTCCTCTGGATGGTATAAACCCACAGAAACAATTCCCCTTTTCGTGGCCAACCGAATGGGGTTCATTCAACACCCACTGTTATGTTGTAATCGGTCAAAATGATTTATTTTTGCCTGAGCAATACAACTTTTCCCGATATGCAACCATCAAAGGTAATGGCTCTGGTCAGAAAGGAATTCCTCCTCGAGTGGCGGCAGAAATTTGCCATGGGAGGGGTGCTGCTCTACCTGGTGTCTACCGTCTTTATTGCGTACCTGGCCTTTGACGGGACCATCGCTTTGCAGACGTGGAACGCCCTCTTTTGGCTCATCATGCTCTTTGCAGCCATGAATGTCATCCTGAAAAGCTTTATGCAGGAACACGAAAACCGGCAGCTGTATTATTATACCCTGGTGAGCGCCAGGGAGCTTATCAGCGCCAAAGTATTGTATAACGCCATGCTGATGGTGGCTCTGAGCCTGGCAGGCTTTGCTGTTTTCGCGGTTTTTATGGGAAACCCACTGGAGTCACCCTTGCTGTTCATGGTAAACATGTTGCTGGGCATGCTTGGTTTTGCTTCGGTGCTGACCCTGATCTCAGCAATTGCCTCCAGGGCGAAAAACAACTTCACCCTGATGGCAGTGTTGGGCTTTCCCCTTGTGCTTCCCCTGCTGCTCCTGCTTATCAGGGTGTCTTCAAAGACCATTGCCGGAACGGTTGTTGATAACGTTGCCCCGGACATGTTCATCATCGTATTGCTTATCTTTATTGCGCTGGCCCTCTCTATGCTTTTATTTCCGTATATTTGGAGAGACTAAACGAACCTGAAACCCTGAACCCTGAACCGTATGCAGGCCGTTAAACAACATTGGTGGAAAATATTGGGGGTCCTGCTGCTCATCTACGTGATCGTGGGCGGACTGCTGTTTGAGGTGCCTGACCTCCCGGTGATAAGACAAAGCATCCGCAATATCTATTTTCATGTGGGGATGTGGTTTGGCATGATATTCATCCTCTTTGCCGGTATGGTTTTCAGCGTCAGATACTTGCTGACAAACCGGCCGTACGAAGACATGAAAGCGCTTGCTGCGGTCAAGACTGGCTTGTTGTTTGGAGTCCTGGGGCTGATTACCGGGATGGTATGGGCGCAATTTACCTGGGGCAGCTTTTGGGTCAATGATCCCAAGTTGAATGGTGCCGTGGTGGGGGTATTGATCTACTGCGCTTATATTGTTTTGCGCTCATCGGTGGAGGACAGGGACAAAAGGGCACGGCTTGCTGCTGTTTACAACGTATTTGCCTTTGTGCTTTTCTTTGTCTTCATCATGATAGTGCCCCGCACAGCCGCCCACTCAATTCATCCGGGGGTGGACGGAAACCCGGCCCTTGCAACCGGCGACCTTGCACCAGAGATGCGAATTGTCTTCTATCCTGCCATTGCCGGCTGGTTCATTATGACGTGGTGGCTTTATACACTGTTGTTCAGGGCAGGAAAACTGGAGGCCGGCATTGATGAATGTATTGAAAACCTAAATGAAATAAAAAATGGGTGAGACAAAAATTCTGGTGGTCGCCTTGCTGCTGGTGATCATATTTTTGGGGATTTCCACTTTCCTGTTCTATCTGGAGAAAAGGATATCAGCCTCTGAAAGGAAACTGAAAAAGCTGGAAGAACGCAGTTTAAAAGAGAAGGATCTGTGATGAAGAAAACGCATATTGCCGGACTGATCTTTATTGTCGCTGTCATCGGTGCCATTGTCAGTATCGTATACAATGCCGACACTTATGCTGGTTTTGCCGAGGCCCGCGCAAATCCAGGCCGGGAGTTCCATATCCTTGGCGAGCTGATGCGGGACAAGCCCATAGAAGAAAAGGTGGTAAGCAACACCCTGACCCTGTCTTTCCACATGCAAGATGGCCATGGCGAAACTGCTCAAGTGCTTTACTTCGGAGCCAAACCCAGAGATTTTGAACTGTCGGATGAAGTGGTGCTGATCGGCAAATACGAAGGTCCACGTTTCGTGGCCAGCAGCTTGTTGTTGAAATGTCCGTCGAAATACAGACCAGAAGAGATCGGTAAAACAGAATACACCTTTTCACCCGCTGCCAATTAACAGAAAGCAAACGCCAGGGACAAAAACGTAAAACGCTTACAACCTCTCTATGATCTCCGGCAACCGCTTCATCATGGCCAGCTCCTTCATTTTCTCTTTCGCTTCCTTGACAGGCGATCCGAAATAGGTCTTATTCCCATCCAGCGATTTGGCAATGCCTGATTGCCCCAGCACCACGGCACCTTTGCCGATGGTGAGGTCTTTCTGTACACCCACCTGGCCCCAAAGGATCACATCATCTTCGATGTTCACACATCCGGCAACGCCCACCTGGGCAGCAAAAAGACAATTTTTACCGATGATGGTATCATGTCCGACCTGTATCAGGTTGTCTAGCTTGGTCCCCGCTCCAATAACGGTATCACCTGATACCCCTTTATCGATGGTGGTGTTGGCACCAATCTCCACATTGTCTTCAATGACCACCCTGCCACAAGACGCCAGTTTGTCGTAATGGTCAGTGCGGCGCTTAAAATAGAAGGCATCGGCACCAATGACGGCACCCGAGTGGATCACCACATGGTCACCAATAACACAATTGTCGTAGATGGTTACATTGGGATGGATCAGGCAGTTCTTTCCGATGCTGACATGGTTGCCGATGAATACTCCCGGTTGCAGAATGCTATGCTTGCCAATGGTTGCGCTTGGACTGATCATGCTTTCGGCCGATTGGAAAGGACTGAATTTCTTGACAAGGGAAACAAAATCACGGAAAGGGTCATCGGAAAATATAAGGGCCTTTCCGTTGGGAAAAGCCATTTTTTTATTGATGATGATGGTGGATGCTGCTGAAGAAAGCGCTTTTTTGTAATATTTGGGATGGTCTACAAATGTAATGTCCCCCTTTTTAACCCTGTGAATCTCATTGAGCCCACTGACGATCATTTCGGGGTCGCCGTCATATTCTGCACGAATGATCGCAGCGATCTCTTTTATTGTTTTTGGTGTTTTGAGTTGCATGGGCAAGGGTTATTTTACTCTTTCTGCATAAGACTTGGTACGTGTATCTACTTTGATCTTCTCGCCAGTATTGATGAATAAAGGAACATTGACCACGGCGCCGGTTTCCGTTGTGGCAGCTTTCAGCGTGTTGGTGGCGGTATCCCCTTTTACACCCGGCTCGGTATAGGTAACCTCCAGCTCTACAAAAGGAGGCAATTCGCAATTCAGTGGAGTTTCTGAATCAACATGATATATGATCTCTACGTCTTGTCCCTCTTTCAGGTATTCGGGGGCATTGATCAGGTACTCTTCGATACTCATCTGTTCAAAAGTGGATGTGTGCATGAAGTGATAACCCATGTCGTCCTTATACAGGAACTGGTAAGGACGTCTTTCCACCCTTGCCACGTTCACTTTGTGTCCGGCATTGAAGGTATGCTGCAGCACTTTCCCTGTCTTCAGATTTTTTAGCTTTGTGCGCACGAAGGCACCCCCCTTCCCCGGTTTTACATGCTGGAACTCGACGATGGTGTATAGTTCATTGTTCAACTCCAGGCAAAGCCCGTTCCGAAAATCAGCTGTTGTTGCCATAAAATACTATTGGTCATTGGTTTTAATGAAAAATCGGCACAAAAGTAATAAAAAAATCTGCATTTACGTCCATATGCAATCTGCTTTTGGCTTCCCGATGGCACAGGTCAGCGTGACCGGGGTACGGTTCTTGTGAGCTTGCGGTGTGCCGGGGAATGTTTACAGGTTGATGGCGATAAAATCGTTGGTGTATTCTTCGGGGTTATGATTGGAAGCCACAACCACCGTCTTTCCTGCACCGTATTCCTCCAATAGCAGCTTGTACCAGGCTCTGGATTCCTTGTCCAGGTTGGTACAGGGTTCATCGAGCAGAAGAAGTTTGGTTTCCGGAAGGATCGCCAAAACAAGCTTAACCCTTTGTTTCATCCCGGAGGAGTATTCTTTGATGCTTTTGCCGTTGAAGTCCTGGAGGCCTGAGTACCGGACCACGTCACTGGTGGTAAGGTTGCCGGGAAACGCTTTGAATTGCTTGTGAAAGTTGATAATCTCAGGAAAACTGAACTCTTCCGGCAGCTCAAGGGAGGGGCTTGTGAGTGACACCCGGGCATATACGCTGTCAGGCTCTGCAATGCGCCCCTTGTCGTACCATTCGATCCTTCCACAGGTAGGGGTGAGGTATCCGGCGGCCATCCTGAGCAGGGTGGACTTGCCACTGCCGTTTTTCCCCAGAATGACATATCGCTGACCTGGGTCAAAAGAGAGGTCCAGGCCTTTAAAGACCCACTTTTTCCTGAACCTCTTTCCGGCTGCTTGAAATAAGACCTGTATCATTCAGGCGGCTTTATTTTTCGTGGTATGAGTACCCCTTCATGATGCCCCTGCTCGACCTTGAGATAAAGCTGAGGATCTCATCCCGTTCAGGTGTGGCATGCATCTCTGTTTCAATATAGGCAATCGCCTGGCTGACATTCATGTTCTTCAGATAGATGACACGGTAGATGTCCTGTACCTGATTGATTTTTTCACTGCTGAACCCCCTTCTGCGCAATCCGATGGAGTTGATGCCGACAAACGAAAGGGGGTCCCTGGCTGCCTTGGTAAAGGGTGGCACATCTTTTCTGACAAGGGAGCCGCCGGAAATCATCACATGTGCACCGATGTTTACAAATTGATGTACTGCCGACAGTCCGCCGAGGATGGCATAGTCGTCAATAACAATATGTCCGGCAAGGGTTGCGGCGTTGGCCAGGATACAGTTGTTCCCGATGATACAGTCGTGGGCAACATGCACATAGGCCATCAAAAGGCAATTGTTGCCAATGACTGTTTTGTTGCTTGCCCGGGTACCCCTGTTGATGGTCACAAACTCACGGATGGTGGTGTTGTCGCCAACCTCTACCGTGGTTTCCTCCCCGGCAAACTTCAGGTCCTGGGGGATGGCACTGATGACAGCCCCCGGAAAGATCCTGCAGTTTTTGCCGATCTTGGCACCCTCCATGATGGTCACATTGGAACCTATCCAGGTTCCTTCACCAACCTCTACATCTTTATTGATGGTTACGAAGGGTTCAATAACGACGTTTCTGGCTATTTTCGCCTGCGGATGTACGTATGCTAATGGTTGATTCATTGCAATGATTATTCTTTTTTTGCTATCTGCGCCATCATTTCGGCTTCCATGACAACTTTGTTTCCGACATATGCAATGCCGCGCATGTGACATATGCCTCTTCTGACCGGTGTTACCAGATTCATTTTGAAAACAAGGGTGTCACCGGGCACCACTTTCTGCTTGAAGCGGACGTTATCTATTTTAAGAAAATAGGTGTTATAGTTTTCGGGGTCATCCACGGTAGATAATACCAGGATGCCGCCCGCCTGGGCCATGGCTTCTACCTGAAGCACCCCGGGCATGATGGGCTCGTTTGGGAAATGCCCGGCGAAGAAGGGTTCATTCATGCTGACATTCTTCACTGCCACCACCGAAGCATCGGTTACCTCGATGATCTTGTCTACCAGGAGAAAAGGGGGCCGGTGCGGAAGCATGCGTTTGATATCGTTGATATCGTAAACGGGCTCAATGCCGGGATCGTATACTGGGATTTGTTCCTGGTCGACCCTTTCTTTGATATGTTTTTGCAGATGTTTGGCAAACAGCACATTGGACGCATGTCCCGGTTTGGATGCGATGATATGCCCTTTGATGCGTTTCCCGGCAAGGGTCAGGTCTCCCACGATATCCAACAGCTTATGACGCGCCGGTTCATTATGGAAAGCCAGCTCAAGATTGTTCAGGATGCCCTCTTGCCTGACCGCAACGGTTGGTTTGTCAAGTACCTTTGCCAGGCGGTCGAGTTCCTGCTGGCTCACCGGCCTGTCTACAAAGACGATGGCGTTATTCAGGTCTCCTCCCTTGATGAGGTTCTTGGAGAGGAGGTATTCCAGTTCATGAAGGAAGACAAAGGTGCGGCACCCGGCAATCTCATCCCTGAACTCGCGGATGTGGTCCATGCGGGCGTGCTGGTGCCCGAGCACATTTGAATGGAAATCGATCAGACAGGTGATTCGGTAGTGATCATCAGGCAATGCGATGATCTCACAATCTTTTTCTTCGTGATAGAACCGGATGGACTCCCTGATCTCAAAATAATCTCTGAAGGCGTTCTGCTCTACCGTCCCCGCCTTATCAATGGCCTCGACATAAAACTTACTGCTTCCATCCAGGATGGGGGTCTCCGGACAATCTACCTCGATGATGGCATTGTCAATATCCATGCCTGTAATGGCTGATAAAACATGCTCTGCCGTGGCAATACGCATGCCATTTTTCTCCAGCGTGGTCCCCCGTGACGTATCGGACACCAGCCTTGCATCAGCTTCAACAAAAGCATCTTCACCAATATCTTTCCGAAGAAAGCGAATGCCGGTGTTCTCCGGTGAGGGTTTAATGGTGAGCGTTACTTTTTTTCCCCTATGCAGCCCATGCCCCATAAGGGTCACAGGAGTCTTGATTGTCTTTTGCTTTTCGTCCATAACCTGTCAATTGGTTCATCCCCCTTTTAACCTTGTCACTTCCTTTTCCAGCTCATCAATACGTTTGACAAGCTTTTCGAAATTCCGGAAATAAACAAAGGCTTTCCTGTATTGTGATGCTTCCATTGAAGGAGAGCCCATGATGATCTGTCCGTCTTTGATATTGGATGGAACGCCTGCCTGAGCCGCCATTTTTACATCATCACCAATGGTAAGGTGGCCGCTGATACCCACCTGCCCTCCTATCATACAATTTTTTCCGATCTTCGATGAGCCTGCCACCCCACATTGGGCAGCCATCACGGTATTTTCACCAATCACCACATTGTGCCCTACCTGGATCAGATTATCCAGCTTGACACCTTTCCTGATAACTGTTGAGCCAAGCGTCGCCCTGTCAATGGTTGTCCCGGCACCGATCTCCACATTGTCTTCGATGATCACATTGCCGATCTGGGCTACCTTTTTGTAATTATTGTCGGTTTGCGGGGCAAAACCAAAACCATCGGCACCGATCACCGCATTGGAGTGCAAGGTGCAACTGGCACCTATACGTGTGTTTTCATAAATCCTCACACCACTGTAAAGTACCGTGTGGTCACCAATCTGAACATTGTCTCCAATGTAGGCATGCGGATGGATCTTAACATTGCTGCCCAGCGATACATTTTCACCGATATAGGCAAACTCACCGATATAGGTGTTCTCACCATGGCTGGCAGTGGGGGAAATAAAAGCCAGCTCCGAGATGCCTGTCTTCTCAGGAAGATTGCTCCTGTATAACTCCAGCAAACGCGCCAGCGCACCATAAGGATCATCGACCCGTACCAAAGTGCCCCGGACCGGTTTCTCAGGCTTAAAATCTTGTCTGACAAGGACAATGGATGCTTCTGTTGAATAAATGTAGGATGTATAGGCCGGATTGGCCAAAAACGTCATCGTACCCTTCGTTGCTTCTTCAATCTTGGCAATTTGAGATATCTTTATTTCCGGATCTCCCTCAAGCGTACCATTTAGGAAGTCGGCAATTTGTCTGGCTGAAAATTCCATTCAGTTGAAGGTTCGGTTAAATGTGGCCGCAAGTTACCAATATTTGTACTGATAGGCAAGAAGATTTTCATTCATGTCTGGTTTCTGAGGGTTTATATTTCTGTTTTTTTAGGAAAAGACCCGGGCTTTTTTCGCCTTTTTTGGTTAAATTTGTTGATAACCGCTAATTTTAATACAATATGAATGCAAAAATTCTATGGGCAGATGATGAAATTGATCTTTTGAAGCCACATATATTATTTCTTCGGGAAAAGGGCTATGATGTGCTGACCACGAATAGCGGGTCCGAAGCCCTTGACATGATCGAAGACCATGGTTTTGACATCATTTTTCTTGATGAGAACATGCCCGGGTTGTCAGGTGTTGAGACGCTGGAACGGATCAAGGGCAAATATCCCGGTTTGCCTGTGGTGATGATCACAAAGAGCGAGGAAGAGGCGATCATGAATGAGGCCATCGGAAGCAATATCTCTGATTACCTTATCAAGCCGGTAAATCCCAACCAGATATTGCTGGCCTTAAAGAAGAACCTGGACAACCGCAAGCTGGTAAGTGAAAAGACCGCTATGGCCTATCAGCAGCAGTTCAGGCAGATCGGCATGAGTTTATCGGTGTCGCTTGACTTTGATGAGTGGGCAGATATTTACCGGCAACTGGTTTACTGGGAGCTGGAACTTGCAAAATCGCAGGATGAAAACCTCAGGGAGATCTTTTTGATGCAAAAGGCGGAAGCAAACAATGTTTTTTGCCGCTTCATTGAAGAAAAATATATAGACTGGGTGAATGGGCGCGCCGAGAATAAACCCGTACTATCACATACAGCCTTTCGTGAAAAGTGCCTTCCCATCATCAAGGAAGAGAAAAACGCCTTCCTGATCCTTGTTGATAACCTGCGATTCGACCAGTGGAAGGTGATACAGCCCAGGCTGGAAGAATCGTATCGCGTGGCACAGGAGGAGGTGTACTGCAGTATATTGCCCACTGCCACCCAGTACGCGCGCAATGCCTTTTTCGCCGGATTGATGCCCGGAGAGATCCAGAAAAAATATCCGCAGTACTGGATCCGGGAACAGGATGAAGGTACCAGGAACCAGTATGAAGCCGAACTGCTGGCCGAACAACTCAAACGACTCGGTGGCGGCGTTCCATTCAATTATCATAAAATACTGAACCTTACTGCCGGAAAAAAATTCCTCGGCAACCTGAGTGACCACCTGGGGCAGAAACTGAATGTGCTGGTCTATAACTTCGTCGACATGCTCTCACATTCACGTACGGAGATGGAGGTGATCAAAGAACTCGCAGAAACAGAAGCCGCCTATCGCTCAATCACCATGAGCTGGTTTGAACATTCCCCGTTGTGGGAAATCATCCGTAATCTGGGAGCAAAGAAAATCCCCGTCATCATTACCACAGACCATGGGGCAATCCGGGTAAACCATCCGACGAAAGTGGTGGGAGACAAAAACACCAATACCAACCTTCGTTACAAGACAGGAAAAAATCTGCAGTATGACCCCCGGGAGGTGTTCGAGGTGAAGAACCCGAATGATGCCTTCCTGCCCAGGGACAATGTGAGTGCAAACTTTATTTTTGCCAGGGAAGACCACTTTTTTGTCTATCCCAATAATTACAATTACTTTGTGAATTATTATAAAAACACCTTTCAGCATGGCGGGGTGTCACTTGAAGAAATGCTGATACCATTTATTTATCTGAAACCAAGGTAGCAGCAGGGTTGCTCAAAGTTGGGCAGTCCCCGGCTATAAGCGTTTGAAGGCTGCAAAACCAAAACAAAACACCCTAACATGCAAGTGGACAGAACGCTGGCGGTGATCTTGCAACAAAAGGAATATCGTGTGGATCATATTGACGCACTTGAAGGTGCGTCAAAGGCTTTACTGGCCGCCCATCCCGGTGCACGTGTTTTTGCTGTTTATGGGACCATGGGTGTGGGCAAAACGGTTTTTATAAAGGCACTGTGCAAAACACTCGGTGTATCAGACATGGTGAGCAGCCCAAGCTTTCCCATTGTGAACCATTACGTTTCAGAAAAGGGGGAAAGCCTGTACCATTTCGATTTTTACAGGATCAAAGCCCTGGAAGAGGTATACGATCTGGGTTATGAAGACTATTTCTATTCAGGGAACCATTGTTTTATTGAATGGCCGGAAAAGGTAGAAACATTGTTGCCGGAGGATACGGTCAGGGTTTTTATGGAAGAGGACCATGGTGTCCGGATCATTCGCTTTTGAGGGTTCATTCAGTAATCCAGCGAATTTGTTTCGCATTAAACATGACGAGCATGGAACAATCAGGCAGTGATTATGTAAAGTTCTCCAAATCGTGGCACTTCAGTCCCCAGGAGGAGACGCTGGAAGTGAAGAAAAAAAAAAATAACCTTGTTATTGGCATACCGGTGGAGACCACTTACGATGAGAATCGTGTTGCACTGGCCCCGGAAGCTGCAGCCCTCCTGACACAGAACGGACATACCCTGTTGATCCAGTCCCGGGCCGGAGAGAATGCTTTTTTTCCCGATCAGGCATATGCCGAAGCAGGTTGTCAGCTGGTGTATTCTGCAAAAGAGGTGTTTCAGGCCGATATTATTCTAAAAGTAGCACCTTTGAGCGACAAAGAGTTGAAATATGTGCGCCCCGGTCAGATCATTTTTTCCACAGTGGCCTTGCCAATGCAGCAAGAAGCCTATTTTAAGGCGTTGATGTCGAAAAAGGTAACGGCCGTCGCCTTTGAGTTCATCAGGGACAAAGCCAACACTTTTCCTTTGGTCCGCAGCATGAGCGAGATAGCCGGCAACACATCCGTTCTGATCGCTTCGGAATATTTGAGTGACAAGGAATACGGAAAGGGGCGGATGTTTGGAGGCCTGTCGGGGATCACACCCACCGAGGTGGTTATCCTGGGGGCTGGCACGGTAGGGGAATATGCCGTGCGGGCAGCCATGGGCCTTGGTGCACTGGTGAAAGTGTTTGACGCTTCGATATACAGGCTGCGCCGCCTGCAAAATAACCTGAGTACCCGCATATTTACCTCAATCATCCAACCTAAAATGCTTCTGAAGGCCCTGAAAACAGCCGATGTGGCCATCGGGGCGGTTCACTCCCCATGGGGGCGAACACCCGTCGTCGTCAACGAAGAAATGGTGAGCCGGATGAAAAATGGCAGCATCATCGTGGATGTGAGCATTGACCAGGGCGGCTGCTTTGAGACCAGCGCCATCACCACACACTCCGATCCGGTATTCAAAAAATACGGCGTGACCCATTACTGTGTCCCCAACATCGCCTCACGTGTGCCCAACACAGCCTCATATGCTTTCAGCAACTTCTTTGCCCCTGTTATGCTGGCAATAGGGGAAGAAGGCGGTGCCGAGAACATGCTTAAACGCGACCCCGGCGTAAGACAAGGGGTGTATATGTTCAACGGAACACTCACCAACCGGAATATCGGGGAATTCTTCCGCCTGCCCTATCAGGATATTGACCTGCTGATGGCTGCATTTTAATGGGTCTTTCCCCACTCCGTGAAAACAATTATCTTTGTAACATCATATATGCATACAATGTTTTTATAATGAAAAAGTCTGTTCTGCTGATCAACCTGTTGATTGCCCTTGTTTTTATTCTTGTACAGAATTTGTCCTACACTGGATGGGTGCATGCGAATAAAAATACACTTGAGATCCTACATCAGGAAGGAACCCCTGAGCCTTCACCGGACAAGGTTCCGCTAATTGCACCACATTACACTGTTGAAAAAGGGCATGATGCGGATGTGGCTTTGCACTTCTTTGAACAACGCTTGCTGGTTAGTCGTTTCGCGAAAATACAATTGAATGATGCCATGAAAGGGACGGATATCCTTGACAAAGGGGATCAGATCGTCCTGAACCTGTTCGAGGATGTCAGCCATACAGCGGAAGTGAGCCGGCTGGATGTGAATGTGAATGGCACGGTGACCCTTGTGGCCGGGATGGAAGAGAAGAAAGGGTATGTGATCATCTCCTCCACCGGTAAAAGGACATTGGGAAGCATTTACATCCCATCTGTCAATATGTATTACAAGATCATCAGTGACCCGGAGACCCTCGATCACTTTCTGATCGAGATGGATGCGAGCGACAGGGACATCATTGAGAGCGGCCCTCCGCTCATTCCCGAAGATGGTGAAGGTGACCCCCGCGAACAACAGCGCATCCGCGAGGTGTTGTCGCAGCATAAGCTGGGCCCCGACGACCCTGCCAATATCGACGTGATGATCGTATATACCCCGGCAGCCAGAAACTGGGCAAACAATCATGGTGGAGGCATAGCCAACGTCGTTGCCCAGTCAATGGCCAACGCGCAGCTGGTACTCGACAACAGCGAAACGCTGATGACGGTCACCCTGGCCCATTCTTCCCTTGTAGACTACGAGGAGAGCGGATCTTCCGGAGCGGATCTCCGCAGGCTAACCTCTTCCGCTGATAATCCCTGGAACGACTGGAATGGCTATACCATTGCCGGCTACATGGATGAGGTTCACGATTGGCGCGATCAATATGGTGCGGACCTGACCGCCCTGTTTTCCCTGGCCTATGATACCGGCGGCATTGCCTGGCTGCTGACCAACAGGCTCGGAATACCCGGCATGGGCTTTTCAATGACAAGGGTACAGCAGGCAGGCACCGGATATACACATATCCATGAGATGGGTCATAACATGGGATTGCACCACCATAAGGAGCAGAACTTTCAACCCGGACCGACAAACTGGTCAAACTGGCCAGAAAACAATTGGTCGGCCGGATGGCGCTGGCAAGGTGCAGATGACGGATACTACTGTTCTGTGATGACCTATTCGAGCGGCCAATATTACGACGACGACATTAACCATGCTACTGTCCCCTATTTTTCAAACCCCCTGGTTATCCACCAGGGTGTTCCTTCCGGGCACCCCACTGACGGGGACAATGTACGCACTTTACGGGAAATAAAGCATATCATAGCAGCGTACCGAACAAGGGACCTGCCGTCATTGATAACCAAAGATTTTTCAAACATCACCCCCTATGCCGTGCATTCCGGCGGCGTGGTGAGTGGCGACGGCGGATTTCCCGTCACGGCCCGCGGCATTGTGTGGAGCACAAGCTATAACCCCTCATTGACAAATAATGATGGATACACAGTGGATGGCGAAGGAATGGGTGCGTTCACCAGCAAGTTGTCGGAACTCTCTCCCCGGACAAGGTATTACGTGCGGGCCTATGCCACCAACAGCGAAGGCACAGCGTATGGGACCGAACGTAATATTGATACACCGCGCGACACGGACATGTATACTGTCAGTTTGACCGTGACCAACCAGTTCAACATGCCTGTTCCGAATGCACAGATCACGATAACCCCCGGCGGGGGTAACAAAATGGGAACGCCACTGGCCCGGCAGACTGGTCAACCGGGAACCCGCCCGGCAACCATTTCAGCCGTGAATAACCCTGACAAGACATTCCATGCTTCACTCTCCAAACCTAAAAGCCCTGCACCTGCCGGTCATGGCGATATGGGAGCCGGGGAATGGTTTTACTGGGATATCGGGCAAAATGAGGGTTCTATTGGTATAGGGTCAGAAAATACCTTCCGGGTGGCTTCACGCTGGACCCCTTCAGACCTGGAACCTTTCCATGGAATGGACATCACGCGGATGCGGGTGTACATGAACCATGAACCCGCCTTCGCCGCTGCAAAAATATGGCAGGGCCCCGAACAGTCCGAACTGGAGGAAGTGTATAGCCAGGAAATGACCACAGCAGAGGCACAATGGGTAGAGGTTGAATTGTCAACACCCCATCCCATTGACACCGGTCTTGAGCTATGGTTCGGCTGGGAAGTGGGAGACCCGGGCGAGGGCTTTTTCCCCGCCGGACGTGATATCTCAACCGCCCATGATGGCAAAGGGAACCTGGTGCAAACAGGAGACAACCCGTGGCTGCCCCTTTCTGAATATAATATCGTTGGCAACTGGAATATACATGCCTATGTGGAGGGCTTTGAACCCATCATCCTCTATACCGATGAAAACGGCATGGCAACCTTTGCGGGCTCAAACCGTCCCTACGGTTATGGGGTGGAAAAAGATGGTTATTCCACCGCAGAAGGCAGCTTCACTGTCGCAGGGGACGACCTGCATCTTGACCTTCTCCTGGAGGCTGATGCGTTGCTGAGGACAATGGTGTTTAATGTGGATATGTCGGACGTGGAAGGGTTTGACCCGGAACAGCACAGGGTATATGTAACAGGCGACATGACCGGATGGGCCGAACCCGGCACGGCGGGATCATTGGAAATGGCCCGGCAACATAAAGGTAGCAGGGTGCACGATGGTGCCCTGGTATATTCAGCGGAGCACGAAGTGTTGCTGGGTGAGTTGGAATACAAATATTTCTCAGATGCTTTTGGCACTGGCTGGGACGGCGGCGAATGGGAAGGGGAACCCAACCGTGTTGTTCCGGTGGTGGACAACATGGAACTCGATGATATCTGGGGCGTCGAAACAGAATATTTCATACTCAGCCTCTACGCAACCCCCCCTGAAGGTGGAACGCCTGAAGGTGGCGGGGTATACAAGGGAGAAACGACAGTGAATGTTCATGCCCGCGCAAACCCGGGGTTTGCTTTCTATAACTGGACAGATGCCGGCAACAATGTGGTGAACGACGAAGCTGGCTTTGAGTACCCCATGCCATTTGAAAACGATACCCTCACTGCCCATTTTAAAAAATTACCAACGCTGACAATCCCCACTGTAAGTGATGTTGGAGCTACCACGGCCCGGCTGCGGTCGGTTGTGGATGATGAAGGAGATGCTCCCGTTACGGACCGCGGCTTCATCTATTCCGATGGTCATATAACAGACACAATAACCACCGGTCAAGGTACCGGAGAGTTTATCGTTGACCTGGAAGACCTCTTTCCTGCCACCGTCTATCATATGAGTGCCTATGCAGTCAATGAATACGGAAGCAGCCGCACTGAAGAAGTGAAGTTCTATTCAGCCTTCGAAGATGCCGCCCAGGCAATTTCTTTTCTGGAAACCCATTTGCTGAACTATATGTCTTCTCCGGGCATTACCCCGGGCGAGGAAGATTTTGGCGTAAAATCGTTTGACCTGACCAACGACCTGATGGGGGAAGACATGGCAATGTGGGATGAAGGCGATGGCTGGTTTGTCGGGCACTACAGCTACACAGACCATCGTGACCCGCTGTCTGACCTGGTCAGCTATACCTGGCATCGTTATTATGAAAAAGCAGAACGGGCAAACTGGATCCTTTCATTCATTGATCAGGTGACAGGTGCATCGGAAGACAAAGACAATGTCAAGGGGCAGGCCCTGGCCATGCGCGCTTTTTCACATTTTCAGCTGGTGAAGGTCTTTTCGCATGCCCATGCCTATGATGCCGGTGCCCCCGGGATACCCTACCACACTGAACCGGTTCGCAGCTTTTCACACACCGGGCCATCGCGACACAACAAACAACCTGGCGGTAAGGACATTGCCGTGCAAGGAGAAACAGGCTTCCTGCGCACAGAAGGCCTTGATCCTTTTTATCCTAAAGGCCGCTCAAAAGGCATCCTGGAAAGGGGCACGGTGTCTGATGTATACCTTCAGCTTCAGGCTGACCTTGATGAGGCGCTCAGTTTGCTGGAAGAGCTCCCTGCACAGGCCCATCGATCGCATATTGACCTGGCAGTGGCACACGGACTGCGTGCACGGGTGGCCCTGGCCATGGAAGACTGGAGCACAGCCGCCGAACATGCAGGCCTGGCTGTCAGCATCGCCGAAAACCATGGCAAAGCCCTCTGTACACCCAATGACCATAATGCCGGTCATTTCAACACCGTCGAGGGTAGCGAGTGGATGTGGGGCTCCGAAACAGCACGGAAAATGACACCGCATCCGACCTCCTTCTTCAGCCATATGGATGCACGCTTTGACAGTTATGCAAGCAGCGGGGGACAAAAGTTGATCACACAGGAGCTATACCATGCGTTTCCCGATACGGATGTGCGAAAAAGCTTGTTTATTGCTCCTGGTGACGGGATGGGTGACCTGGTCGACTACAACCAGATGAAGTTCCTTGCCCCTGAAATCGGATCCTTTGCCGGCGACTACCTGTATATGCGCCTGGCAGAGATGTACCTTATCCGTGCGGAAGCATTGGCGCGTGCAGGGGATGAGGACGTTGAGGCCCAACAAGTCCTGTATGATCTGGTCAGCATGCGGGATCCGCAGTACAGCCAAACGGAAACCACCGGGCAGGAACTGATTGACGAGATATTGCTGCACCGCCGCATGGAGCTCTGGGGTGAAGGACACCGCGCCCACGACATCAGGAGAATGCAGCTGCCGCTAGAACGACCGGAAGGTGACAACCACGACCCTGACCTCGCCGTTTTCCTTGACATTCCGGCAAATGACAGGTCTTTCCTGTGGAGGATCCCTCGCCACAGCCATCTCGAAATGGACGTTACTGAAGGCAATAGCGTGCTGGTTGAAGGGAACCCTTATGAATCAAGCCTCCTTGTTGCCCATGACGCCCACATCTTGCTCGAAGCCATTGCCTCAGAAGGGTACCACTTTGATTACTGGATGGACGAGGGCGGTGAGATACTGGGCTATCACCCTGAATATCAACTGGTCATGCCGGCCGGGGATATGCGGGTTACAGCCAGCTTTGCACTTTCAGAGTACACCCTGGGCATAGATGCGGAGCCGGCAGAAGGGGGAAATGTGGAAATGACCCCCGAACAGGCTGCCTATAACATGGGCGATACAATTGACCTTGAAGCCATTGCTGGGGAGGGTTACCTCTTCGATGGCTGGAGCGGCGACACGGAGTCACTTGATGATGAAGGCGCACCGCAGGCAACACTCACCATGCCAGCTGCCAATGTAGCTCTCACAGCCAACTTCGCCTTGGAATCGTATCTCCTCGAGGTATCGGTCGAGCCGCCGGCATCGGGCAGTGTGTCCATAGACCCGGAAAGGGAATCCTTCCATATGGGTGATGAGATCGCCCTGACGGCCATTGCTGCTGACGGCTTTTTATTCGAAGGCTGGAGCGGCGACACAGAACTTCTGGATGATCCTGATGGTCTAACCCCTGCGATGACGATGCCTGCACGGGACGTGAACCTGAAAGCCATCTTTGCAGAAGATGACACAGGCATTGAAGATGCGGAACGGTTTGATATCACAGTCTATCCCAACCCTGTCAGGACCTCATTGAAACTTGCCGCAGAAAACACGATAATGGAGTATGTATGGGTCGTGGACATCCTGGGACAGGTTGTGTACAGCAACAAGGTAGCGCATCAGCATCATGAAATCAATGTTTCCGGATTCAGAAACGGTGTCTATTTCATTCAGGTAACAACTGCCGCCGGAGTGCACACTTACAGGGTACAGGTTACGCGGTGACCCAGGAAAGGTTCAGACACGAAGGTTGAATCTGTTGGCTGATTCAGGGTCCAGTTGCCTGTCATCATATGATGAACCGGGCCTTGAGCCCATATGTTTCTCGAAGACAGGCGGTCATCGCCTGGTGAACTTCATCTGACCGGATCCATACATACGATGCAAAGATGAAACAAAAACTCATGCCCGTTTTGGTTGTTGCCGTCCTTTTGATGGCGTGTTCCCGGCCGGCCCCTGTGGGGAGCCAATGGAATGGGCGACAGGCAGGCAATGCATTGAATGCACAAGAACCAAGCGAAATGAGGGAACCACGCAGGCATAAATTGTTCATAACCTATTCTGATACTTTGCAGGACAAAGGAAACGTGCTGCACTTTTTTGATCAGCGGGACGACGTGATCCGATTCCGGGAAGTCTGGCTTCACGAAGGAGTAAGTCAGGAATCCATCATCAGGGAAGGGGATGAACTCATCACCAGGCTGTTTGAGCCGGCGCCATTGTTTCTTTTGGTAGAGCGCGTTGCCACGAACATACAGGGGACGGTGATCATCAGGGCCGTGCTCCCCGGTGAGGAGAGTCGCATGATCATTGCCACTACCGGCAACAGAAGCCTGGCGCAAATGCTGCGCGCCGACAAAGACAGATTCTACCAGGTGATCAGCGAACCGGGCTCCGGCAAACACTATTTGCTGGAAATGCGGGCCAGCGACAGGGATATCCTGGAAGGCGGCGGGCCCCTGGTGCCTCCCGACAATAACAGATGATAGGCATAACAAAAGAAGCCCGCCGGAAAAAGCAGGCTTCTTTGTGACCTGGCTGGGGCTCGAACCCAGGACCCCATCCTTAAAAGGGACGTGCTCTACCAGCTGAGCTACCAAGTCAAAACAATTTAAGATCTCTATAAACAAAAACGGCAGATGCCGTTTTTTTGAGAGTGCAAAGATACTTTCAATTTTGGAAAATGCAAATTTTTTTAAGGTTTTTACTGGTGTTGTTCAGACAAAAACAGCCCCGGGTCAGCGTTTTGCACAATCAGTCAATCAATCACGGGATGCCTTTCAAATACAGCTTCTTTATCGAACATCTTTCGATAAGTTGCCAGGGTAAACATCTTCTTTGCCCCAATGTGTTCAATGATCTTGATCATTTTGGGGTTAAAGTCCCCAATCCATGTAATCATCATTGATTTATAGAAATTTCTGCGGGATACAAATTGCTTGACCGACATCACCAAAGCGCTCTCGATGCCCCGGTTCTGGTATTCCGGTACGATGCCAAACACAAGTCCGTAAATGGTCCGGCACTCACCGCGCCAACGGTAATAGACGAACTTTAGTTTGTTCCAAAGGTTAAGGTTGCCGTTCAAATAACGAAATATCTGGTTAAGCTCAGGAATCCCAATAAAAAAAGCGATAGGCTTGCCATGGTGGTATCCGAAAACGATCAGCTCCTCGTCAACCACATCCTTCATGTCAGTAAAGTTCTTTATTGCCTGTTCCTTGCTCATCGGACGAAAGTTCTTGTGCGACCTGCTCCAGGCGTTATTGTAGATGGTCATAAAGTCTTCAGCATATTGCTCTATAAACCGGAGCTGCATGTGTTCAAAACGATAGCCCTGGGTTTTGGTCAGGCGCTCATATTTTTTACCCAGAATGGGCGGAAGGTGGGTGTCTGCTTCAATACGGTATACATATTGTTCATAGTAGATGTGAAACCCGTACTCTTCGAAAAATTTGCGGTAATATGGGGGATGGTAGTTCATGAGGTAAGGTGGTGGCATGCCAAAACCGTCGATAAGCAATCCCCAGAAACGTTCTTTCTCCCCGAAGTTCACGGGACCGTCCATGGCTTCCATTCCCCTGTGTGAAAGCCATTCTTTGCAAGTGTCGAAAAGCAGAAATGCCGCTTTTTTATCGTTGATGCATTCGAAAAAGCCCATTCTCCCGGTGGGCTGTTTATGGGTATGGGCAAGGTTATTGTTGATAAAGGCGGCCACCCTGCCCAACAACTGGCCACTGCTGTCTTTCAATATCCACCGGCACACTTCACCGTCCTGAAAACTGGGGTTGGTTTGTGCATTAAAAACCGCTTCAATGTCCCGGTCGAGGTGCGGGATCCAGTTGGGATCTTTTTGATAAATGAAACGTGGTACCCGCAGAAACGCTTTCGATTCTCTTTTGGTTTTGACTTCAACAACTTGCATCGTTCATGATAAATAATAGATAGGATCAAGGGTGCGCAGCAGCACAAAAATATGTATTTTCTCTTTCTTTAAAGTGATCGCGATTTGTAAAGTATTAATTTTGAGATTATATTTATGCTCTCCACCTTCAGGGTGTTGTGATGGGAGATGGCAGGACCCTGTTGTCCTGCAGAGATACAGGGATGCAGTGTCATCGGGGTCAAAAACAATAACAGATATGTTTTTCAAAGACAAAGTGATCATCGTTACCGGCGCTTCTTCCGGCATTGGCCGTGCACTGGCACTGGAAGGCCTGCTGCTTGGTGCCAGGGTTGTGCTGGCCGCAAGGAATACCAAAGCCATGCATGAGGTGGTGAAAGGATATGATCCGGAAGATTATCTCATCATCGAAACGGATGTGACCATAGAGGAAGATTGCCGGCAGCTTGTTGAAAAGGTCGCAGAACGTTTTGGCCGTATCGACATGCTTGTCAACAACGCCGGTGTGTCCATGCGGGCATTGTTTTCCGATGTGGAGCTAAAGGTGATTGACCGTCTGATGCAGGTGAACTTCTGGGGGGCTGTGTACTGTACAAAACATGCTCTGCCCTGGCTGCTGAAGTCCAGGGGGAGCCTGGTGGGCGTTTCTTCCATTGCCGGCTTCAAAGGATTGCCTGCCCGCAGCGGATATTCCGCTTCAAAATTTGCCCTCCAGGGTTTTCTTGAATCCCTGCGGGCAGAGAACCTGAAGAATGGCCTGCATGTACTTATCGCCTGTCCCGGCTTTACTGCCTCAAATATCCGCAAGACAGCACTGGCAAAAGATGGTACGATGCAGGGCGACTCGCCCAGGGCAGAAGACCAAATGATGACGGCCGAGACCGTTGCAAAGCATATCTATAAAGGCGTGGGAAAACGAAAAAGAACACTGATCCTCACCCGGCAAGGGAAACTCACCGTATGGCTGAATAAGCTATTGCCCGCATTGACTGACAAGTTGGTTTATAAGCACATGGCCAAAGAACCGGATTCGCCGTTTAAATAGGTTCCTGGCGCCCGCAAACGACCATTGACTGGTGGCTGGGAATAAATACCTATCTTTGTGCAACCTCCCTTTTATCTAACCTTAAAACGAAACAATCATGAAAGAGATGCTCGAAATCAAGCCGATGACCGGTTTCGGCGAACTCAAGTTCGGTGCCACACAAGATGAAGTAATAAATGTTTTTGGCGCTCCTGAAGATACAGAAACCATCGATGTGGAAGGTGAAATTCACGAAGTGGTGGTTTGGAGTTATTGGGAAAAAGGCCATGCTGTTTATTTTGAGAAAGAGCTGAATGGTGTTTGCACCAATTTTGAGACCGACAATGAAAATGCTTCACTGTTTGGAGAACAGGTTTTTAAGTTGAACCAGGATGCCATCATATCGTTGATGAAAAAGAATGGCTTTGAGGAGTATGAAACAGAGGATGATGCTGACCTTGACGAGCACATCATATTCTTTAATGACGCCCATTTGCAGTTTGTTTTTGAAAATGATGAGCTGGCGCTGGTTAGCTGGGCGGTTGCCATGGACGATGATGAAAAAATTCTCTGGCCCGGGGAGTGACCGAAAAGGTGGCGGGCCTGAACCCTGAAGCGCAGCCGTGGAACACCATGCCCTGAGGCAAAGCAATGTCATGTCCGGCTTTTAGCAAATCGCCCGCAAACCTTCAGCAAATTTATGAATGAGAGCCTATGCGCGCACTGTATCCTTTAAAGTTTGAACCCATTTACAAGGACAAAGTCTGGGGTGGCCGCAGACTGAAGGATCTTTTTGCCAGGGACTTCGACCCTTTGCCCAACTGTGGCGAGTCATGGGAACTTTCGGGGATGAAAGGCAACATCTCCAGGGTTAGCAATGGCTTCCTGGCTGGCAATGAGTTGCCGGAACTTATTGAGGTTTACATGGGCGATCTGGTTGGTGAAAAGGTCTTTGGGACTTATGGCACAGAATTCCCCCTTTTGTTTAAGTTCCTGGATACCGATGCCGACCTGTCCATACAGGTTCACCCCGATGATTCACTGGCGCGTGAGCGGCACCAGGGACGCGGGAAAACAGAGATGTGGTATGTGATTGACGCCGAACCGGGAGCCGAAATGATCCTGGGCTTCCGGAAAGACACTTCAGCGGAGGATTACCTGCATCACCTCAGAAATAAAAGCCTGAAAGACATTCTGCATGTTGAAAAAGTGAAGGCAGGAGATGTTTTTTTTATACCGCCCGGACAGGTACATGCCATTGGCGAGGGGATCATTCTTTGTGAAATCCAGCAATCGTCCGATATCACCTATCGTATATACGACTGGGACAGGCCAGGCGACGACGGGATGCCACGAAAACTGCATACCGAGGAGGCCATGAAAGCCATTGACTTTAAAGCCCGGGACAACAAAGTGGAATATCCGAAACAGGATAATGCCCCGGTTGAACTGGTCAAATCACCATATTTCACTACAAGGATGATCCGTTTTGATAAAAACATCCAGCAGGATTATGTTTTTGTGGATTCCTTCGTTGTTTATGTCTGCCTGGAAGGGAAATGCATGCTGAAATATCATGGTGGCTCGGAAGAGATCCGTGCAGGTGAGACCATTCTTTTACCGGCCGAGATCAATAATGTGCAATTGACCCCCGATGCTTCCTGCCGCTTGCTGGAAACCTATGTTGTGTGAATGCCGAAAGGTCAAAATGTACTCTGCTGACATTTATACAGACAATCGGCATAAAATGCATAGTTTGTAAAGGTCAAAGACCCAGAGCCTGGGTTTGTTGCTTCTGAGGTGTTTTTTCATGGGCCTTTGCATGATGACGGAAAGACTTGATAAAAAATAGTTCAGCCTGAGTTTTTTAAGCCTTTGATGGGTACGCAGGATCTTTACAATGTCTGCATAATCCGGGTCACGCTCTACCATGTCATAGGTTGTCAATAAATTCTGCAGGCCTTGCCTGGTTTTATCCAGAAAGTGATCTGCACTTTCCAGTCCGACGTGCATCAAGGGGTTGTCAATATGGTTCACTTTGATGCCGTGTTTCATCAATTCATATCCGAACAGGGTATCTTCGTGGCCGTATCCCGTCAGGTCTTCACGGAAACGGACATTGATGAAGACAGTGCGTTCAATCAGGAAGTTTCCCGTCATAAAGGATTTATATGGTTGTTGCTGACGTATGTTTGCCGGACGCACTTCGCGTTTGGATCCGACCAGCCAATGCAGAAGGAATTCCCGGCCGGCCGGTCGCTCCATCGCGTAGGTGTGTCCGCCGCAAATGACGGCCTCAGGTTGTAACGACGAAACATACTTTTGGAGAAAGTGGTCATTGACCACCTCTGTGTCGCAATCGATGAAAAGCAGGTATGGGTGGGTTGCCTTTTCGGCCAGGAGGTTGCGTATCTTGCTTCTGCCGGTGTTTTTCTTCAACTCTGCGTATTTTACAAAAGGCCATGCTGTCATCTTGCGGTTGATCTCTTTTATTCGGTGTGCCGATGCGTCGTCCAGCAACACCAGCTCCACAGGGAATCCGAGGCCAGCGGCCTGTTTGCCAAGTGTCTTCACCAGCCTGGTAACGTCGTGATTATATATGGGGATACATATGCTAAGCATACAGAGCTTGTGATTGAGCGCCCAAATATACATGATTTTTTTTCGTTCGAAATTACACACAGACGAATGAAAAAAATTTATGTGAAAGCGAAGCCAAAAAAGCGGTGCCGGCTAATTCTTCCAGAAGCTGGGAGAGAGAAGGAGCAGCACAGTAAATATTTCAAGTCTTCCCAGTATCATGTAGAAGCTTAATATCCATTTGGCAGGGTCTGGAATGTTCGCATAGCTTTCGATGGGCCCGACATTGGCAATCGCTGGCCCGATATTTCCCAGGGTGGCGGCAGATGCGCCGATGGCAGAGGTGAAATCAAGTCCGAAGAGCGTCATGGAAGCGGCTCCGGCCATAAAAAGCAACATATACAATAAGAAAAACGCCAAAAAGTTGTGGATGATCTCCTGGGGGATTGTTTTTCTGTTGATCCTCACGGGGATCACCGCCATGGGATGAAGCAGTCTTTTGAACTCCAGGCGGGTATTCTTTACCAGAACCAGAACACGGATCATTTTTATACCACCGGCCGTTGAACCAATACATCCTCCCGTAAACATCAGCAGGAACAAGAAGAACCATAAAAAGCCCTGCCATTCCATGTAATCTGTCGTGGTAAACCCAGTGGTGGTAACGATAGACACCACCTGAAAAAGACTTTTTCTGAACGTGTCTTCAAATTCTGACTGGTTAATCAGGAGAAGGATTGAACAAAAAAACAGGGTAAATGCGCCCATTATTTTCAGGAAAAACAGAAACTCTTCATTGTTCAGGACCTTGTGAAACTGTCCTTTCAGAACAAAGTAGTGAAGGGAGAAACTGGTTGCCCCGAGGATCATGAAGAGAATAATGATATACTGGATATAGGCAGAGTAGCCTCTGATACTGTCGTTTTGGGTGGAGAAGCCGCCGGTGGCCATGGTGCTGAAGGCATGGTTTATGCTGTGAAACATGTCCATGCCACCAAGCATAAGCAAAACAGTGAGTATAAATGTCAGGCCTGTGTAGATCCCCCATAACCTTTTTGCTGTCTGGGTAATGCGGGGGTGAAGCCTGCTGGGTGTCGTGCCGGGGACCTCCGCCACAAAAAGCTGCATGCCCCCCACACCCAGAATGGGAAGGATCGCCAGCGTCAGAACGATGATGCCCATACCCCCAATCCAATGCGTCATGCTGCGCCAAAACAGCAGGCCCTTTGGCAAGCACTCAATATCGGTCAATATGGTTGCACCCGTGGTGGCAATCCCAGAAGTTGACTCAAAGAAAGCATCTGAAAAATTGGGGATGGTGCCTCCAATATAAAAAGGAAGTGCCCCAAAAAAAGAGATACTCAAATAAATTAAGGTTACAATGATGTACCCTTCTTTTTTTCTGATATTGCGATGGTCGTGTTTTTTTGTGAGGATGAATGCAATAAACCCCGAAAGAAAAGTGATGACGCCGGAGATCAATAAAGACCGGAGTGCTTCGGGTTCATTATAGAAAACTGACCATGGTGCAGAAAGCAACATGAACCCTGACAGCATCATGATGAGCATGCCGGTGAACTTAGTGATCAGTTTTCCGTTCAGTGAAGGTCCGTTGGCCACTTTTATGACTTGCTTTTGAACATTTTATCTACGCCATCAAATGCTTCCGGCAGTGCAAACACCACCACTTTGTCACCTGCTTGTATCTGCATATCACCTTGTGCGATATATCCTTCGTTGTCGCGGATTACACCGCCGATGATGGCCTGCTTGGGGAAATTTAGCTTGCGGATGGTCTTCCTGGTGATGGGTGAACCTTCCCTTGCCTGAAACTCAAAAACCTCTGCATCCACGCTGGTAAGGCACTTGGTAGAGATCACTTCCGCCGTCATGGTGAAGCGGATGATGTAACTGGCGGTAGCCAGTTTTTTGTTGATGATGGTGTCGATCCCCACACTTTGTGAAATCTCGATGAAGTCAATGTTCTCGACAAGGGCAATGGTTTTCTTGACGCCAAATCGTTTTGCCAGCAAACAAGTGAGGATGTTGGTCTCCGAATTGTTGGTCACAGCCACGAAAGCATCCATTGACCCCACACTCTCGCTTTCCAGCAGGTTGATATTCCGGGCATCACCATTGATGACCAGGGTGGAACGAAGGATGTCAGAGAGTTCATTCGCCCTGTCGGGATTTATATCCAGGAGCTTTACGCTGAATTTTTTTTCAAGGAAGGCGGCAGCCTGGCTCCCAACAGCACCCCCCCCGATGATCATTACATTGTTGATGTCAAATTGCTTCTTGCCGCTGAGCTCCAGCAAATGGTTAATGCCCCTGGGCTTGGTGATCACATAAGCCAGGTCATTCTCGTGGAACCGGTCATCCCCCTTCGGGATGATGGTATGTGCCCGGCGATGAATGGAAACCGCACGAAAATCATATTGTTCATATTCCCTGGCGATCTCGCGGAGGGTTTTCCCGATAACAGGCGCCTCTTTTTCCAGCTTCACCAGCATCAACGAGAGCTTGTGTTCTGAAAAATCAAAGATCTCTGCTGCCGCCGTGTTGGTCAACAGGTTAGCAATCTCATTGGCAGCGATCTTCTCTGGCGATACAAGGTAGTCTATCCCCAGGTCTTTGTAATGACGCTTGCATTCTTCGGTGAGGTATTCGGGTTCATTCACCTTGGCAATGCATTTTTTTGCGCCCAAACGTTTGGCCAGTATGGCCGTCAGCAAGTTCAAACGCCCATCATTATGGGCACTGATTACCAGTTCTGTGCGCCGAGCATCAGCATTTTTCAAGACCTGTATGGAGGTACTGTCGCCCACAATGGTCAGCAGATCGGAATGGGATTCTATCAGCTTCAAAAAGCTTTTGTCAGGAGCCACCAGGGTAACATCATGGTTTTCGCCGGAGAGCAATTCCGCCAAATGCAAGGCCACCTCGCTATTGCCTGCAATGAGAATGTTCATGGTCTGGAATTCTGAATGGATCTAACCAGCAAATATACACGACAATTTTCAATTGGCACACAGACCGATGAAAAAACCTGTCAAGGTTTTACATCAGAAAGATGCTTGTTTTTTCTGTTTTTGTTTTTTCTTGTACTTTTTCTATGGTTTCCATCCAAAGAAGAAGCTACCAAAAAGAAAGATCACCGCTTCTGACGCAGCCCCATCAAATGCGGATTTGCCTTTAACATGGCATTTTGCGAATGGCAAATGGCAAAACGATGGTTTTTTACTGTTGGGTCATCAGGTGTTCCAGGGCATTTAATGCTGCATCAGGTTCCAGGTTGGTGCGTACGATCTTTTTTCCCTTGTAAAGGTTTAATGACCCGTGCCGGTTGCCTATCAACCCGTAATCTGCATCAGCCATTTCACCCGGCCCGTTGACCATGCAGCCCATGATGGCGATCTTGATTCCGGGGTGTCCTGACAGGCGTTTTTCCACTTTTTTTATCAGGTTGTTCATGTCAACGGTTGTGCGTGCGCAAGCCGGGCAACTGACAAATTCAGTGTCGCTGACGTTCAATCCGGCGGCCTGCATCAGATGGCGCGCTAATTGTCGTTCAAGGGCCCCATCCTTCATCATGGGTGCTTCTGCCAGTATGTTCCGGACCACCTTGTCGGACGGGATATTGATGAACTGGGTGATGGCGTCGATGATCAGCTCGTCCGGATCAGTTGCTTCTGATCTAATGATGGCAACAGGGTCGTCGTTGGGCATGATGACAGGCGTCTTGCCTCCATGCTTCGTGAGGTGGCCTGTTATTTTTTTTGCGAATACAATTTCATTTTCCGGTGGTTCGCTGAGGCTTACACGGATGGTGTCGCCGATGCCTGATTTCAACAGGCTGATGATCCCCAGTGCTGACTTAATGCGTCCCCTGAAGCTGAACCCGGCCTCTGTGACACCGATATGCATAGGGTAAAGCATGTTCGTTTCAAGCATGCGTTGGGTCATCATCCGGCAGGATGCGATCATATCCATGGGCTTACTTGCCTTCAATGACACCACGGTGTTATGGAACCCCAGCCTTTCAAAAGTGCGGAGATATTCTATGCTTGATTCAACAAGGGCGGTGGGGGTTTTCCCGTACCGGTCGAGGTAACGTGCGGGCAACGATCCGGCGTTGGTACCGATGCGTATGGCAGTACCATATTCTTTGCAAATATCGATGAGCGGCTTTAGTCGATAAAACAGGTTTTCATCTTCATCGACAGGTCCTTGGCCGGTTTTTCGTAAAGAAAAGGGGGGCATGGGTGTTCCGTAATTGCCGGGGTTGATCCTTATTTTTTGGGCGATGCGTGCAGATTCCGTTGCCAGTTCCGGCTTGTAATGGATATCAGCAACCAGGGGGTGATGGAACCCGGCTGCTGCCAGTTGCGTTCTGATTATTTTAAGACAGTGTACCGAGGCCATGTCCGGAATGCCGATGCGCATATAATCGGCACCGGCCTCAAATGACCTTATACACTGGTCCAGGGTGGCTCTCACATCACGTGTGTCGGTCTTTGCCATGGACTGTATCCGGATAGGATGTCCGCTGCCCAGCGCCACATCGCCAACCCTTGCCTCCATAGAAGGAAAGCGCCTGTGTCCATGACAGTTTGTTACCATATAGCACGTTATACAGGTTTGAAGTTGAGGTTAAAGCCAATACCTGCTAATCTTTCAGCATTCCCTCCACACGATGCAGCTTCCCATCTACGGGTGCCGGCTCAAGATTGAGTATGCGCGCGATCAGCGGATAAAGGTCAACCAGTTCAAAGGGTTCGTGGACATGGTTTTCCTTGAAGGCCGGACCCGTGGCATAAAATATGGTATGCATGTCTTTTTTGGCATTATCCCAGCCATGGCCACCGCCCGAATAAAAACGTTCTGTGGGTTCTCCCCATCCGATGTTCCAGGTGGAGTCGGCCAGCACCACCAGGTCAAGGGTACGCGGGTTTTGTCCAAAGTTCAGACGCTCCGGGAGCTCACCGGTTTTCCAGATAAAGAGGTTCTCCACATCTTTCAAACGGTTGTAGATACTGTCTTTCATGCCTTCCACGGGCCGCCACATCATCAGAGGATTGCCGCCAAAGGCAATATCCAGCCAGTCGCGGTCGATGTACTGCTCCAGGTCGATGTACCGCTCCGTGCTTCGCTCCGTCATCCCATGGTCGGAGGTGACAATGATATTGATCTTGTCGGCGATGGGAAGTGCTCGCATTTTTTGTATAAAAACCCCAACGAGGCTGTCCAGCTCCATAACCAGCTCATCTATTTCCGGACTTTCTGGCCCTGTGCGGTGACCCTGCCCGTCAGGTTCATGAAAATAGAAAGTGATCAGCTGGGGTCTTTTTTCCTCCGGAAGCTGCAACCAATAAGCCACAGTATCAATCCTGTCGCCAAAAGGGTCGCGCGTGCTGTATTCTTTCCAGTAGGTAGGCTGGGTGTTTTTTACCGGGGCTTCCGATCCCACCCAAAAGTATGAAGCAGAGGTGACTCCCTGCTTCTCTGCAGTTACCCATATGGGCTCCCCGCCATAAAAAATCCCGTTCTCAACCGACTCCCTGTCCCGCATGCGGTATGTCATATCCAACCCGGGACAATAAAAATTGTTGTTCACGATACCGTGATTGTCCGGATACAATCCCGTGGCTATGGAGTAATGATTGGGAAAGGTATTGCTGGGAAAGGCAGGTTTTACGTATTCGGTGGTTACACCATGTGCTGCAATATAGTCCAGGTTGGGCGTTGGCACCCGCCCTGCATAATCCCAGCGGAATCCGTCCATTGACAACATGACCACATAGGATTCCTGCCGGTCTTCATATTGATCAGACCGGCAACTGTAAATGGTGCCTGTCAGAAGCAGAAAAATCAACGCTGTTGCGGAGAATAAAACCCTTTTGTTTTTCATTTTTTAATGGGTTTGGTGAGTAACTGAACAAAAGTAAGGTTTTTTAATAAAAACGGCTCATTCCGTGCATTAAACGCGACCACGTAGTCACCGGCAAAAGGGATTTGTCTGGAACTGCTTCCTGACAATGCGGCAAGGGGAGTGATGTGTTCATTCGTCTGTGTGTAATTTCGAACGAAAAAAAATCATGTATATTTCTCCTGTAAAAATCCACCACCATTTTGTAAAAAACAATATACAAAATGCTGGTGTACAGGAGGAACCGCTCCGCTTTCACATGATTTTTTTTCATTCGTCTGTGTGTAATTTCGAACGAAAAAAAATCATGTATATTTGTCTTGTGATGAATGCAAAAAACGCACGGCAGATCTGTCATCCCGGGGAGGTTGAGCGGATTGACGGACACAAGGTGTATGTCAGGATTGCTTCACAGGCAGCTTGCGGGCATTGCCGTGCAAAAAGCCATTGTGGCATGGCGGAGTCTGTTGATAAGGTGGTTGAAGTCGATTCAGATGATCCGTCAGGCCATTCTCCCGGCCAGCAGGTCGAAATTGTTCTCGAGCGTTCGTTGGGTTACAAGGCATTGCTGATTGGCTATATACTCCCTTTCCTGATACTGCTCGGCAGCTTGTTTGCAGTGTATTTCATCACCGGCAATGAAGGCCTTGCGGCCCTGATCGCCGTGGCATTGATGGCACCTTATTATGCGTTCCTTTACCGTTATCGGGAAAAACTTCGCAAAACATTCCATTTTTCGATCAGACAACCCCCTGTAATGTAACAATCACCAATACAGGATCCATCCTTTCTATGCAACGAACTCCGTCGATGGGAGCAAACCGCCACATCAGCCCCCGACCCCCTGTCGTGCTAACCAATAAACAGTATCCGGAACCCCAGACTTAAAAACAATTCCATCTTCATCCTCCACCCCAGCCTTAGCCTACACCTCACGATCAACCTTCAATGTTGAAAACCAAATTTAGAGTTGTTCTAAACAAGATTCTATATTGTTGGTTATCAGATGTCTTGTTTATCATGATGTTGTTTGGGCTATACAGGGTGTTGAAATACAGCAAGTTCTAACTTTTTAAAAATCCTCCTTTTTGGGTGCCGTTTTCATTATGTTTTCTATTTTTGCCCATTGTTGGGTGTTTATTGTTTAACAACTGTGCATTGTATTCTTTCATTCACTAATAAAACCTGGAACAGTGACCGAATTTTTGAATGAAATCACGTTATTTTCTGTTATCTCTTTGGGTGCTATCGGTGGTGTGGCAGCGATTGTCCTGTATATGGTGGCGCAAAAATTCAAGGTGATAGAGGATCCGCGCATTGATAAGGTTGAGGAGTTACTGCCGGGGGCCAATTGTGGTGGTTGTGGCTTGGCTGGTTGCAGGGCATTGGCAGAAGCCATCGTGAAGGCAGAAAGTCTCGAAGGGTTTAACTGTCCGCCCGGGGGGAATGATGTCATGCAGGATATTGCCAAAGCCATGGGTTGGGAAGCCGGGGAGAAGACACCCATGATCGCGGTGGTGCGCTGCAATGGTACACGGGAGTTTGCCCCGCCAAAAGTCCGCTATGAAGGTCTGATGACCTGTGCCTTTGCCCATAGCCTTTTTGCCGGTGAAGGCGGATGTCCTTACGGCTGCCTTGGCTGTGGCGATTGTGTAGAAGCTTGCAACTTCGACGCCATGTACATGGACCAGGAAACCGGGCTGCCTGTGATCCTTGATGACAAATGTGTTGCCTGCGGCGCTTGTGTAAAAGAATGTCCGCGCAATATCATCGAAATGCGTAAAAAAGGGAAAAAAGACCGGCGCATTTTTGTTTCATGTATCAACGAGGAAAAAGGAGGGCTGGCGCGCAAAAACTGTAAAGTGGCCTGTATCGGCTGTGGAAGATGTGTAAAAGAATGCAAGTTCGACGCCATTTCCATGGAAAACAACCTGGCATACATCGATTTTGAAAAATGTACGCTTTGCCGTAAATGTCCACCAGTATGTCCCACCAACGCCATCCATGAACTGAACTTCCCGCCGAGGAAACAAAAAGCCGAGAAGGCTGCGGCCAAAGAGAAAGAGCCGGGGGAGTGATGAGGAGAGGAAGGTACGATGGAACGAAGGAACGTAGGAACGAAGGAACGATGGAACGAAAGAACGATAGAACGAAAGAACGATGGAACGAAAGAACGATGGAACGATGGAGCGATGGGACTGGGAAATGCTGAATGCATGTTGAACCAAAACAGATGTAACAATTGAAAACTTTTGTCATGGGAGGTGTTCATCCTCCGGAAAATAAGTTTGCGGAAAAGCGGTCTGTTGAACGTCTGGAACCACCGAAGTCGGTTGCGATCCCCTTATCCCAGCATTTGGGTGCACCAGCAAAGGCTGTTGTTGGAAAAGGTGACAAGGTTCAGGCCGGCCAGCTTATTGCCAAGGGAGAAGCCTTTATTTCAGCGAATATCCACGCCTCCGTTTCAGGAACGGTGGCAAAAATTGATGGGGTGATCGATGCAAGCGGCTATCGTAAAAAAGCCATATTGATCAATGTGGAAGGGGATGAATGGGCAGAAGGGATTGAAAGGGATGAAAGCCTTATTGAGGACAGTAACCTGACTGCTGAAGAAATCATCAAAAAGGTTTATGACAAAGGCATCGTGGGGATGGGTGGCGCAACCTTCCCTTCCCATGTGAAGCTGAAGGTCCCCAAAGGAAAAAAAGCCGAATATTTGATCATTAACGGGGTGGAATGTGAGCCATGCCTTACCGCTGATCATCGCCTGATGATGGAGAAAGGGCAAGAGATCATGGTGGGTGCAAGTCTGCAAATGAAAGCCCTTGGCGTCGACAAAGCCATTATCGGTATCGAGAATAATAAACCGGATGCGATCGCCCACTTGTCTAAGATCGCTGCCGGTTATCCCGGAATTTCGGTGGAGCCACTGAAAGTTAAATATCCACAGGGTGCTGAAAAACAATTGATAAAGGCATTGGTCAACAGGGAGGTGCCGTCCGGGAAATTACCGATAGAGGTGGGTTGCGTGGTACACAACGTCGGAACTGCTTTTGCAGTGTACGAGGCTGTTCAGAAAAATAAGCCGTTGATAGAACGTGTTGTAACGGTTTCCGGTAGTTCAGTAAAGAAACCATCAAACTTTATGGTGCGTATCGGAACCCCCGTGGCAGAACTGATTGAGGCGGCGGGTGGCCTTCCTGACGATACAGGCAAGGTGGTCAACGGTGGCCCCATGATGGGCAAGGCACTCAACGACCTGAATGTGCCAGTTACAAAAGGTACGTCAGGTATCCTGATCTTTACTGAAAAAGAGTCATCCAGGCCTCCTGAACAAAACTGTATCCGCTGTGCCAGGTGCCTCACCATCTGTCCCATGGGCCTTGAACCATACCTGCTGTCATCACTTGCTGAAAAACAACGCTTTCAGGACTGTGAGGATGAACGCATTATGGACTGCATGGAATGTGGCTCCTGCCTGTATATATGCCCGTCAGGAAAACCTTTGCTCGACCATATCAGGGTTGGCAAAAACCGTGTGGGACAGATGATCCGTGAGCGATCCGGGTAGGGTTGGTTTTTGGGACGATGGAACGAAAGAGCGATGGAACGAAGGAGCGATGGAACGAAAGAACGATGGAAGAATGGGAATGATCTTTTGCAACAAACAATAGGAAACTTTACTAGACAAAGATGAAAGCATTAACTGTTTCGGGGTCGCCCCATTTTCATACAGAGCAGTCGGTGAGCAAGATCATGTATGGTGTGGTTTTTTCCCTCGTACCTGCCATGCTGGTGTCGTTTTACTTTTTTGGTTTGCCTGCCATACTGATAACACTCACTGCGGTGGTTTCCTGCATGGCTTTTGAATTTATCATTCAGAAATATCTGATCAAAGGGCCATTGACCATTTTTGACGGTTCTGCCATGATCACTGGTGTGTTGCTGGCATTCAATGTGCCCGCCAACTTGCCGTTCGGACTGGTTGTTATAGGTTCGGCCGTTGCCATCGGCATGGGCAAAATGACTTTCGGTGGATTGGGAAAGAACCCATTTAACCCGGCCCTGGTGGGAAGGGTCTTTCTGATGATCTCTTTCCCTGTGCAGATGACAACCTACCCCGAACCAACCGCTTTCACTACAAAACTGACAGACGCCGTTACTGGCCCAACCCCTTTGACGATTATAAAGGACGGTGTGGGCCGCGGTGAAAGTATCTCTTCCCTGATGATGCAAATCCCTGATTACATGAACTTGATGATGGGGAACCTTGGGGGGTCTGTCGGTGAAATATCTGCCATCGCATTGATCCTTGGTGGCATATATATGCTTCTCCGGAAGATCATTTCCTGGCATACACCGGTTGCCTTTCTTGGTTCAGCAGCGGCATTTTCCGCGATATTCTGGCTTATACAACCGGAGGTCTACCCCGATCCTGTGTTTCACCTGTTTACGGGGGGGCTGATGCTGGGTGCCATCTATATGGCCACCGACTATGCCACCAGTCCGATGGCACCGCGTGGCATGATATTGTTCGGTGTTGGCTGTGGCCTGCTGACCATCATCATCCGCCTTTTTGGTGCCTATCCTGAAGGAGTGGCATTTTCCATATTGATCATGAATGCCTTTGTGCCACTGATAAACCGTGCTTTTAAACCGAAAAGATTTGGGGAGGAGGTAAAAAATGGCTAAAAGAGAATCAACATTCCTGAACATGGTGATGACCCTGGTGATTGTTGCAGTTGCTGCTTCGTTCACGCTGGCAACAGTGTACAATTTTACCAAGGGCCCCATCGAGTTGGCCCGTGAAGCCGCCCGGCAGGAAGCGATCGGAAAGGTGTTGCCTGACTTTGATGAGCTGAGGACAGAATATATTATGCCCGTCACAGGCAGGGACTCTTTGGAATTTAACCTGGCATACAAAGATGGCCAGCTTGTTGGTGTGGCGGTAGCGACCTATACGGCCATGGGCTACAGCGGCAGGATAAGGGCCATGGTGGGATTTACGCCCGGGGGAGAGATCATCGATGTGGTCCATCTCGAACATGCAGAAACCCCCGGCCTGGGCGACAAGATCGAAAAAGACAAATCAGACTGGAGCGATCAGTTCCAGGGTTTTGATCCCAGGGAAGAAACGCTGAAAATAAAACAAGATGGTGGCAACATCGATGCAATCACAGCAGCCACCATTACCGCCAGGGCTTATTGCGATGCCATCGACAGGGCATTCCAAACCTTCGATGCCAATCACCCCAACCTTATCAACAAAGAAAAAGAATAAGCTATGGGACAATTACAGAATTTTACAAAAGGGTTTATCAGGGAGAATCCGGTTTTTGTATTGCTCCTGGGACTATGTCCGGCACTGGGTGTTACCACTTCTGCTTTTAATGGCCTCGGCATGGGGCTTGCCACCACATTTGTGCTTGTTTCGTCAAATATCGTGGTTTCCCTCATCAAAAACCTGATCCCCACAAAGGTCAGGATCCCCTCCTTCATTGTGGTGATCGCCTCTTTTGTGACCATCACCGAACTGGTGATGGAAGCTTTTTTGCCTGCCCTGTTCGAAGCATTGGGCCTCTTTATCCCCCTTATCGTGGTTAACTGCCTTGTGATGGGAAGGGCAGAGGCCTTTGCAAGCAAGAACAACACCTGGAGCGCCATCATTGACGGACTCGGTATGGGCCTTGGATTTGCCTTCGCACTGACAATACTGGGCGGCCTGAGAGAAATCCTCGGCGCAGGTGAGATCTTCGGATGGTCCATATTTGCCGGCGACGGCATGCTTGTGTTCGTGCTGGCTCCGGGTGCCTTTATAGGCCTTGGATACCTGGTGGCACTCAACAACATTGTAAAAAAGAAACTTGACCAAAACGCGTAGCCATGGAATATATCATCATTATCATAGGGGCCGTATTCGTCAATAACATTGTATTGGCCCAGTTTCTGGGGATTTGCCCCTACCTGGGGGTGTCTGCCCGTGTGTCTACCTCCGTTGGCATGTCAGGTGCCGTGATGTTTGTGATGACCCTGGCCACCCTGGTTACTTTTTTGATCTTTCATTACATCCTTGTTCCCTTGAATATCGAATACCTCCAGACCATTTCCTATATCCTGGTGGTTGCATCACTGGTACAGATGGTGGAGATTATTCTGAAAAAGGTGAGCCCGGCATTGTACCAGGCGTTGGGTATCTTTCTGCCCCTGATCGTTACCAACTGCGCCATCCTGGGTGTCACCATCCTCTCAGTCAGGGAGGATTTCGGGTTTAACCTCCTGGAAGGGGTTGTATTTGCTGTTGGTAACGCCCTTGGCTTCGCCCTGACGATCATCCTCTTTGCCGGCATCAGGGAACACCTCGACCTGATGGATGTCCCAAAAGGGATGAGAGGTGCACCGGCAGCACTCGTAGTAGCCGGTATCCTGGCACTGGCCTTCATGGGTTTCGCAAACCTGGTCTGATTGGCAGGTCCCGGAAACTCCCCGATCCATAACATCATTGGAGGGGCCCCTATGGTGGATGTATATAAGTTTTCAAGCCCCCGGTCCCCCAAATAAAGTGCGTTTCAAAAACTGCCCGTGAGGAGCCCCTGTCAATTTCCCATCTTCTGCCACGATCTGTCCTTTTGAAACAACCATGTTGGGATGCCCCCTGGTCTTTGTCCCTTCATAAATGTTGACGTCGCTGTTTTGATGATGGGTCGAGGCTGATATCATCCTCATTGCCAACGGATCCCAGATCACCAGATCGGCATCAGACCCTTCGGCTATCACCCCTTTTTGAGGGTATAACCCAAAAATTTTTGCCGGTTGTGTGGCACAGCGATCCACAAATTGCTGGCGGCTGATTCTGCCCTCCAACACCCCAAAGGTGTAAAGCAATGCCAGGCGGTGCTCCACGCCACCGGCACCATTGGCGATCCTGCGGAAATCTTCTTTGCCTGCTTGCTTTTGCTCCATGAAGAAAGGGCAGTGGTCGGTACCCACCACCTGTATCGTCTTGTCCTGTAAAGCTTGCCAGAGTGCGTCCCGGTCTTTTTCCGATCTGAGCGGCGGACTCAGCACATAAGGCGCAGCTGCTTCAAAAGGTCCATCGTATAGAGAAACATCCAACAGCAGGTGATGGACGCAGACCTCCGCCATAACAGGCTGACCTTTATTTTGTGCCTTCCTTATGTGTTCAAGGGATTGTGCGGCAGAGACATGTACGATATATAAGGGGCAAGCGGTTTTTTCGGCAACGGAAATGGCTTTCTCCACCGCCCTGCTTTCAGTATGCGGCGGACGGCTAACCGGATGGGAAGCTGGGCCGAGCTGTCCGGAAAATGCCAGCTCACGGCGTAACATTTCGATCTCATCACCCGTTTCACAGTGTACGGTTACCATCCCACCGGAACGGGCAACTACCCCCATCACCTTTTCCATCACCTCATCATCAATACCAATGGCCCCTTTGTAAGCCATGTACAGCTTGAAAGAGGGCAGCCCGGCCTTGACACAGGCCCTGATCTCATCAGCCGTCGTATCTGTCCACTCCACCGGACTCACGTGGAAGCTGTAGTCTGCCATGCTCCCCTCCGCCTCACGGTGCCGGCAGGTAAGCGCCCCGGTGAGTGACACGCCTCTTGAGGGGGTGACAAAATCAATAAGGGTGGTCGTGCCACCCATCAGTGCTGCCCTGCTGCCGGTATAGAAATCATCGGATGAACGGCCTGCCCCTGTGGGGAGACTCATGTGCACGTGGGGGTCTACCCCCCCCGGAAAAACCAGCATGCCCGTTGCATCTATCATTTTTACAGACGGTCCGGCAGGTAAGGGAATGTTTTTCGCAATACGTTCAATGCTGCGACCGCAAACAAGAATGTCAGCCAACAACTCTCTGTCAGCATTCACGATCGTGCCATTTTTTATCAACAGCTTCATAGATCCGGCTTTTATGTTGATCCACAAATTTACATGACATTTTTTAATCGAGACGCAGACTGATGAACCGGCCATTGACCTGATCGTACATCCAGGTGGATGGTCATTGGTTGGCAGGAACCAAAGGATCACAGCAGCTTCAACTCGAACTGTTCGTTGCAGCTTGGTTTGAATCCTAGCTTTCTAAGGTATTTTTGGTGCTGGGGCGTATGTCCCTTTGTGACTACCCGTGTAAACCCATCCGCGATCATCTCGTTTTTTAAACGATGAAAGACAAATCTCCCGTTTTTAAAATCGCGGTACTCAGCGATTACATAATCCAGGGCCACCTGAAGGGTGTTTTCGTTGACACGCCGGCCAAGGAAAAGACCCGTTACAGCCATGTCGCGCAAAATAAAAAAGCTATGGGTGTTTTTTTCGGGTCGATGGACAAATCCCGGGAAAAAGCGCTGAATGTCGTCATGGTAAAACTCCAGAAAGCGCTTCATGTACTTGTTGTCATTTCTGACTTGCATTGTTTCAAACACTTCTTTTTTTGAAAAAATGTTTGCCAGGTAATACATATCCACTCCCGCAATAAAACCGTTGAGGATAGCCACCGGCATTGCACCGATAATGAACCCGTAAGTACAGAACAAGACAGCCCCGATCAGGTTGATGATCCTGAATTTAACAATGGAGCTCATTGTCATGCTGATGGCGATGATGATAGAAGCTGTATAGCCGATCAATGCGTAAATGTTGCTTTCCATAATGTCATGAATGAAATGATCCGATCAGGCGTGAAGGATGTAAAGATAATCATTAAACCCAAGAAAAGCTCATTGCCATCGCAAGTTGTTGAGTTGTCTGTTTTGAGCATTGCGGCGCCCAAAGCAGCCAGTGAAAAAAACGATCATGAAATGGTTTTTACGTTCTATGAAACACATTGTTCACGATGCGCACAAACAAGGAGGGCAGCTTGCCTTCGATCGGGACCGGCAGGGGGCTGCATTGTCTTATTTCATGTGTGGGCCTGGTGCTGGCCTTATCCTGCAATTTTTACAGCAAGAAAAAGGGCATCTGATCATGTGCCGGAGATCCCTTCTGGGGGGGTAACGGATGATCAATCAACCGGCAACTTTATCAGTCGGCTGGTATGTGTCTGGATAGCTGAAGAAGCATCCCCGTAATTGTCCGTGTAGCCCAGGAGAAACCCTCCACCGCCCGCTCCACAGAGCTTCAAAGCATACTGCCCCGAAGTCAGGCCTTCAATCCATAATGACCTGAACGACTCCGGGATCATTTCATGGAAAAGGTCGAGTTGAAGGTGGGATAGCCTGCTGATGTCCCGGCTTAGCCCCGTGTCACCGCACAGGGTTGCATCAATGCATGCGTCATTGAGGGCAATGTACTCCTGCCGGAGCATCTCATTGAATGCTTTGCTTTTCAGTTTTTGCTGAAAAATGGCCACCAGGGAAGATGTTTTTCTGGAGATCTGTGTGTTCACAAGAAAGAACCCCCCATCCCCTTTCCCGTTATTTGGCGGTAGAGGCGTTGAAACAGATACTTCCTGGTTGTGCCCGATCAAAAGCGGACGATCAACAAACGCACTCAAAGGGTCAAGCCCTGAGCTGGCACCATGAAAGAACGCCTCCATGCTTGAGAAGATCATTTTCAGTTCGGCCAGATGCTGCGGAGATATTTTATCAGCCGGAAGCACAGGTTTTCGTGAGTACCGGGAAAAGACGGCCGCGACAAGTACGCCTGAACTGCCCAGCCCATAACCCGAGGGGATGTCTGAGGCAAGATAAATCCCACGACGAAGGTCTTCTGCAAAGGCATCCAGGTCAACAACACCCCTAATCAACGGCTCCGATTCCAGTTCATGAAGGAATTGAAGGAAGGCCAGCAGCTGTTTGTTGGAATGGTCAGCCATTCTCCGTAACCTCCAGTCCATCAAGGGTTCAGGGAAGTAAAGCGCTGCATTGTAGTGTTTGAAGGGTATGGTGAGTGCCCTTGATCCGGCCATCAAACTGTACTCTCCAAAAAGCAGGATCTTCGCATGAAAACCCTTTGATTTTGTACGCATAATGATAATATTAACAGTCACCGGATCGCCTCCTGCTGGAGAAACCCGGTTACTTGCTTCCGTGCGCTATCCTTTCCGGCCCGGTGCCCATCCCATCATCGATCCATCGGCCATCCCGGCAAAGGCTTGTCAGCTCATCCCTGATGAATGGTATGACCTGTGCTGCATCTGATTCAGGATATATTAAGTGAATGTTTGGGCCGGCGTCGAGGGTAAAATAAGCATGTGCCCGGGTTTCTCTGCGAAACTCCCTGATTTTCTCCAACAACCGGATGGTGTTGGGGTGCATAAGGATGTATCCGGGGCTGGATGACATCATCAGGCTGTGCAGGCTGAGGGCTTCATTCTCAATTATTTCACCGAACAATGGCATCTCTCCCCTTTGCAGCGCATTCAACAACCTCCCCAGATTTGCGGAGGCCTGCTCCTTCCTTTGCTCCCGGTAAGGGTGATGATGCATCAGCGCATGTCCGGCAGAGCTGGAAACCTTCTTGGTACCGCTGTCCACGATCAGCACCGCGTCTTTCATTTTCATGAAGCGGCGATGAACATGGCGGCTTTCGAGTTTGACGGCGTATTCATCGGAGCTGCCTGGCAGCTGTTCTGTTTTACCCCATAAAACCATGCCGTCATAGATGGATCTGCAGGCACTCCCGCTACCCAGACGGGCCATAAAGGAAGCCCTGCGGAGAAACGCTTCAGTGCCCGGTGCCTTGCCGCTGATCTCAGCTTCAATACTGCAGACGCACAGTGCCAGCGCACTGAAAGCCGCAGCCGAGGATGCTATGCCCGCGGAATGGGGAAAGCTGCTCTCACTGTCTATATGAATTTGTGCATGCTTCAGGAAAGGGAAGAACGGCACCAACCCTTCCAGGTAATTATCGATCCTTGACTTAAAAATGTCATTGACCTGCCCATTCAACGAAAAAGAAACCAATTCGAAAGGGCTGTCGGGATCAATTGAATAATCCATGCATATCTTTACCACGCTCCCTTTGAGGACAAAACTCAGTGACGGATTCATGGGTATTTGTACCGGATATTTTCCCCAGTATTTTACCAGGGCGATGTTGGCCGGGCTTTGCCAGCATGTCTGGCCGGATGTTCTGGGAAAATCTGTTGCCTGGCCTGATAACTGAA
Source organism: Bacteroidales bacterium (assembly GCA_007125585.1). Lineage (GTDB taxonomy): Bacteria > Bacteroidota > Bacteroidia > Bacteroidales > UBA7960 > PUPG01. The sequence goes on from SLCY01000012.1 coordinate 102,053, forward strand.
TGGTCATTTTTTGTTTTTTTTGTTGATCCGCATCGCTTCAAAAGGGATAATGGGGCCATGCCCTTTTTCTTTGAAATATTGAATGATCTCTTCTTTCTTCAGCTTTGATGCAGCGAGCAGAAAATCGCCGCCCCATGCTCCCAGTGACTTGACTGCACCGGGAAAACCAGTGAAGTGAGTGTGCTGAACAGGGTCCTTGCCCAAACACTTCCCGACAATGGATTCATGTCTGTGCATCATATCTGTGAAATCATCTATGCTGGTGGCAGAGGCCATTCGCTCAGACAGTTCCGATATCTCCTCTGTCTGGGCAGCAGTCACTGCCCCCCTGTCAAAGCTTTTGAGGCTTTTCGCACTGTCTTGTTTATTGCCGCTGTAGATGAAAACCAGTTGATCACTAAACGGCGGGGCAAAGTCAACGGGCTGGACTACCGGATAATGATTTTTCCCGGAATATTTGTAAAGGATGGGTTGCTGGCTCCTGGCACAGGCAATGTCGTAGCCTGAACCGTCACCCACCCGGAAAAAGAGATCAAAGGGGTTGATATCTGCCCACCACGCGACATTGGAGATCAGCGAGGAGCTGCTTCCAAGCCCCCATTCAATGTCAAAATCAATATCACTGACAACCTTCCAATGCTGTTTTTCGGACAAAAAGGAAGGGTTAAGCTTCCTGGAAGCCCGCAACAACTGTTGAATGAAGACGACGGATTGACGCTGGCTGTCGGGATGTAAGGCTGTATCCGCATTCAGGTCATTGCCATGAAAAACGGCATGCAGCCATGCTTTGCCCTGAATGTAACTGTGCCATGAGACTCGCGTGTTTGACGATGATTCTGATGCAATGCCCAGTGACTGTCCGTAGCGGACAGGCATGGCCAATGCCCGGGAACCATTCAGCACCAGGTACTCTCCGGTGATCATCAGCTTGCCGTTGGATTTGAAATACATGGTTGGTGCTTCTTGATATAACGCCCGACTTGTTTCAGGGATCCTGGTGTTGCGCTACGCCCCCTGGTTTTTCAGTGTTCTGTATTCGAATTCATCGACGGCCACAACAACGGACCATGAAGCCTTTCAATTGTTCTCAGTGGACTGTAAGACGGGATCAAGTGCCCCGTTTTCTTATGACTTCCAGGAATTGTGCGACAGCCTGGTATGAGATCTTTTCTTCTGCGAAATGTTTTTTAATATATCTTGCTTCTTCTTTGGTGGTGTTCAGTTGCATGATGATGTTGGACAGGTGCATCCGCATGTGGCCGGACTGGATCCCGGTGGTTGTAAGTGAGCGGATGGCCGCGAAGTTGTTTGCCAGTCCGGCAGCACCGGCGACCATCATCAGCGCTTTAGCATCAGGATTGCCGAGCATTTCGAGTGAACGGGCAGCAAGAGGGTGCAGGCGCGTCAGTCCCCCTACGGTGCCCAATGCCATGGGCATCTGCAATGAGAAAGAAAACCGGTTGTCTTGAACATCTGCCTGGCTCAGCGAACGGTATTGGCCTGATCTTGCAGCCCAGGCATGGGCACCGGCCTCAATGGCCCGAAAATCGTTGCCCGTGGCCAGGATCACAGCATCCACCCCGTTCATGATGCCCTTGTTGTGCGTGGTGGCCCGGTATATATCTGACTCTGCAACTTTCAGTGCCAAAATAAAACGACGCACGAAAGCTTCTGCAGAAAGTTGTGGCGCTGCATGCCCCAGTGCATCAACATCGCAGGAAACGCTTACTTCTACCAGGCATTGATCATTGTAGTTGGAAAGGATGGCCATCAGGGGCTCATAATCATTTCGATCAAAGCCATCCGTATTGTCAAAAAACGAACCCAATGCAGAAGCAAACACTTCCAGGCATGAGTTGATGAAATTGGCACCCATGGCATCGATGGTATCGAAGCGGACATGAAGCTGGAAATAGCCGTCAATGAGGTGGCGCCGGTCGTTGAGTGTGATTGTTCTGATGCCGCCCCCTCGCTGTTCCATGTTTTTTGTCACCGGTTTTGCTTCCGCCCGCAGCGATGATTCAATATCCGGCATGGCCGCCTTCAGTTTGTCCGCCGCACCCCCATAAAGGAAATGCAACTGGCCATTTTTTATGTTCTGTGCGACCCTTGCATGGAATCCGCCTTTTTCAACCCAGAAGCGCGCGGCCGAAGAGGCGGCTGCAACCACCGAGCTCTCTTCGGTGACCATGGGTACCATGAAGAGCTTCCCGTTGATAAGAAAATTCGGGGCTACATTGTAAGGAAGGGGGTAATTGGAAATGGTATTTTCGCTGATGCCGGAAAGGATCTCCTGTGTTTCTTCGTCAGGATGTTGAAATGATTCAAATTGTTTTGCTGTTGATGCCGGGTCCTCAAACCTTTCTGACGCCAAAAGGAGTTTCTCTTGTGGTGACAATTTCGAAAACCCTTTCAATATCTTATTTTTTCCCATCTTCAATAACGTGTGATGTGTTTGGCAAAACTTGGTGTTTCGGCATTCTTTTTCAGCGTATTGTGTTCCGTGACCGGTTGTTGTCGTGTTGACTCAATCGGTGTTTTTGCTGCACGCTTAGATCAAACCGGGTGGCATGCCGGGCCATGTCTTCATGTTGGGTTGACGGTTATTCCCTTACCCGCAGGAAAGCATAGGCCATTTGCAAGCCTTTGACCTGATGCAGCACGAAGTTACGCAATTGTGGATAATCTTCCCTGGCATATTTTAGGAAAGTGGAAGCCTGTCCGTATATGGCGGGGAGCCTGGATTTACGGATGAGGTAGTAGCCGTCCAGAAACGATTTGATGCCTCCTGATATGATCAGTTGTTTGCAACGGATTTGATCCTGTTCCTGTTCAACGATATGGTTGACCATGTTTACCATCTGGGTGGCATCGTGGCCAATAAAAGACAATGGTTCAAACAGCTCTTTGGGCTGTTGGCTGTTGCGCATGAGTTCCACCCTGGCAAAATTGGTGCCGCCAAAGGCACCGAACTCAATGGCTGCGAGGGGCAGTTTCAGCAAGGCCCGTAAACTTTCCATGCCCATCCCTTGTCCCACCTCTTTGGCCATTACCGGAAAATCCACTTGGTCGAGCAGATCACGGACAGAATCGATGGCTGGTTGCTGGAGGCGGTCACCCTCGGGTTGAAACCATTCCTGGAAAGGGTTCACATGTATGATCAGCCCATCGGCCCGCAGTTTATCCACCAGCCTGATGATCTTATCCACTTTTTTCTCCATGAGCAGGATCTCCAGCTGGTTAACACCCAGGTTTGCGTAAAGTGGCAGGTCATTGCCAATGATCTCACGCATATCGAAGTCATGAAGATACCTGTCGTCATCCATAATGATGCGGCAGGAGCCCAGCCCCATGCCCATGCCAAATTCGCGACAGGCCCTGGCCAGGTTCCTGTTGATGGTGCCCGCCAGTTTTGTGCCGCCGGTCATGCTCGACACCCATAGCGGCAATTGCATCTTTTTGCCGAGGAATTCTGTTTCGGGGATGTTATTGGAGGGATGGGCGCTTAGCACCGGTTCATACATGAAGCGCGCATCCATCTCGGGGACCAATGTTTGTGAAGCAAAGGCGAGGTCGATATGATCTCTTTTCCGGTCTTCCATATACAGGACGTTTTTTACACGCCGAGATAGCGCGAGATAACCAGGCGGAGGATCTCCGAGGTGCCTTCTCCGATTTGCAGGAGGCGCTGGTCGCGATAAAAGCGTTCCACAGGGTGGGGCTTGAACAAGCCTTTGGCACCATGTATCTGTACAGCTTCGTCAGCTATTTCACGGGCGATTTCGGAGGCATACAACTTGGAAATGGCGGCTTCCCTTGCAAACTGCATGTTGTTGTCTTTTCTCCAGCAGGCGTTATAAAGGGTGTTACGGGCGAGTTCTGTCTTCACGTCCATGTCTGCAAGCTTAAAACCCACTGCCTGAAACTTGGAGATGGGTTTTGCAAACTGAACCCTTTCCTTTGAATATTCCAGGGATGCTTCCATGGCCCCCAGTGCAAGGCCGAGTCCGATGGCCGCAATAGACAAACGGCCTGCGTCAAGGGTGTTCAGCATGATGCGGCCACCATAGCCCTCCTCTCCAAGCAGGTTCCCGGCGGGGACCTTGCAGTCTTTGAAAAACAGTTTGCCGGTGTCGCTCGCACGCCACATCATTTTTTGCTTGCTCGGCTCAGTGGTAAAGCCAGGGGTCCCACGCTCCACAATGATGGCAGACAATTGCTTCCTGCCATTTTTTTGGCCGGTGACTGCCTGGAGGGTGACACCACCGGAAATTGAAGAAGCAGAATTGGTAATGTGTGTTTTGGTACCGTTGATCAGCCAAAAGCCATTTTCCAACGTGGCGGTGGTTTCGGTACCCATGGCATCTGAACCAGCTTTTTCCTCAGTCAACCCAAATGCCCAGGTCATCTTGCCCGTAGACAATGGGGGGATAAAGCGCCTTTTTTGCTCCTCTGTGCCGTATTTCATTATCGGCGCTATAGCCAGCGAGTTCACAGCAGCCACCGTAGCGGCCTGTGAACTGTCAACCCTTGCCAGCTCCTCTACGATGATAATGTAGGAAAGGGTGTCTAAATTTTGACCACCAAGCTCTTTGGGCACCTGGATCCCAAAGAACCCCATATCACCCATCTTTGCGGTGAGCTCCAGGGAAAAGGTCTCCGTTTCATCCAAATCTGCAGCCAAAGGTTTGATCTCCCGCTCTGCAAACTCACGAACCCGCATTCTGAGCGTCTCGTGAGCCTCTGTTACAAAAGGATTGCTTAACATCAACGAAGGATTAATTTATGTTTTTTTAGGACTTGGTGATATAATATAACAAAAATATCCGGCTGTGGTTCTGTAAAAGTATAAAAAAAATCTTTATCTGCATTCCTTCGTTGTTTCACCAAGGTGTTCAATGTTATTATATCAGCTTATCGGTTAATTGGATTAACAGACTGTTGTCTTCGACCATGTCACCGTCTTTGACACTGATCTGTTTTACATAGGCTTTGGCTGTAGCAATGATCTTGTTTTCCATCTTCATTGACTCAAGCACCAGCAATGTGTCTCCTTTGTTTACCTCGTCGCCGGGCTCTACATTGATTTTTATAACAGTACCGTGCATTGGCGCCTTGATAAGGCTTTCCCCCTCAAGCACCGGATTTTTGTTGATCTCCCTGAGGGTTTCTTTACCAAGATGGCATGCAGGACATACGGTGGCAGTGACACCCTCGTGCTGAAAAATGACTTCACCATTCACGGAATGATAAAACAATGTATGAATATTGCCGCCGACATCAATGCGCATGGAATGGGAGTCTCTCTCCAGCAAACGATAGGTGATCTCCCTGTCACGACCGGTGATACTCATGTGGTATGCATTGTGGTATAGGTATCTCTGTTGCAGCAACTTTTTGTTGATTAAGAGTTTGGTGGTTGGTAAAAGGCGCCACGCCCCAATCCGATGCCAGGTGTTTTTTCCCTGGTGGTCGTTAGTGGGATTGGCAAAAATAAAGGCCATTGCAAGGAGGTTGTTGTCAATTTCATTGCCTCCCTCTTTCTGTTTCCGTTCTAAAAATCCGGCTGCGGCCCCGGTATCAATGTTTCCTTCGATAAAGTCCCGGGAATTTATCAGGTCGATCAACAAAGAAATGTTTGTCTGTACTCCCAGCAGTACGTAGTTTTTCAGATGGTGTTGAAGTTTTTTCCTTGCTGTTTCCCTGTCTGACGCATGAGAGATCACTTTGCTTACCATGGGGTCAAAAAGACTGCTTATCTCCCCCCGTTTGTCAAGTGCGGTATCTATTCGCAGGCCTTTGCCCTCAGGTGTTTTATGGTAAAGCACCTTCCCCGGGGAAGGCAAAAACCCTTTTGCCGGGTCTTCAGCATAAACTCTGGCTTCTATGGCATGTCCATTTATTTTGACATCTTCCTGGGAAAAAGGGATGGGTTCGCCCATCGTTATCCTGATCTGTTCCCTGACGATGTCTATCCCGGTAATCATTTCGGTTACAGGATGTTCTACCTGGATCCGTGTATTCATCTCCAGGAAATAAAAGTTACTGTCCTGCACCAGGAATTCTACTGTGCCTGCGTTTCTGTATCCGATATCCCTGGCCAGCAGGATGGCTGCACGCATCAGCTTGTTGCGCAGGCTATCTGAGACCATCGGGGCCGGCGCCTCTTCAATGATCTTTTGGTGGCGACGTTGCAGGGAGCATTCTCTTTCGAACAAGGTCACCACGTTGCCATGATGATCAGCCAAAAGTTGTATCTCAATATGTCGGGGGCCGGGCAGGTATTTTTCTATGTATACCTCATCGTTGCCGAAATATTTTTTTGCTTCGCGCCGGGTACTTTCCAGGATCTCCCCGAGTTCAGCGGCGGATCCTGCAACGCGCATCCCTTTTCCGCCGCCACCGGCTGCAGCTTTGGCCATGATTGGAAAACCGATATGACTCGCTTTTTCCATTAACAAGGGGATCTCTCCTGTAGCACCTTCAATTATGGGGATTCCCAGCTTGCTTGCCAGTGCTCTGGCCTCCCTCTTGTTCCCCATCAGGCGGATGGCGTTTTCTGTCGGCCCGATAAACAGTAGCCCCGCTTCCTGTACCGACCTTGCAAACAATGGGTTTTCAGACAAAAACCCGTATCCCGGATGTATGGCATCTGCTTTGCATTGACGGGCAATGCTTACCAACTGCTCAATGTTCAGGTAGGTGTCTGCCAATCCCTTGCCAGCAAGGAGATATCTTTCATCTGCCTCACTTACATGCATCGACCCCCCGTCGGCCTCCGTATAGACGGCTACCGAGGCAACACCCATTTGATGGAGTGTTTTGAATATCCGCACAGCGATTTCACCACGGTTGGCCACCAAAACTTTATTGATATGCTTCATGCCTTTTACCATTTACCATTCAGGCTTTCGTTTTTCTTTAAATGCCTGTATGCCTTCCCGGGCTTCTTTCCCTTTTTTTATCTCTTTCAGAACGTTGGCTGTATGATCAAACAATTGTTTGTTCATTGGTTTGCTGCTCACTTCAATGATCAGCTGTTTGCACATTTTTGTTGCCTCTGGGGCATTTTTAAGGATTTCCGTGCAAAGATATGCTTTGTATTTTTCTAATTCATCCGGGGTCCCTGACTTGTCAATCAATCCGGCTGCCAGCGCATCTTCTGTTCCAAAAGTGATCCCTGATAGCATGAGCTGGCGCGCCCTGAACTCTCCAGTGCGGCGGACCACAAAAGGAGTGATCGTAGCCGGTATGAGCCCGAGTCGTACTTCACTGAATGCAAATTCTGCGGTGTCGACAGCCAGCACAAAGTCCGCTCCTGCCATCAGTCCCAATGCACCCCCCATTGCTGTGCCGTGGACCAAAACGATCATAGGCTTTGAAAAAGAATAGACCGCATTGAAAAGCTTTGGAAGAAGCACCGCTGGTTGCTGGTTTTCAGGAAGTTCCTGCCGGCTCATCCAGGCAAGGTCTGCGCCGGCAGAAAAGATTTTCCCTTTGCCGCGCAGCACAACAACCTTTATCTGATCGTCGGCTTCCGAAGCCTTTAGCACATGCAGCAATTCACCGGCCATGTGCTGATCGATGGCATTCCTTTTGTCTGTCCGTGCCAGATGAATCGTAAGGATCTGTGATTCACAGTCAGTATGTAAACTTGTGTATGGGGCCATTTCTATACAATAATTTAGGATCCGATGCAATCATTGTGAAAACGTCAATGCGATCATTTCAACATTCATGTTCTCAATCTTCCAAAGTTTTTTTTGCCTTACCCATTTGCAATCTGTTTTTCTTTGCGACAGGGGTCGGTCATGACGGCTTATCACATCCTGTAAACACCGCTGTGGGGTTCCCCGAACTTTTTGTTGAGGGATGTTGCGATGGCAAGGGCCAGCACCTGTCTTGTCTGCATCGGTTCAATGATCCCATCATCCCATAATCGTGATGAACTATAATATGGTGATCCTTCTTCCTCGTATTTTTCGAGGATGCTGGCTTTTATTGCCTCAAGCTCTTTCGGGTCTGCTTTCATCCCCCTGGCTTCCACTTGGTCTGCCTTCACCTGGGCCAGTACCATTGCCGCCTGTTGTCCGCCCATTACGGAAATTCTCGCACCGGGCCACATGAAGAGGAAGTGTGGATCAAAAGCCCTGCCTGCCATTGCATAGTTTCCTGCTCCGTAAGAGCCACCGGTAATGACGGTAAATTTGGGAACGGAGGCGTTGGCGACGGCATGTACCAGTTTGGCCCCATCCCTTGCCAGTCCTGCGTTTTCATACACCTTGCCCACCATGAAGCCGGTGATGTTCTGCAAAAAGAGGATCGGCACCCTTCTGAAGTTGCACAACTGTATGAAGTGGGTCCCTTTCAGTGATGATTCGGCAAAGAGTACGCCGTTGTTGGCGATGATGCCGACGGGGTACCCCATGATATGTGCGAATCCAGTCACGAGGGTGGTGGCGTATCTTGCTTTGAACTCATGGAAGCGGCTGCTGTCCGTGAGCCGGGCGATCACCTCATAGGGATCTGTTTGTTTTTTTTGATCGGCCTGCAAGATGCCTGTGAGTTCTTGAGGGTCATAATGAGGTTCTTCAGATGTCCTGATATCGAGTTGCTGTTTGCCATGGGGCTGCAAGGTTTCAAATATGCTGCGGCAGATCGATATGGCGTGTTGGTCGTTTTCTGCAAAGTGATCGGCTACACCCGATCTGGTGGTGTGTACCTCTGCGCCACCAAGGTCTTCGGGTGTTACCACCTCACCGGTAGCTGCTTTAACCAGGGGTGGGCCGCCAATGAAGATGGTTCCCTGGTTCTTGACAATGATGGTTTCATCGCTCATAGCGGGGATGTAAGCACCACCTGCGGTGCATGATCCCATCACCAGGGCAATTTGCGGACAACCCCTGGCAGATAGTTGTGCCTGATTGAAAAATATGCGCCCGAAGTCGTCCCTGTCAGGAAACACCTCTGCCTGGTTGGGAAGAAAGACTCCCCCCGAGTCAACCATATAAACACAGGGCAGGTTGTTTTGCATGGCAATTTCCTGCGCCCTGACATGCTTACGTATGGTCTCCTTCACATAGGTGCCTCCTTTTACCGTGGCATCGTTGGCGATAATGAGTGCCTCCCTGCCGTGAATCACACCAATACCGGTTACTATGCCAGCACCAGGGAAATTGTCGTCGTATTGCCCGTAAGCTGCCAGTGTAGATAACTCCAGAAAGGGGGTGCCGGGATCGATCAGCAGGTCTATCCTTTCCCGTGCCAGCAACTTTCCCCTGGCACGGTGTTTTTCCGTGGCATGTTCAGGCCCTCCCTGCATCACACGGTGCATGATATCACGATGCTTCTCAAGGATTGCAGCATAGTGCTTCTTGTTTTCCAGAAACTCCGGACTGTCGGGATTAACGTGTGAAGGAATGGTGTACATGGTTTGTTTCCAGTTATATCAATAAAATGTAAGAGATCTTCATTCGGTTGTGCCCCACCAAGGAGATCACATTCAGGCATGGTTTCATCACAAGACAGTGGATGGGTTAATGCTTCTTCATTTTTTTCCATAGCCTCGCGGCGTGCTTTTTTGATTCTTTAAACACCGACTCCGTATCAATGGTTTGAACTTGCCGGTTTTTTACCAGCAACTTGCCTTTGGCGATCACATCCGTGACATGGGATGTGTTGAGACCAAAGATAAAATGGCCGGGGAAATTGTTTTGGTTGACCTCGGTAGGACTGTCATAATCCAGCACCACCAGATTGTTTTCGCTGTCGCCGGCGAAATTGTTTTGTGCGAGATATCGGTGTACATTACGGAAACGCTGATATACCGACATAAAGTCGAGCTTTTCGCAGGTCTGCCCTGCGAAAAAAGCCGCTTTCGCACTTCTGAGCATGTCGCTGTGCATGCCGTCGGTGCCGAGCATGATATTGTCGCCCAGGCCTTGGCTGGTAAAGCAACCTACTTTGTTTTTCAGGTTGCTTTCCATGTTTTCGACGATCCAGCATGGTTTTTTCTTTATCATCTTTCGCTCCCTGGCGTCCAGATGCAATCCGTGGACCAGGATGGTTTTTGGCGAATCCAGGACACCTGCCTCGTTAAGTCGTTGTGTTACCTGCTGATAATAAGTTTGCAGGCAATGATCCTGGTCATATCTGTCTTCGGCCAGGTGCATGTGGATGCCACTGTTGTATTGTTGCATCAACGCCATGGCCTTTTGGAGGGTTTTAGGACCCACGGTAAAGGAAGCATGAAGTCCGACGAGCCCTTGCCGTTGTTGAAGATACCTTTCTGTCTCTTCCAGTCCTTTCCTTGCCTTATCCGTTCCGTCACGGTCGGTGGCCTCATAACAAAGCAAATGGCTAATTCCCACTTCATCAAAAGCGTCGGCGATGATATCCAACGATCCTTCGATACAGTTGGGAGAGGCGTGATGGTCAATGACGAAGGTGGCACCTGCTTTTGCTGCGGCAATGGCCGTGGCCAAAGCACTGTAGCGGATGGTGTCGGAGTCGAGACTTTTGTCAAGTGTCCACCAGATGTACTTCAGTATCTCACGGAAGTCAGCGGGTGGCTTCGGGGGCGGTGGCATGCCCCTGGCCAGTGCCGAATAGACATGGTGGTGGCCAACAGCAAATGATCTGGTCACCAGCTTCCCTGAGCAGTCGATCACCTCATGCCGGCTTGCTTCCGCGACCTCTTTCTCGTCTGTCACCCAACGAATGCTACCCTTTGGACCTTCTTCCACGAGAAGGTCGCCAGTCCTGAAGTTGAGCGTGTCCCATTCAATGAATGTGGTGTTCTTTAGTAAAATGTCCATAGAAAAAATATGTTTCTAAGTGTATGTGTTTTTTTGAATAATTCCATTCAGTAAAGTGAATGCCCCGTCGTGATTTTTGTTGAAAAAAAGTGTAAACCTATTTCAGGACGAGACATAATCCTTCTTCTTTCTTCTTACTTTATACTGCTTACTTCTTACTACCAGTGCCCCGAGCCAATGATCAACCCCGCTTAACCGGCAGCTCCTTCTTCATCTCCCCATCATACGCCGCATACGCATTGGCCACGGCGGCGGCCGTAGGCACCATGCCTATTTCGCCGATCCCTTTTGCACCGTAAGGTCCGTGCGGGTCCTTTGCTTCAATGCCTATCACCTCAACATCAGGCATGTCTTTGCAGCGAATGATGCCGAGGTCTTTCAACTTTGTATCTGGCAGTTTGCCTTCTTCCATGGCGAGATTCTCGGTGAGCGCATAACCCACTCCCATGTGGACAGCGCCATGGATCTGCCCTTCAAACAGTGTTGGGTTCATGATCCTGCCCGCATCATGTGCGGCAATCACTTTTCTGATGCTTCCATCATCGTTCAGAATGACAACCTGTGTGGCATAGCCGTAAGAAAAATGAATTTTGGGGTCTGCGATGTTCTCGCCAGGCTTGCAGGTCCAGTCGCATACGTATTTTCCTTTATAAACATGACCCGAAAGGTGATCCAGCGCTTTTTCAATGTTGTTGTTGCCTGAAAGGTCTTCTCTGATTTTTATTGCTGCATCGATGATGGCATTGCCCAGCAAGGCGGTGCCCCTTGATGATGTCGTCATTCCTGTTGGCACATTTTCCTGTGTGTCAACCACCACTTCAATGATTGACGGGTCAATACCTGTTTCCTGGTGAAGCGTCTGAATGGCCATGGTATGAATTCCCTGCCCCATTTCCGTCCAGCCGTGATGGATCTTTACTTTTTTTCCGGATATTATTTCGATCTTCACCTCGCTTTCATCTGTCATGCCATTGCCCACCCCAGAATTTTTCAGGGTACATGCGATGCCTGCGTACCTTGCATTTTCAAAATCTTCTTTCACGGCAAGCAATGTTTCTTTCAGTCCCACGCCTTCCAGCTTTTGTCCGGTGGCAGTTGTTGCACCATCACACAAGGCATTGTTGTATCGCATTTGCCAGCGGCTGAACCCTCCCTGACGGCACAAATCGTCTATACACGACTCCAGTGCAAAGACCACCTGGGGAACACCAAAGCCGCGCATGGCACCCGATGGTATGTTGTTGGTGTAGATTGTTTTGGCATTGAGTTCCACGGCCGGTATTGTGTATCCTCCGGTAGCATGTCCCACCACCCTTTCCATGACCTTTGTGCCGACAGAGGCGTAGGCACCCGTGTCGCCCAGGGCGTTCAACCTGATGGCCGTCAGTTTCCCCTCTTTATCGCAGCCCAGCTGCATGTCCATCCACACAGGATGTCGCTTGGGGTGCATGCGGATGGACTCTTGCCTGTTCAGGTGTACTTTTACAGGCTTTTTCATCAGCCATGCAAAGAGACCGGCATGTCCCTGCACAGTGAGGTCCTCTTTGCCGCCAAAGCCACCGCCATTGGCAACCTGTGTTACCTTCACCATCTCCTCTTTCAGTCCAAGGATCTGGGCCACCTGTTTCCTGTCAACATACACTCCCTGTCCCTGGCTGTAAAGCCTGATGCCCTTATCTTCCGGCATGGCGATGGCGCACTCCGTTTCAAGAAAGGCATGCTCTACACGCTGGGTCTTGTAAACAGCTGAGGAAACGAAGGCAGCATCCTGAAAGGCTTTTTCGGTGTCACCAAACTGTATACTACAGGTTTCCAACACATTGGATCTGCCTTGGTGAACCTGTATGCCGCCGGGTTTTGCCGCCTCATGAATGTCATACACCGGATCCAGCACTTCATAATCGACCCGGATCATCGCGGCTGCTTTCCTGGCAATTTCCTCTGTTTGCGCTACCACACCGGCAAGCACATCGCCGATATAATGGGTAATCTCTCCTGAATCAATCATCAAAGGCCAGTCCCGGAATATCAGGCCTGCCATTTTATCTCCGGGGATGTCCCGGGCAGTGAATACGCGAACAACCCCTTCCAATGCTTCGGCTGACGAAACATCAACATCCCGGACCTTTGCCCGGGGATGGTCTGTGAATTTCAATGCGCCATAAAGCATGTCATCGAAAAACATATCATCAACAAAGGCGCGTGCACCCAATGCGGTGTCGTAGGACTGGTATTTCGGCCAGGCTTCTCCGATGCCTGCTTTGCCGGGTACGTCGGTGATGTTGCCGCCGTTGTTTGCTATCAGGGCCGCTTCAATGGCGTCAACGATCTTGATGTAACCCGTGCAGCGGCATAGGTTGGGATTGATGGTGCGGATGATCTCATCCCTGGATGGCCGCCCCTTTTTCCCGAACAATTTTTTTGACCGCATGATAAATCCTGGTGAGCAAAACCCGCACTGAACGGCACCATGTGCAGCAAACAAGGTGCCGATGAAACGCCGGAAATTTTCCGGCAAGCCCTCCGTGGTAATGATATTTGCGTCCGCCAGGTCTTTTATCCGTGTCCGGCAGGCCAGTTTCGCCTTGCCATTGATCTCCACGGTGCATGCACCGCAGCTTCCTTCACCGGAGCAACCGTCCTTCGGCGATGTGATCTGATGCTGTGAACGCAGATAGGGCAGCAGCATCCTGCCGGTATCTCCGCTATACCTGTGTAACTTGCCGTTGATGGTAAATGCGATCATCTCTTGGTACTGTCTGGGTTTGTTTTGAACATGTTGCTCTTTCGGCATTTTCTGTCCCGTTCAGAGTCTGAAATATCAGCATTGCCGTGCGATGTCCCCGAACCATGAACACCATAAGTGCCAAAGGTCATCAGGCACATCGCAGATTAATCCCTCAAGGCTTGCACGCATCCTTGCCTCGTGCTTCCCATTGTTGTTTAAAAAAATCAATATCCGGGTCCATGGCTTCCGGAAGTTGTATCGTTTTTTCGAACGATCGCAGGTCTTTGAGACCACTGCCGGTCGACATCACGATATTGTGGGATCCCGGCTCCAGCTTGTCTTCTCGGTGGTGCTTCAGTAAGCCGGCAAAGGCTGCTGCGGCGGCAGGTTCAGGGAAAATCCCGGTATTGCGCGACTGAATCGCGGCTGCCGAAAGAATATCTGAGTCACTGACGGTGATCCACTCCCCGTGGTGTTTTAGAAGCATATCTTTGGCCATTAAGAAGTTACGGGGCACATCCACGGAAATAGAATCCGCAATGGTGGTGCTTGCATGCGGAACAAAGGCATTGACATCCATATTCCTCACCAGGTTGTCACTTTTTTCTGACTGTACTGCCACAATGACCGGTATATTTTCAATAATGCCCAGGGCCAGGAGGTCTTCAAAACCTTTATAAACCCCAGATATGATCACCCCGTCGCCTACCGGGACAAAAATGCGTCCGATCGGCCTGTCTGCCATTTGTTCAAACAGTTCAAAGGCAGCGGTTTTCTTCCCTTCAATGGTAAGGGGGTTGTATCCTGTATTACGGTTGTACCAGCCATATGTTTCGGTTAGCTGTATGCTCAGGTCATAGGCCTGGTCGTAAGTGCCCCTGACCGGGATAATGTGGGCGCCGTACATCATGATCTGTACAATCTTGGCTCGCGGTGCTGTATGTGGCACCAGAACCATTGCGTTCTGTTGCTGCGCAGCGCATATGCCGGCAAGGGATGAACCGGCATTGCCGGTAGATGCCGTTACAATGGTGTCAATACCCGACTCTTTTGCGAAAGCCGACACAAGGGCCGATGCCCTGTCTTTATAAGAAAATGTGGGATTCTGGCTGTCATCCTTGATGTATAAACAGTAAGTGAGCTTTTTTCCGTCCAGTCGATCATAAGCATACAGCGGGGTGTTGCCTATCCGGAGCGATGGCAGGCTTGCTGTATCCCTTATTGGCAGCAGGCCAATAAACCCATCCCTTTTCAGGTCCCCATACCCGGAAATTTTTTTTCGCAGGTGCGGATAATCGTATATTGTTTTCAGTACGCCCCTTGATGGCTTACCAGGTGTATTGTCCCGGCTGCAGGCCGGACACAGGTACAGAACCTGACCGTTGGGGTCATAATGCTTTCCACATTGGGTGCATTCGAATAAAAAGCCTGCGCTTATTTTACCGGTAACCATAACTAGCTGCTTATTTGACCAATTTATTAATTTTTATGCAAACCATGGTTGTTTTTTGTAACTTTCTACTGAAAATAAGGCAATGTGTATCTGGTTTTGCCGGCCGGCCGTGTATCAATTGAAAATTGTCGTGTATATTTGAATAGGTGAATATTGCAAAGCGGTTGACTTGTTATCATTTAGGATGGGATGACTGAATAAAAAAAATGAATTGATATGCTATTCGTCATGTTATTCGATTCTTTGAAGTAAGCCATGAACCTTAAGAAACCATTTTCTTTGACGGCTTTGTTTTTGATGGTCTTTTCCCTTTATGGGATGGAATTCCCGTTCAAAAACAGTCATCTTACCGATCTGGATGGGATCCGAATCCATTACCGGTATTGGGAGGTGGAGGAGCAGTCGCCCATACAAAATATTTTGCTGGTGCACGGGTTTGGCGCATCCACTTTTTCCTGGCAGGAGGTGGCAGACAGTTTGAACACGTTGGGTTTTGCGATAGTGGCCATTGATGTACCACCTTTCGGTTATAGTGATAAGTCGTACAAGATCAATCAGTCGATCACAGCGCATGCGGAACGATTGCACCGATTTGTTCAGCAGGAGTTTCCCGGCCGGCGCTGGCATCTTGCAGGGCATTCCATGGGTGGGGCTGTCTCCCAGGCTTATGCGCTCATGTATCCTGAAGATCTTGAGAGTGTCACGTTTGTTTCTGCCGCACTTTTTCCTGAGCTACCCAGGACGGAGCAGCCAACAAACCTGTTATTGCGGCTTTCACCACTGCGTTTTGTCTTTGGTGAGTTGGCTGAAGAATGGTTTATCCGGGAGAGGAGGGTGGAGCGTTTATTGACATCGGCCTATGGTGTTGAACCCACAGATTACCAGGTGTCAGCTTATCTGGAACCTTTGTCCATACCGGGTACGGCCCGGGCAATTTTTTCAGCCGCTGCTTATCACCGGGAGCTTGCCGATCTGGATGCCTCCGACCTCAGTGTGCCTGCAATCGCCATTTGGGGGGATTCGGATAGCTGGGTGCCCCATAAATCGAGGCGCCCTGGCTTGGAAAGAATGCCGGAAACAGAGCTTGTTTTGCTGGAAAATGCCGGGCATAATCCCATGGAGACACACTTTCACGAGTTCATGGAGGCGTGGATGCCCTTTCTGCGGTCGGTAACGGATGACAGCTATGACCCGGCATTACGGTCCAGCAGCGAAAGTCACGTCAGCAGGGGCCAGGGCAATGCGTTGTTTGATATGGTGTCCAACTTTCGTTCCTCAATCTCTCAATTCCTTCAATACCCCCGTACGGTCATTGAATTCCTGGATGAGCTCATCCCAAAGGGTTACCTGGTTGAAAAGGGCAGGCCATATTTTTCGGTCGTACCAAAGCTGGTTGAGGTCTTCCACATCTTTCTGCTGCTGTTCAACCCAGGTGAAATACTTCAGGTTGTGAATGGCCTTGCGGTCCAGGTAGTTCAACTCCTTCATGTGATCAGTTGTGCAGCCCATCAGGCACTTCTCAAAATCCTTGATGGCTTGCCTTTCGACATATCTGCCCCTTTCTTCGTTGAGTTCTGCGAGCCTCGAACGGTAGAGATCAGCTGAGTCGGTAGCAACAGACAATACCACATCTTCATCTGTCAGTTCATAATATTTGGCTGTTTTTATCGCAGACAGCAAGTTGGCGATACAAGAGATCCCAAGCAGTGACAGGCCATCTATCTCTGTGTTTTCCAAACCGATGGAACGAAGGTATTCACGGCCTGC